>NZ_CP115396.1:3782500-4082500 GCF_027625995.1 Hymenobacter yonginensis
GCTGGCAATGGGCACCAGCGGGTTGGCCTCGGGGAAGTAGGCGGCCACGTTGCCCTTCGGAATGTCGTAGGGAATGGCCAGGAACTTCTCCACGGTGCGGGTGGAGCCCAGGTAGTGACTGGTGATGTCAATCAGGTCTTTGGACTTGAGGCCGCGCTCGGCCATATCCTGCTCGTTCATGAATAGCACACGCCGCTCGCCCGTTACGCCCCGGTACCGGTCGTTATAGTCGTAGATGGTGGTGTTGAACTGGTCGTGGCTGCGCACGGTCATCATCACCAGCTGGCCGGGCTCCAGCTCGCGCTGGTACTTCTGAAACTCGGTGGTGGTGAAGTTGGCCTTGCCGTTCTTGGTGGTGAATTTCCGCTCACGGGGGCCGTTGGGCAGATAGAACCCGCCGGGGCGGCGCAGCTTCTCGTTGAAGTTCTCGAAGCCCGGAATCACGCGGCTGATATGGTCGCGGATGACGTCGTAGTTCTCCGTCATAGCCACCCAGTCGGCAATGTTGGTTTTCTCGCCCAGGGTGGCAATGGCCACACCGGCAATGATGGCCACTTCGCTCATCATCTGGCCGGGCAGCGGCACCAAAATGCCTTTGTTCTGGCTCACCACGCCCATCGAGTTTTCGCAGGAGGTCATCTGGTGACCGCTGCGCTGCATGTCCACGTCGGCGTGGGTGAAGCAGGGCAGCAGGAGGCTGGTTTCGCCGGTCACGAGGTGGCCGCGGTTGAGCTTGGTGCCCACGAAGACGGTGAGCTTCTGCTTGCGCATGCCTTCAGCAATAACTTCGGTGTCGGGGCCGGCGGCGAGCAGGTTGCCGCCTAGGCTAAAGTATACCTTGGTTTTGCCTTTATACATGGCTTTGATGGAATCGACTACGTCGAGGCCGTGCTCGTAGGGCGGCTGGAAGTTGAACTCCTTGCCCAGCGCATCCTGGAACTCCTTGGTGGGCTGCTCCCATACGCCCATCGTCCGGTCGCCCTGCACGTTGGAGTGGCCGCGCACCGGGCAGGTGCCCGCACCGGGCTTGCCGATGGCGCCCTTCATGAGCTGCAGGTTCACGATTTCCTGAATAGTCTGCACGCCCTGGCGCTGTTGCGTCACGCCCATGGCCCAGCAGGTGATGATCTTCTGCTTGGGAGCAATGATGTTGGCCGCTTCCAGCAGCTGCGCCCGCGAAATGCCGCTCAACTCCTCGATATCCTCCCACGGCGTGTTGCGGATGTTCTGCTCGAACGACTCGAAGCCGGTGGTGTACTTGTCGATGAACGGGCGGTCCACTACCTGGCCGGGGTTGCGGTCCTCGGCCTCGAACAGGTGCTTCATGATGCCGCGCAACAGGGCCATGTCGCCATCTACGCGCACCTGCAGGAACAGGTCGGTGATTTGCGTACCGTCGCCCAGCAACGCGCCCAGCGCCTTGAAGGGGTTCATGAAGTCCTGCGGGTTCTTGAAGTGGTTGAGGCCGGCTTCCAACAGCGGGTTGATGCTGATGATTTTGGCCCCGTTCTTCTTGGCCTTCTGCAGGGCCGACAGCATGCGTGGGTGGTTGGTGCCCGGGTTCTGACCGATGATGAGAATCACCTCAGCCTCGTAGATGTCGTTGAGCGTGACGGAGCCTTTGCCCAAACCCAGGGTGGGGCTCAGGGCCGCGCCGCTGCTTTCGTGGCACATGTTGGAGCAGTCGGGCAGGTTGTTGGTGCCGAACTGCTTGGCGAAGAGCTGGAACAGGAAGGCCGGCTCGTTGGGCACTTTGCCCGATGTGTAGAACAGGGCCTCATCGGGCGAGTCCAGTGCGTTCAGCTCCTTGGCAATGATGTTGAAAGCATCGGCCCAAGCAATGGGCGAGTAGTGGTTGTCGCCGGGGCGCTTCACCATCGGGTGCGTGAGACGGCCGGCGTTGTTCTGGTCGCGGTCCGTCATCTGGGAGAGCTGGGCCAGGCTGTGCTTGGCGAAGAACTCGGGACCAGCGGCCTTGTCATCGGCATCCGAAGCGGTGGCTTTGGCGCCGTTCTCGCAGAACTCCGCTACCGAGCGGTGGTCGTCCGGATCAGGCCAAGCGCAGCTGGAGCAGTCGAAACCGTCCTTCTGGTTCATCTTGAGCAGGCCACGCGTGCCCCGGTCGAGGCCGCCTTCCTTCCAGCTGAACTCCATGCTTTTGAGCACGGCCGTTACGCCGGCCGCTATCTTGGCCGGGGCATCCAGCGTCAGGCCGGTCAGGGCTTCCGGCGGCTGGGCCAGGATGGGGTTGGTGTATTTGGCGTTGGCCACTTCGGCCGGCGTGATGTTGCTTTCGTCGCGCATACTCTGGGGGTCGGGGCGGTAGTGGTCGGGAGCCGGAGCCTCGCCCTGGTCGCTCCGTTCGCCGCTTTTAGGGGCATTTTCCGCTTTTTGCTGCTGCTGGTTACCGGCCTTGGCGGGGTCGGATTTCGGGGAATCTTCCATGCGGAGTGGGATTTGAGCGGTGGTGGTAGAAATACAAAACGGCGCGGGCTACTAATGTTTGCAGCCCAAGTCCTTTTCTACCAAGATATGGACGACTTGGTTGTCAGTAACTTCCTGAGTGCCGCGCAGGCTGATGGCTTCCGAGGAAGTCCAGCCGTCGGCCACCGTGGCCGGCACCAGCACCCGCACGCGGCCCGCCTCGTGGCACACGGCCAGAGCCGGCACCGTTGGGTCGCGTTCGAGGGTATACGTAAGAGAGTCGGCGGCGGTCAGGCCCAGAGGCACAACCGTTTCCAGCCGGCCCTGCTGCCGGAAGGCGGCTACCTCCGGCTCATCCAGGCGCAGGCGCAGCGTATTGTCTTCGAGGCGGAGCTTCATGTGGGGGTGATGGGGTGATAGAGGAATGGGGTGATGAGGGGAAGATAAGCAGAACGTCATTCCGAGCCTGCGAGGAATCTCGCGTGCTGATGTTGTTAAACAACACCCACTCCGTAGCCCAGGGTTTAAACCCTGGGCTAGTGAAGCAATGTCAGCACGCGAGATGCTTCGGCTGCGCTCAGCATGACGTTCTATATTCTTTTACTTGGTACCGTCCCGCTCGCCACCGGCCTGCGTGATGCGCCAGTCGTGGCAGTAGATGTTGTAGCGGTTCTGGCGCACGAAGCCGCAGAGGGTCATGCCGAAGTCGCGGGCGGCGGAGACGGCCAGGGAGCTGGGGGCGCCCACGGCGGCCAGCACCGGAATGCCGGCCACGGCCGCTTTCTGCACCAGCTCGAACGAGGCCCGGCCGCTGACTAGCAGCACGGCGTTGTGCAGCGGCAGCAGCTCCTGGAACAGCGCCGCGCCAATTACTTTGTCGAGGGCGTTGTGGCGGCCTACGTCTTCGCGCAGCAGCAGCAGCTCGCCTTCCGGCGAAAACAGGGCCGCCGCGTGCAGGCCGCCAGTTTGCTCGAACAGGTCCTGGGCGGCGCGCTGCCGCTCGGGCAGCTGGTGCAGCACGCCGGCCGGCACGTAGGGCCCCGCCGCGGGCAGCACCGGACAGGCCGCCGCGTGTACCGCCTCGATGCTGGTTTTGCCGCAGACGCCGCAGCTGCTACTGGTGTAGAAGTGGCGCTCCAGGCGCGGCAGATCGGGGGAGGCGGTGGGGGCTAGCTCGGCGCGCACCACGTTTTCGCGCTCCTCTTCCTTCTCCACGTCGGGGCAGTAGATGACGCCCTGCAACTCCTGACGGCTGCGGATGATGCCTTCGGTGAACAGGAAGCCGGCCGCCAGCTCGAAATCGTGGCCGGGCGTGCGCATCGTAATGCTGAGGGTGCGGTGCTGGCGCTGGTCGGCGGGGCCGTAGCCGAGGCGGATTTCCAGCGGCTCCTCAGCGGCTAGCACATCGGAGGCTTCGGTTACAGTTTCGCCCTGCACCTTGTGCACGGTAACGTAGTCGTAACTGGTAGGGGGCAGGAAAACGGGAGCAGACACGGCAGGTAACACGTAAGAGGAAAGGAGCAGGAAGGCCGGGCCGAAGCCGTGGTCTTGTAATTAAGTAACCTTCCGAAGAGGTTGGGAGTTTTGAAGAGCCTGGCGCGACACAAAACCAAGCAGACCGGCCGCTGAGCCCGCGCCTGCACCGCCTGGCTCTGGGGCTTACGGCAGAACTAGCCTGGCCGATGCCTGCGGCGGTACTTGTCGGCCATTCGACGGCGGCGGCCCATCTTTACGACTTTCCTATTTCCCTTGCCATGCTCACTTCCGAAGAACGCCAGATTTACCGTCGCCACCTGCAGCTGCCCGAAATCGGGGAGGCAGGCCAGGAGAAGCTGAAGGCGGCCCGAGTGCTGGTGGTGGGCGCCGGTGGCCTGGGCTGCCCCATTCTGCAGTACCTGGCCGCCGCCGGCGTGGGCACGCTCGGCATCGTGGATGCCGACAAAGTGGACCGCAGCAACCTGCAGCGGCAGATTCTGTACGGCCCCGCCGACCTGGGCCAGCCCAAAGCCGCTACCGCCGCCCAGGCCCTGCGCCGCCTCAACCCGCTCATCAACACGGAGGTATTCAACTGCCGCCTGACGCTGGGCAACGTGCGCGAGCTGGTCGGCAAATTCGACGTGGTGGTAGACGGCTCCGACAACTTCCCGACCCGCTACCTGCTCAACGATGCCTGCGTGAGCTTCAATAAGCCGCTGATTTCGGGGGCCATCTACAAATTTGAGGGGCAGGTATCGGTGTTCAACTACCAGGGCGGGCCCACCTACCGCTGCTTGTTTCCGCAGCCGCCCTCGGCTCAGGAAGCTCCCAACTGCGACGCTACCGGCGTGCTGGGCGTGCTGCCCGGTCTGGTGGGCATGGCCCAGGCCACCGAGGCGCTGAAGGTGGTGCTGGGTATTGGCGAAGTGCTCAGCGGCCGGCTCTGGCTGTTCGATGCCCTCACGTTTCAGACGCGCGCCCTCAAATTCGCCCGCCGCCCCGAGCAGGCCGCTATCAACCTCGACACCGCCAACACGGCCGACTACGCTGATTTGTGCGGGCCGGCAATTACGGGCATTACGGCCGATGAGCTGCGACTGGCGCTGGAATCGACCCAACCTCCGTTTTTGTTGGATGTGCGTGAGCCCCACGAATACGTGCAGGGCCACTTGCCGGGTGCTACGCTGCTGCCGCTCGGCAACCTAGCCAGCGGGGTGGCTTCTATCCCGCGCCATCATCCGGTGGTGGTGTATTGCCGCAGTGGTGCCCGCAGCGCCAAGGCCATCGGACAGCTTCAGGCTACGTATGGCTTCACCAACCTGCTGAACCTGGAAGGAGGCCTGCTGGTCTGGGAAACCTCAGAACATGCCCAACTGGGGCAGGCCTGAGTCAACCCCTTCGGTGAGCTGCGGCCCCGGCGACCTAGCGTCACTCCACCTCCCTTTCATTCAGCTGCTCAATCCTATAATGCCACTTACCGCTTCCTCCCGCCCCCACCTACGCATTCGGTTTGACCGAAACGAACTGGCCGGTGCGTTCGGGAACCTAGGCACCGACCTGCCCTTGCTCATCGGCATCATTGGGGCGTCGGGCATGGACAGTGCGGGGGTTCTGGTGATGTATGGGCTGATGCAGGTGTTTACGGGTCTGTGGTACGGCATGCCGATGCCGGTGCAGCCGCTGAAAGCGTTTGCCGCGCTGGTTATTGCCCAGAAAATTCCGGGGCGCATCATCTTCGGGGGCGGGCTGGCGATTGGCGTGAGTATGCTGGTGCTGTCGGTGACGGGGCTGATTGACGCCCTGGCGCGGCTGGTGCCCAAGCCGGTTATCCGGGGCATTCAGTTTGGGCTGGCCCTGCAGCTGGCCACGCTGGCGCTCAAAGACTATGTGCCTGCCGACGGCCTGCCAGGCTACATGCTGGCCGCCGCGGGCTTTCTGCTGACGGCGGTGCTGCTGGGCAACCGCCGTTGGCCGGCGGCGCTGGTGGTGCTGATGCTGGGCGTGGGCTACGGGCTGCTGTTCAAGCTGGATTTTGCCACGGCGCACCGAGCCCTGGGCTTGCACCTACCCACCTGGCACGTGCCGCAGTGGCCCGATATTGCCACCGGCGCAGTGTTGCTGGCGCTTCCCCAGATTCCGCTTTCCCTGGGCAACTCGGTGCTGGCGACCCGCCAAGTGGCGCACGACTACTTCCCGGAGCGTAACCTTACGGTCCGGCAGATCAGCCTCACCTACGCCCTTATGAACCTGGTAAACCCGTTTCTGGGCGGCTTTCCCTCGTGCCACGGCTCGGGTGGCATGGTGGGGCACTACACGTTTGGCGGCCGCACGGGCGGGTCGGTGGTGCTGTATGGCGTGCTGTTCATGGCGCTGGGGCTATTTTTCAGCCAAGGATTCCGACAGATAGTGGATATTTTTCCCCTCCCTATCCTGGGTGTATTGCTGCTGTTTGAAGCGCTGACGCTGGCCACCCTGCTGCGCGACATCAGCGAGTCGCGCGGCCACCTGCTGCTGGCGTTGCTGGTGGGCCTGCTGTGTAGCGGCCTGCCGTATGGCTACCTGATAGGCCTAGTGGTAGGCACGGCGCTCTATTACGCCATGCAACGCGGCTGGGTGGGCCTGGGCAAGTAGCTCCTTAATCCGGCTGAGAGGGCACGAACTCGGGGGTAGTGGAGCTGATTTTGCGGCTCAAGCGGTAGATGACGGACAGGGCCACGTTGTTTTTGGCCACGGTGGTCTGGGGCGTGAAGACGTTCTGCCGGTAGCTGGCGGGCGTGTAGTTGGCTTGGTTCAGCCAGCCGGCCTGCACCGTCAGGTGCTTATCGAACTGGTAGCCCAGGCCCGCAAACAGCCGGTTGCGCTCAAAGAACGGTCCGCGCGGGTTAAAGAACACCTCGTCATACACCGTCAGGAACGCGGTGTGGTCGGTGAAGGTGGGGTGGTTGAGGGGCAGCAGCGTGTTGAAGCGGTAGCGCAGGCGCGTGCGGTAGCGGCGCTGGCCCGCGGGCACCACGTCGTCGCGGAAGCGGAACCACCGTTCCTCCATGCGGTAGCGGTGCTCCAGCTTGAGCCGGGACGTCAGCTGGGTGAGGGTGAGCTGTTGCCACAGGCGGCCTTCCACGTTCAGGGGACCGGCACTCAGGTCGCGGTAGTCGGCGGTGGAGTAGCGGCCGCCGGCCAGCATCAGCGTGAAGTTCTTGGCTACGTCGTAGCTCACGCCGCCTTTCAGCTCGGTGTAGAAAAACTGCCGCCCCAGGCCGTTGGCGCGGGTCTGTACCTCGGCGTAGCCACCCCAGTGCTTGGGGCCGCCGGGCAGCACCACGGTGCCGATGAGCCAGGTGCCCACCTGGCGGTCGGGAACGGCGTTGGTCTGGGCCGAGGCGGCAAGCGGCAGCAGGGCCAGCAGGCCGGTGAGCAGAAACGGGTGAGGGGAAGAAGGCAGCATCAGGGCCCGAAGGTAGAAAACCCGCGGGGCTCCACCCAAGCGCAAGCTCCTGCGTACAGCCAGCTGCATCCAACCTTCCTTCTCATGGCATCACCCAAGCAGAACAAACAAACGGCCATTGCCTTCTACCAGCTGATGTTCAACGACGGCCAGCCCGCCGAAGCCATCCGGCGCTACGTGGGCGACGAGTACATCCAGCACAACCCCCACGTAGCCGACGGCAAGCAGGGCTTTATCGACTATTTCGAGCGGATGCAGCGCGAGTACCCCGGCAAGCACGTCACCATCCGTCGGGCCCTGGCCGAAGCCGACCACGTAGTGCTGCACTGCCACCAGCACTGGCCCCACAACCACGACTACGCCGGCATCGACATCTTCCGCTTCGACGAGGCTGGTAAAATCGTGGAGCACTGGGACGTGCTGCAGGTAATTCCCGCCGAGGACAAAAGCGGCAACGGCATGTTTTGAGTGGTTAGACGTGAGTATCTAGTAGTTAGATTTTCTTCATCCGCCTGATCATCATATTGTTGATGATTTTCTGCATACTCACTACTGATATCTACTCCGCAAGCACCTGCCGGATGGCGCGCTGGTAGTCGGGGTTGTCGGTCATGCCGTTGTGGCCCGCACCGGGTAGGGTGATGAACTGGTCGCGGGGCTTGAGCTGCTGCCGGAGCCGGGCCGTGGAGGTGGGGCTGATAACCTCGTCCTGGTCGCCGTGGAAGATGACGATGGGGGCCGATACGCGAGACAGCACCTCATCGGTGGCCAGTGGGTAGCGCACCAGGAGAGGCGGCACCCAGGGATAATGCTGGCGCGCCATGGCCCGCATGCTGGCGTAGGGGGCCTGCAACACCAGTAGGCGCGGGTGGTGCCGGGCAGCCAGCCACGCCGCCGGCCCGGTGCCCAGCGAGTAGCCCAGCAGCACGGTTTTGGCTTCCGGGAATTCGCGCGTGAGTTGCCGGTAGGCCGTATCCACATCGGCGAGCAGCTGGGCCTGGCTGCTGATGCGGCCCCCGCTTTTGCCGTAGCCCCGATAATCGAGCAAAAACACGCTGTAGCCCAGCCGGGTGTAGGTAGCCGCCACCTCGCCCCAGCTATTTAGTGCCCCGCCGTTGCCGTGCAGGTAGAAAATCAGCCCCTTAGCAGCGGAATCGGCCGGGAACAGCAGGCCGTGCAGGCGGGTGCCGTCGGCCGTCGGAATCCACCGTTCCTCAAACCGGTTGCTGAACCGGAAACGGTAATCGGCGGGCAGCTTGGCAGGAAAGAACAGCAGCCGCTCCTGCTGAAAATACAGCAGCCCGCACACCGCCACGTACAGCGCCGCCCCCACACCCAGTATCCAGAATACTACCTTCATAGTAGGTCAAGGATACCGGATTTACACGGGATACTACATGGTCACACTAGTTTTATGCACGATGGAGGCAGCCTGTAGAGACGCGACACTTCGCGTCTCAGCGTTGGCCGATTTCGTTCGGACGGCGCATCCGAGGAGACGCGAAGTGTCGCGTCTCTACACTGCTCAGGAAATGACCACAAAGGGCTTCTTCTCAGTCAGTAGTTTGTGTTCACCATAGCTATAGTGACACCGGCAGGTACGTCCACATAAAATAGAGCGCCGCCCCTTGCAGCAGCGTCAGTAGCAGCGTGATGCTCCAGAAGGCGGCTTTGCGGTTTTTGTGGTGCAGCAGCAGGATGGCCGCCCACGCGCCGGGGGCCGCAGCCGGCAGCGTGGCGAGGTGCAACGTTTTTTCCGGAATGCGCCGCTGGCCGCGCTGGGCTTTCCGTTTATCGAGGGCGAATAGCAGGAAGCACAGCAGATTGAAGAACAGCAGGCAGATTAGGAGTACGGTCATGGTGCGGGAGGCAAAACGTGCAGCAGTGGGGCCGCAAGTTATGCGTCAGCAACTCCGCTTACCCCCCAATCGTGCTCATCGATTCGAAACTGAGCTGGTGCAGGGGGCGCTGGCTTTCGGCCTCGAAGCCGTTGGCGGCGCGGTTGCGAAAGGCCGATTTCAGGGCGTCAGCAATCTGCTCATCCGAGGAGCCGCCGCGCAGCAGGGCCCGAATGTCGAGGACGCCCTGGTCGTAGAGGCAGGTTTTGAGGCCACCCTCGGCCGTGAGGCGGATACGGTTGCAGGTGCCGCAGAAGGTGCGCGAGTAGGCCGCAATGATGCCCAGGCGGCCCTGGTGGCCGGCCACGGTGTAGTGCGAGGCCGTGTCGCCGGAGCGGGTAGGCACCGGCGTCAGCTCGCCCAGGTTCAGCGCCAGATGTTCCCTAATGCGGTTGTGATTCCAGGGCAACGTGGCGGGCGTGGCTTCGTGGCTGTGGCCGTTGAAGGGCATTTCCTCGATGAAGCGCACATCCACCGGCAGGTCGCGGGTCAGCTCGGCCAGCGGCAGCAGGTCCTGAGTGTTCTGCCCGTCCATTACCACGGCGTTGATTTTCACCCGGATGCCGGCCGCCAGCAGCGCGTATAGCGTGTCGAGCACGCGGGGCAGCTCGTCGCGGCGGGTGATGCTAGCGAAACGGGCGCGGTCGAGGGTGTCAAGGCTCAGGTTTACTGCTTTCAGGCCCATGCGGGCCAGCTCGGGCACGTGGGGTGCGGTAAGCACGCCGTTGGTGGTCATGGTCAGCTCCGTGATGCCCGGAATCTGGCTGAGGCGGTCCATGAACGGCACTAGGTCGCGGCGCACGAACGGCTCCCCGCCCGTGAGGCGCACTTTGCGCACACCCAGTCCGGCCATGATGGCGACCAGCCGCTCCATTTCCTCATAGCTCAGCAGCTCCTGCTTGGGCAGGTACTTGATGCCTTCCTCGGGCATGCAGTAGAAGCAGCGCAGGTTGCACCGGTCCGTGACGGCCAACCGCAGGTATTCCAGCGGGCGACCATGGTTATCAAACAGAACGGAGGGTACGGCAGAAGACATAAGGGAAGGGGAGAAATAACGGCGCAGCAGGAGCCACGAAACAAACAACGTAAATCAGGCTTTTCCGTTCGGGTAAACAACCCACGGGCTCCGGCCCGGGTTTTGTCGGTTCGGTGCAAACTTGCCGACCGACCCGAACCGGCCCCGCCGTTTCGCCCACGAATTACCAGATAACCCATGAATCTGAAAATTGCTTTGTTCGGCATTGCCCGCGAAATCGTGGGGCAGCCCACACTAGAAGTTTCCGCGCCGGAAGGCCAGTCGGCCCAGGGCCTGCTCCAGAGCCTGCATGCTCGCTACCCCGAGCTGGCCCGCCTCAGCAGCCTGGCCGTAGCCGTCAACAACGAGTATGCTGCCGAGGATACCCCGCTGCAGGAGCGCGACGAAATAGCCCTGATTCCGCCGGTAAGCGGTGGGTAATTTCCGCGTCAGTTGCTAGTTGTTGGTTGTCAGTTTTTAGGCAGTCCAGAACGTCATGCTGAGCTTGCCGAAGCATCTCTACCGCTTCGTGTTCACAATTGAGTTAGTCTGAGGTAGAGATGCTTCGGCAAGCTCAGCATGACGGCCATTTTTCACGACCTCAAATCAATCCCATTCCTCCCTTGATCCACATCGACCTCACCGACCAACCCATCGACGTTCTGGCTGCCCTGCGCAGCGTGGAAGCCGACGGGGCGGGCGCCATTAACACGTTTATCGGCACGGTGCGCAACAAGAGTACCGGCCGCCCCGTGGTGCGTCTCGAGTACGAAGCCTACGACAGCATGGCCCTGCACCAACTCCGCAAAGTAGCCGAGCAAGCCGCCGAGCAGTGGCCGATGGTGGAGAAAATAACCGTCATACACCGCAAAGGCACCCTCCACATCGGCGACGTGGCCGTGGTCGTAGCCGTCTCCACGCCCCACCGCGCCGAGAGCTTCGCTGCCTGCCAGTACATCATCGACACCCTGAAACAGGTGGTCACCATCTGGAAAAAGGAGTTCTACGAGGACGGTGACGTGTGGGTAGCGGCGCACCCGTAGCAGCTAGTTAAGTCCATCGGCTTTAGGTAAAAGCAGAACGTCATGCTGAGCTTGCCGAAGCCTCTCGCGTGCTGACCTCGGGTTACTATCCCAACGTAAGCACGCGAGAGGCTTCGGCAAACTCAGCATGACGTTCTTTTTTGCGTTTCAGCCTCAGCACGCTAGATTACTCGCAGGCTCTGCATGACGTTCTTGTGTACGCGTTACTCCAGCTCCTGGCGCACCTGCTCGGCTTCCTCGGGCGTGTTCACGTTGCGCAGCTCCTGGGGGACAGGGGCGGGCAGCACGGCCACATCGGAGTTGATGAGGGTTTTGCGGGGGCAGCTGTAGCCCAGGCTTAGGAAGCGCAGCAGCTGCGGGTAGCTGGCCGGCTCCCAAATGGTAATCAGCGGCTCGGGCCACTCGTTTTCGGGGCTCTGGAAGGCGGTGGCCAGGCGGCCAGGCTGGCGGTGCTGCACCAGGTGGGCCAGAGTGGTTTCGGACAGAAACGGTAGGTCGCAGGCCACTACCAGCCAGGCGGCGTTGGGGTCCAGGCGCAAGGCCGAGAGGATGCCGCTGAGCGGGCCCAGGTCGGTGAAGGTATCAGGCAGGGGGCGCAGGCCGGCGTATTCCAGCTCCACCACCTGGTCGGGGCGGCAGGAAACGTGCACGTCCTGGCAGAAGGGGGCCAGCAGCTCGGCGGCGTAGGCGCGTTGCTCCTGGCCGTGGTAGACCAGCTTGCTTTTGTCCTGGCCCATGCGCTGGCTGCGGCCGCCGGCCAGCACCAGGCCCCGCAGCGGTGGCGCGGCGACGCGCCATTCATCCAGAATCAGTTGGGCAATAGCGGCAGTATCGTGCAGCGGCAGCACCGGCACGTTGGCTTCTCCCAAATGGGCGCGAAGGTAGGCGGGTACTTCCGTGACGCCTTCGGGGATCAGCAGGGCGCGCACGTCGGTGAGGCGGTCCAGCTTCTTTTCCACAGGCTTGGCGGGGTCCAGAATCACCAGCTGCTGGGCGGCGCGGAAGTGGTTGCCGTTTATCAGCACCAGGCTTTGATGCTGCAGCAATTCGGGCTGACTGAACCGGTCGAGGGGCCGCTTCACGTCGAGACGGGCGAAGCGGATGTTGTCGGTCAGCTCAGCGTTGGCGCCGGCGGCCAGCATGCCGGTTTCGGGAGTGGTGCCGTTGCGCACGGCATCGGCGGCGGCGTGGTCGGCGTCCACGTAGGCCACGCGCAGGGTATCGGTGAGCAGCGGCAGCAGCCGGGCGGCCAGCTCCTTGATGCGGCCACAGGGGGCACCCAGAATGGCCAGCTCGTGGCGGCCGAACTCGCCGCCGTGCGGGCGAGCCAACTGGGCATGCTTGGTGCGGGATTTGTCGGTGGGGGCGTTATCCAGCATGATGGAAGTCCTGTTTGCCGCCGGTTTTGCTGACGAGGCGGGTTTCCTGAATGAGAATGTCGTGCGAAAGGGCCTTGCACATGTCGTAGATGGTGAGGGCCGCCACCGACGCGCCGGTGAGGGCCTCCATTTCCACCCCGGTTTTGCCGGTCACGGTAGCCGTACACTCAATCAGCACGGCATCGGGGCCATCCACTTCTATGATTACCTGGCAATTATCCAGGCCCAGCGGGTGGCACAGCGGAATCAGCTCGGAGGTGCGCTTTGCCCCCATGATGCCGGCAAGAATAGCCGTCTGAAACACGGGGCCTTTGCGGGTCGGCAAGTCGCCTTCCTTCACCAGAGCCATGATTTCGGAGCCGAGTATCACCCGGCTGCGGGCCCGCGCCACACGGCGGGTCGGTTGTTTGGCGCCCACGTCCACCATGGCCGGCTGGCCGGCGTCGTTGAGGTGGGTGAGTTTAGCGGAGTCGGACATACGGAGCACAAGCTTCAGCTTGTGGTTAGAGGAAAAGTAAAGGGTAAGGCCTGTACGAAAGTACCGCCCGGAAAGTAGCGCGAACTTTGCAGTTCGCGTCCCCGCGCCGTTTGGGCGGCTGTCGTCCGGTTATCGTTCGGGGGCGCGAACTACAAAGTTCGCGCTACTATTCGGTCAGCTACACAAGGTTACCGGCCGATGTAGAGACGCGACACTTCGCGTCTCGTCGTTGCTGATATTGTTTGAATGGTACGGTTCCGAACTGTTCAACGACGAGACGCGAAGTGTCGCGTCTCTGTATCCGCCTTTCCAAACAACCAGCGGCCTTATTCGTTGGGAAACGGCACAAGCTAAAGCTTGTGCTACATTTATCCCTATGATTTCTGTTGCTGAAGCCACCCGCCTTGTTGCCGCCACCATTCGCCCGCTGGGTGTGGAGCATCTTTCCCTGAGCCTCACCACCGGCCGCGTGCTGCGCGAGGACCTGCGCGCCGACCGGGATTTTCCGCCCTTCAACCGGGTGGCTATGGACGGCATGGCCGTGCGCTACGAGGCCTTGGCAGCGGGCCAGACGGAGTTCCGCATCCACCACACCCAGTTTGCCGGCCAGCCGCCCCAGCCGCTTCCCGAGGCCACGGCCGCCGTGGAAATCATGACTGGGGCCATGCTGCCGCCCGGCGTGGATACCGTGATTCGCTACGAGGACCTCACGTTCCGTACCGATGCCGACGGCCAGCGCTGGGCCACCGTGCAGGCGCTGCCGCCCCGGGCCGGCCACAACGTGCACCCCCAGGCCGCCGACCGCCAGCAGGGCGACTTGCTGGTGCCCGTCGGCACCCGTCTGGAACCCGCCGAAGTAGCCGTGGCCGCCACCGTAGGCGCTGCCACCGTGGCCGTGTCGCGGCGGCCGCGGATAGCCGTGGTGAGCACCGGCGACGAGCTGGTGCCCATCACCGAGCAGCCCCAGGCTCACCAGATCCGCCGCTCCAACGCCATCATGCTCCAGGCCGCCGCCGAAGCCGCCGGGGCCCGCACCGAAATCTTCCACTTCGACGACGACCCTGCCGCCTTGCGCCAGGGTTTGCCCGCCCTGCTGGCCGGCTTCGATGCAGTGGTGCTCAGCGGGGGCGTGTCGATGGGCAAAGCTGATTTTCTGCCGGAAGTGCTGCGGGAGCTGGGCGTGGAGCAGGTATTTCACGAGGTGAAGCAGCGGCCGGGCAAACCGTTCTGGTTCGGGCAGCAGCCCGGTGGGGCGGTGGTGTTTGCGCTGCCCGGCAACCCGGTGTCCACGTTCGTGAACTTCTACCGCTACGCCCGGCCCTGGCTGCTGGCCGTACAGCAGCCCGCCGGCACCTCGGCCGCCGGAGCCGCGCCCGTGCCCGCCGTCCTCACCCACCCCATCGACTTCAAGCCGCCCATGACGCACTTCCTGCTGGTGAGCCTGGAGCCTAGCCCCGATGGCCGCCTGCTGGCCACCCCCGAGCGGGCCGGCGGCTCCGGCGATATGGCCAGCCTGCTCACCTCCAGCGGCTTCCTGGAGCTACCGCCGGAACAGGAACATTTCCCCGCAGGCACGGTGCTGCCGGTGTGGCGGTTTCGGGGGTAGTGAGCGAAGTCAAAAGGGAAAAGCCAGAGCTGACAGGGTGTAGGCGCTTCGGCTTTTCCCTTTCGGCTTAACTAGCAAACTCAAGTTGCGGAGAAGCCGCGTAGCGGCGGCAGGTGTGTAGTTTATCAATCAACAACCGGTAAAAGCCGCGTAGCGGCGACAGATTCGCTGGTAGATGGTCCCACAGACCTGCCGCCGCTATGCGGCTTGTTAGCAAATAGCACCTGACTTACTACAAACCTGTCGCCGCTACGCGGCTCTTCCGCAACTTGGGTTTGCTACGCTTCAAAATCCAGCCCGCACTGGAAGCAGTGGCACTGGGGCTTCTCGGGGGCCAGCAGCCACAGGCGCAGCTTTACGAACAGGTTGTCCTGGGGCTGGGGCTGGTGGCGGCACACTACGTCGGGGTGATGGCAACGGGGGCAGCGGACTGTGGCGGGGGCTTCCTCGTCGTCGGAGCTGGCCAGAGCGTGCATGGTGGGGCGGCTGGCGTCCAGCAGTTCCTGGGCGGCGGCTAGGTCGGGCTGGCGCACGTGCAGGCGTACGCCGCCGGATATGGGGCCGTAGGGCCGGTTTTCGTTGCTCAGGAAGCTCGGGATGCCGGCGGCATCCAGCTGATTTTTGGCCAGATGCGCCGAGATGGTGTTGGCGAAGGAGGCCAGCAGCACAATGGGCTGGTCAGTGGGCTCGTCGAACATGCGGCAGGGGTCGGTATTGAGTATCAGGTACTGAGTATTTAGTATTTGAGGGCAACACTCAGTAGTGAGCTATACTGGTCACCAAAATAGCTCATACTCAGCGTTTGCCACTCCACATTGAACACGCAGTACCCTAAAACAAAAGAAGCACCCCGCGGGGTGCTTCTTTTGTTTTAGGGCCATTTTATTTTGAAGGATGCTACTTAAACAGGGCCAGGGCCTTGATGAAGGTCTGGGAAACGCCCCAGGCCAGCGGCACGCCTACAAACAGCCAGGCAATCACCAGCGCGCCAGTGGAGCTGGGCGTGGCGTCGGCGTTGGAATTCTGCGTTCTTGGTTCCATATCGAATTGAAAGTCAGGAAGTACGTGATACGGCGGTTAGGCCACTGTTTTTTTGGCGGGCTCCTTCTCAAAATACCGCTCGGCGACAGGTTTCACCAGGAAGTTGGCAATCAGGCCCACCACCAGCAGCACTGCCATGGTGTAGAACACCGACTGATATGCCGCCGCGCCCACTAGGCCTTTGTCTTTGGCGCTGCCGTGCAGGTAGTTCACAATCACGGGGCCGAGTACGCCGGCCGTACTCCAGGCCGTGAGCAGACGCCCGTGGATGGCGCCCACCTGCAGCTTGCCGAACAGGTCGGAGAGGTAGGCCGGGATGGTGGCGAAACCACCGCCGTACATGGTCAGAATCACGCAGGACACCACCACAAACAGCGTCAGCTGGGCGCCGGCGCCCAGGGTCGGAATCAGGGCGTAGAGCAGAATGCCCAGGCCGAAGTAGATGGCATACGTGGTTTTGCGGCCCAGCTTATCCGAAGCCGACGACCAGAAGAAGCGGCCCAGCAAATTGAACAAGCTCAGCAAACCCACGAAGCCGGCAGCGGCCGCCGCCGTTACGCCGCGTCCGGCGCCCATAGCGGCATCCGAAAACGACTCCTGAATGAGTGGTGAAGCCGTTTCGAGCACGCCGATACCGGCCGTCACGTTCATGCACAGCACCACCCACAGCAGCCAGAACTGCGGCGTCTTGATGGCGTTGTCGGCCGTTACGTTGCCGGTGGTGATGAGGGCGTTGTGGTCGGTGGAAGGCGTATAGCCCTCCGGCTTCCAGTCGTCGGCAGGCACCCGAATGGTCCAGACGCCGAACTGCATGAACAGCAAATAGATAACCCCCATGGCCAGGAACGTAGCGGCCACGCCCAGCGAGCCGGTACCAGCCGCCTTGAAGTGGTCCATGAGCGTAACGGCAAGCGGCGAGCCAATCATAGCGCCACCGCCGAAGCCCATGATGGCCATGCCCGTGGCCACGCCCTTGCGGTCGGGAAACCACTTGATCAGGGTGCTCACCGGCGAGATATAGCCGATGCCCAGCCCGATGCCGCCCACGAAGCCGTAGCCGAAATACACCAGCCAGATGCTGTGCAGGTGCACGCCCAGCGCGGCAATGAAGAAGCCGCCGCCAAAGCACAGCGCCGACGCCATCATGGCCTTGCGCGGCCCAACGCGCTCCAGCCACTTACCAAAAATGGCGGCCGAAAGGCCCAGCAGCACAATGGCAATGGAGAAGATTACGCCCAGCTGCCCGGGCGTCCAGTCGGCCGGGGCCGGGGCGTCGGGGTTGCCGCTGATGAGGGCGCCCAGGGGCTTTTTGAACACGCTGAAGGCATATGCCTGCCCGATGGCCAGGTGCACTGCCAGCGCGGCCGGCGGCACCAGCCAGCGGTTGTAGCCGGGGCCGGCTACGGTGCGGCTACGGTCCAGTAAAGAATCTTCTGCCATGAGGAATGGTGGTTTTGGTGGTGAGGTAGAACAGAAACGCCCAAAGCACGACCGGAAGCCGTGCCTGATTTTTAGGAAGATATCGGCTTTGTACGCCGATTAGCGGCAAACGCCCAACTATTTTTTGCTAAAAAGCTATAGGTCCGGCTTCGCCCCCAGCAGCTCCCCTCCTACCCCGGCCACCCGATACCGCCGCGGCTACTCCCGGGCCGGCTGGCGCAGCAGCCAGCCGCGCAGGCCCTTTGCGCGCGAGGCCTGCAGAAAATCCTGCACCCCGGCGGCCATGGCCTGCGCCATGCGGCGCTGGGCGGCGGGGTCGGTCAGCACCTTTTCGTCTTCCGGGTTGGAGAGAAAGGCCGTTTCCACCAGTGCGTTGGGGTACTCGGTGGGGCCATTCAGGCCAAAGTTGAAATTGCCGACCAGCCCCCAGCCCGGCAGGCCGGTCTCGGCCTGCATGCGCTGGTAGAGCGCCGCCGCCAGCGGCCGAAACGCCACGTAGCGGTAGAAAGCCGCCGTACCCCGTGCCGCCGCGCTGCCCGCCGAATTCACGTGGATGCTCACCAGCAGCGCGGGCCGACGCTGGCGCAGCAGCAGCACCCGGTCGCCGTTGTCCACAGTGCGGTCGTCGGTGCGGGTCATGAGGACACGAGCGCCGCGGCGCTCCAGCTCCTGCTGTAGCTGCCGGGCAATGGAGAGCGTGAGGTCTTTTTCACGGATTCCGGCCGGGGTGGCCGCGCCGGTGTTGGTGCCGCCGTGGCCGGCGTCGATGGCGACCAGCAAGCCCTTCAGGCGCAGTTTGGCTGGCGGGCGCGCCACCTGCACCACCAGCGTATTGCGCACGTAGCCTACGTGGTAGCCCCAGCTTTGGCGGTGCCGCAGCGGCAGAACCATCCGAAACACGTCGGGCTGGGGCTGCTCGTAATACACGTCGCCCAGCTCCTGCAGGCCGGCGCGCTGCGTTATCCAGTTGGTGTTGGACGTGGCCCCGAACACATCCACGACCAGCCGGGTGGGGTTCTGGAGCAACTGGGTGCGGTAGGGCAGGCGCTGGCTGAGCGGCAGGCGCACGTAGTCGTAGAGCGAGTCGCCCTGCACACTCCACGAGCCGGTGAGCGTGGCCGGCACGAAGCCACCCGGCGGCAGCAGACGCACCACTTCAGCGGGCACCCACGCGTGCTGGCCGGCCGCCAGCTGCACGCGGTACTGGCCCGCAGCCCGCCCTACCACGTGCAACACCACCAGCGAGTCGAGGTAGCCGAGCTTGGCGCCGCCCAGCCGGTCTTCACCCAGGCCATAGTTCAGGTAGGCCAGCCCGCCCTGGGTGAGGGCCAGCTGGGGTTGGTCGGGGCTGAGTACCCGCACGGGCGCGGCGGTGGCCAGGGAATCGTGGCGGCCGTCGGGCAGGCGCAGGTGCAGCCACAGGGGCCGGCCGGCGGAGCCGCCGAGGGTGTCGGCAGCGGTGATGGTGTAGCTGCCCTGGTAGATGCCGCGCTGCCCGCCTGCTTGTTCGGGCGGCAGCTCAATCAGCGGCCGGCCGTTCAGGAACGTGGCCCGCCCGCCCGGTTCGCCGGTCAGGCGCACCTGCAGCTGGTCGCCGGGGCTGAGCCATAACTCACCGCCGGGCACAGTTTCCGCCGTTTTTATCGGGCGCTGGGCCGCCGCCGGATTGGCCCCCAACCATAGCAGCAGAGCCAGCCATCGGGCGGCAGAAATCCTTTCAAGAGCTTTTCGCATCTGGCACCTCCCCTAATCAACATACATAAAAAGAGAGCCCCGCCAGGCGGCAGGGCTCTCCGATACAAGGAAAAACAAGCTATTCCTCGCGCACGGCCTCGCGCAGATCTTTCACGTCGCGGCTGGTTTCCATGGCCGTAAACTCGGTCTGGAGGGCCCGGATGTGCAGTTCGTCGCGGCCTTTGATGTCAAGGCGGATTTTGCGGAACTGGGCGTTGAGGCGGCGGCTGATAACTGTGGCGTAGTCCCAGTCGCGCTGGGTCCAGGCCTTGCGGCGGGCCCGCACCTGCTGCATAAATTGCGTGAAGGCCGGCTCGATGGTGGCCGGCGTCAGCTGCTCGATACCAGCATAGGTGCCCAGCAGCTCGTTGGCGAAGGTACTGGCGTCGGCGTCGCTGATGGGCTGGCGCGCCCGGGCCCGCGACACGGAGTCGAAGCGGGCGGCGCGGCGGCCGGCCACGCGCAGCTTGGCGGCGGCGCGGTCGGCCAGCGTATCAAGGTTGCGGACTTCGTCGCGCACCACTTCCTGGCGCTCACGCGGGGTGGTGTCGCAGGAGGTGAGCAACAGGGCAGCGCCGGCGGCCACGCCGGTAGCCGCCAGCAGGCGGAAGGTAGGAAACAGGTTCATGGGCGAAATGTACGTAACCTACCCCTACTCAGGTTAGGCCTGCCGCCCCAGCCGGCCTAGCGCTGCTGCAGCCGAAACGTGAAGGGCAGCTCGTACACCACCGGCACGGCGCGCCCGGCCAGGCGGGCCGGAATCCACTGAGGCGGAATGGTGCGGCATAGGCGCAGCGCCTCTTCGTCGCAGCCGCCCCCGATGCCCATCAGCACCTTGTGCCCGGAGGCACGGCCCAGCGTGTCGATGGCAAACGACACCAGCACCTTGCCCTGAATATTTTTGTTTTGGGCCTGCACCGGGTAGTTGAGCTTGGCCATATAAGCCGCCAGCGCGGCCTCGCCGCCCACAAACAGCGGCGGCTGCTGCACGCGGGTGCGGGTCCACTGGCCGGGGCTCACCTCCGCTTCGTACGGAATGTCCTCGATGGGACGGTAGAATAAGAGCTTGCCGGCGGTGTGGTCGTAGCGCTGCACCAGCACCTGACGGCCGTCGCGGGTGAGGCTGAAATACTCCCAGACGCCTACTTTACGGCCTTTGTCCATCTCGCCACTTTCCAGCTCGCTTTTGCGAATTCGTTGTTGCGCCGAAGCGCCGGGACATAGCAATAGCAGCAACAGGGCGCAGAGCGCCGCGAAAGAGTAAAATTGTTTCATACGGGTGGGAAGGAGGACGTTGCGGCCGGCTCAGGGGGGATAGAGCACATTGCCGCCAGAGCAAAAAATTAGTGGCAAAGTTCAATTATATCTTCACCGCCGCTGCCCCCGTCACCTCCCGTTTTAGTATGCATAGGCCCCGGAATGACCTGATTAGCTTTCGAAAACGACAACCTGCCGGGTAGAAGCAAGAAGTTAGATTCCGGAAATATACAAGTGTTATAGCAGATACACAAGCCGTTGCAGCCTCAGCTCTCCGGATTATCAAGCTGTTCGAGCAGGTCGCGGAGCTGCGCCTGCAGGCCCGGCTGGTGCGGGCAGATCTTCTCCAGGCGGCGCAGCAGCCGCAGGGCCCCAGCCGTGTCGCCAAGCATACGGCGCATAGTGGCCCAGCCCGCCAAAGCCCCGAAATGGCGGGGTTCCAGCCGCAGGGTTTGCTGCACGTCGCGGATGGAGGCGCGGTACTCGCCGCGCAGGTAATGGGCCGTCGCACGCTTGTTCCAGCCCTCAGCGTAGGCGGGCCGCGCCTGCACCAGCACGTCGAACTCGGCAATGGCCAGGGTGTAGTCGCCGGCGGCCATGGCGCGCATGCCCACCTCCAGGTGCTTGTCGAGGCGGTGGTCGTGGGTGGTGAGCCAGTGCTGCCAGATGCCGTTCTGCAGCGCCTCAATCTCCGTGGGGGCGGTGGCCTCGCGCAGCCGCGCAAACAGGTCGTCGGGGTTCATGGTCGTTAGTCGTGGTTTGTTTTTCGGTTTTCGATGCTGGCAACAACCCGTAGGCTTTCACTTCAACGAAAACCGAAAAACAAACAACGAAAAACCCGTTAAAACAGCGCCGCCGCCACCTGCCGGATACTCTCCGACTTGCCCATGCTGTAGTAGTGCAGGCAGGGCACGCCGTGGGCCATCAGCTCGCGGCTCTGGTTGATGCACCACTCAATGCCGATTTCGCGGGCCGCCGTGTTGTCGGGGGCCAGATGCACGGCATCGGCCAGCTCTTCCGGAATGTTGAGGTAGAAGGCCCGGGGCAGCATCGTGAGCTGGCTTTTGGTGGTGAGCGGCTTGAGGCCGGGGATGATGGGCACCGTAATGCCGGCCTCGCGGCAGCGCTTCTCGAAGGCAAAAAACTGCTCGTTGTCGAAAAACATCTGCGTCACGATGTAGTCGGCGCCGCGGTCCACCTTGTGCTTGAGGTAGCGCAAATCGGCCCCGTAGTTCGGCGACTCGAAGTGCTTCTCAGGATAGCCAGCCGTGCCGATGCAGAAGTCCGTAGCCCAGGTATCGTCCTGCTTTTCATCCAGATAAGCACCCTTGTTCAGGTCCGACACCTGCCCAATCAGGTCGCAGGCGTAGGCGTGGCCGTCGGGGTCGGGCTTGAAGCTGCCTTCCGATTTAATAGGGTCGCCGCGCAGCGCCAGCACGTTGTCGATGCCCAGAAAGTGCAGGTCGATGAGGGCGTTTTCGGTTTCCTCCTTCGAGAAGCCACCACAAATAAGGTGGGGCACGGTGTCCACGTCGAAGCGGTTTTTGATGGCCGCGCAGATGCCCACGGTGCCGGGCCGCTTGCGCACGGTTTTCTTTTCCAGCAGGCCGTTGGGGTGCTGGCGGTACACGTACTCCTCGCGGTGGTAGGTCACGTCAATAAACGGCGGCTTGAACTCCATCAGGGGCTCGATGTTGGAGAACAGGTTCTTGATGTTCTCGCCCTTTTTGGGGGGCAGGACCTCGAAGGAAAACAGCGTTTTGCCGTTGGCGCGGGTCAGGTGTTCGGTTACTTTCATCAGAAGCGCCAACTGGCAGGTGGCGAAGTATTGGATGTAGCGCGAAGCTTTTGCTTCGCGTTTCGTTGATAAAAACAGATGCCGTGGCTGCGTGACAACACCATCAGCAACGGTACGCGAAGCAAAGGCTTCGCGCTACTGGCTACCCTGCCGTTACGGGCACTGCCGCCGGCTCGTAGTTCAGGTTCGGCATCAGCCAGCGCTCCAGCTCAGGCAGGGGCATGTTTTTGCGCTGGGCCATATCGGCCACCTGGTCCTGGCCGATGCGGCCGAGCCCGAAGTAGCGGCTGTCGGGGTGGGCGTAGTAGAGGCCGCTCACGGACGAGGCGGGGTACATGGCCAGGTTTTCGGTGAGGCGGATGCCGGTGGCGGTTTCGGCGTCGAGCAGGTTGAACAGGGTAATTTTCTCGGTGTGGTCGGGGCAGCCGGGGTAGCCGGGAGCGGGGCGCACGCCTTTGTATTTCTCCTGAATCAGGTCCTCGTTGGTGAGGTTCTCGGCCGGGTCGTAGCCCCAGAACTCCTCGCGCACGCGCTGGTGCAGGCGCTCGGCAAACGCCTCGGCGAGGCGGTCGGCCAGGGCCTTCATCAGGATACTACTGTAGTCGTCGTGCTCGGCCTCGAACCGCTCCAGGTGCTTTTCAATACCGATGCCGGCCGTGACAGCAAAGCCGCCGATGTAGTCGGCCCGGCCGGTTTCGAGCGGGGCCACGAAGTCGGAGAAAGCCAGGTTGGGCACGCCTTCGGCCTTTTCACTCTGCTGGCGTAGCGTGAAAAACTCGGTGGCTACTTTGGTCCGGCTGTCGTCGGTGAACACCTGCACGGTGTCGTGGCCGACGGTGTTGGCGGGCCAGAAGCCGATGACGGCGCGGGCCGTGAGCAGCTTCTCGTCGATGATCTGGCGCAGCATCTTCTGGGCGTCGTGGAAGAGCTGAGTGGCGGCCTCGCCCACGTTCGGGTCTTCCAGAATGCGCGGGTAGCGGCCTTTCAGCTCCCAGGTCTGGAAGAATGGCGTCCAATCGATGTAAGTGGCCAGTTCGGCCAGGTCGTAGTCTTCCAGCGTTTTGGTGCCGAGGAAGGTAGGCTTCACAATGGGCGTGGCGGCCCAATCGGCCTGGAACCCGTTTTCGCGGGCGGCCTCGATAGTCAGGTAGTTTTTGTCGCGCTGACGGCCGGCGTAGTCCTCGCGCAACTGGCGGTACTCCTCGCGCACGGTGCGGGCGTACTCCGCATCGGCCGAGCCGAGCAGGGCGGCGGCCACGCCCACCGAGCGGGAGGCGTCGTTCACGTGCACGATGGGGCCGCTGTAGTTGGGCGCAATCTTCACGGCGGCGTGCAGGCGGGAGGTGGTGGCACCGCCGATGAGCAGCGGGGTTTTCAGACCGCGCTTTTCCATCTCCTGGGCCACGTACACCATCTCATCCAGGCTCGGCGTAATCAGCCCGCTCAGGCCGATAACGTCCACTTGCTGCTTCTGGGCTTCGTCGAGGATGCGCTCCAGCGGCACCATCACCCCCAGGTCCACGATGTCGAAGTTGTTGCAGGCCAGCACCACGCCCACGATGTTCTTGCCGATGTCGTGCACGTCGCCTTTCACCGTAGCCAGCAGGATTTTACCGGCCGTCTGCCGGTCGCCGCTCTGCTTGTCGGCCAGCAGGTAGGGCTCCAGGTAGGCCACCGCCTTCTTCATCACCCGGGCCGATTTCACCACCTGGGGCAGGAACATTTTGCCGGCCCCGAACAGGTCGCCCACCACGTTCATACCGGCCATCAGCGGGCCTTCAATCACCTCTAGCGGGCGGCCTACCAGCTGCCGCACTTCCTCGGTATCCTGGTCGATGAACTCGGTAATACCTTTTACCAAGGCGTGCTGCAAACGTTCCTTCACCGGCAGACTGCGCCAGGCGTCGGCCACCACTTCCACTTTGTCTTTCTGCTTCACCGTGTCGGCGAAGTCCACGAGGCGCTCGGTGGCATCGG
Source organism: Hymenobacter yonginensis (assembly GCF_027625995.1). Taxonomy (NCBI): domain Bacteria; kingdom Pseudomonadati; phylum Bacteroidota; class Cytophagia; order Cytophagales; family Hymenobacteraceae; genus Hymenobacter; species Hymenobacter yonginensis. The sequence continues at coordinate 3,806,512 of NZ_CP115396.1, forward strand.
GGCGGCGGTTGAGCAGCACGTCTTCCACCAGTTCCAACAGATCCTGCGGCACCTCGTCGTACACGGCCAGCTGGCTCGGGTTCACGATGCCCATGTCCAGGCCGGCGCGGATGGCGTGGTAGAGGAAGGCCGAGTGCATGGCCTCGCGCACCACGTCGTTGCCGCGGAACGAGAAGCTGATGTTCGAAACGCCACCGCTGGTGAGGGCGCCGGGCAGGTTGGCTTTGATCCAGCGGACGGCCTCGATGAAGTCCAGCGCGTAGTTGCGGTGCTCCTCCATGCCGGTGCCCACCGTCAGGATGTTGGGGTCGAAAATGATGTCCTCGGCCGGGAAACCGACCTCGTTCACCAGGATGTCGTAGCTGCGGCGGCAGATTTCGATGCGCTTCTCGTAGTTATCGGCCTGGCCGTTCTCGTCGAAGGCCATGACCACCACGGCGGCACCGTACTGGCGCACGGTGCGGGCCCGCTGCCGGAACACGTCCTCGCCTTCCTTCAGGGAAATCGAGTTGACGATGCTCTTGCCCTGCACGCACTTGAGGCCGGCTTCCAGCACGCTCCACTTCGAGGAGTCAATCATGACGGGCACCCGCGAAATATCGGGCTCCGAGGCAATCAGGTTCAGGAAGGTGGTCATGGCCTGCTCCGAGTCGAGCATGCCTTCATCCATGTTCACGTCGATAACCTGCGCGCCGCCTTCCACTTGGTCGCGGGCCACTTGCAGGGCGGCTTCGTAGTTGCCGGTGCGGATGAGACGGGCAAAGGCGCGGCTGCCGGTCACGTTGCACCGCTCGCCCACGTTCACGAACAGGCTGTCGGGGTACACGCCAAACGGCTCTAGGCCACTCAGGCGGGTGGCTTTGGGTACCTCGGGCAGGGTGCGCGGCGCGTATTTCTCCGCCAGGCGGGCCAGCTCGCCGATGTGCTGGGGTGTGGTGCCACAGCAGCCGCCCACCACCGTCACGAGGCCGTCGGCCAGGTAGCCTTCCACCACGCCCGCAAATTCCTGGGCCGACTCATCGTAGCCGCCGAAGGCGTTGGGCAGACCGGCGTTGGGGTAGGCCGAAATGTGCACGTCGGCAATGCGGCTCAGTTCCTTGATATACATCTTGAGCTGGTCGGCCCCGAGGGCGCAGTTCAGGCCCACGCTCAGCAGCGGCAAATGGCGGATGGAGTTCCAGAAGGCCTCCACCGTCTGCCCGCTCAGGGTGCGGCCCGAGGCGTCGGTAATCGTGCCCGAAATCATGACGGGCACCACTTTGCCGCCTTCATCAAAGAACTTCTGCACCGCGTACAAAGCGGCCTTGGCGTTGAGCGTATCGAAAATGGTTTCGATGAGCAGCGCGTCGGAGCCGCCGTCCACGAGGCCGCGCACCTGCTCCAGGTAGGCGGTGGCCAGCTCGTCGAAGGTCACGGCCCGGAAGCCGGGGCGGTTCACGTCGGGCGAGAGGCTGGCGGTGCGGTTGGTGGGCCCCACGGCCCCGGCCACGAAGCGCGGCTTGTCGGGCGTGAGGGCCGTAAAGGCATCCGCCGACTCCCGCGCCAGCCGCGCCGACTCGTAGTTCAGCTCGTACACCACGTGCTCCAGCGCGTAGTCGGCCTGGGCGATGGTGGTGCCGCTGAAGGTGTTGGTTTCCACCATGTCGGCCCCGGCGGCGAAGTACTCGTCGTGAATGCCCCGGATGATATCGGGGCGGGTGAGGCTGAGTAGGTCGTTGTTGCCGCGCAGGGGCTTGGGGTGGTCGGCGAAGCGCGTGCCCCGGAAATCCTCCTCCGTGAGCGTGTGGCGCTGGATCATGGTGCCCATGGCGCCGTCGAGAATCAGCACGCGCTGACGCAGGATGTCGTGGAGGGGGGAAGTAGTGGCGGGGGCAGGGAGGACGGTCGGCATATCGGCTCTTCTAAAGAAAATCAGCAGCAAAAAGTGCCTATCCAGAAAGAGCCGCGCGGGACGCGAATCCTGTTCTTATCTTCTTCCAGCGCCCGCAAAGGCCCTGAAAAGGGAATTAGCACCTTGTTTTATTTCAGGTTGCTAAGACGTCATCGGGCCCAATCCCTCGGTCTTTCTGGATAAGTAACGCAGCGAAGATACAACCGGAATTTCCGAAATTCAATTCCCCGATTTCCGGGCGTGTTCTGAAAGTGGCTTTTCCCGGCGGGTAATGGTGTCCGGACATTTATATGCACTCTGGGCTATACAGGCGGGCTATTCCACGGCGTTACTCGTCGGTTACCTGCTCGCTCCTTTTACACCGCTGGCTTATGCGCGCCCCCGCCGTTGCATGGTGGTGGCGCAGCAGCCGGCTCCATGCTAACAATTTGATAACCTGACGATAACCCTCTTCTGTATAAGGACTGCGGAACGTAGTAGGCGCTTTTTCGCTTGCGCTGTGTGAGAGGCATGGCAGGGCTATCCGAAAGCCGTATCTTACGCCTCGCCGTCTGTCATTTATCTGATTTCTAGCTGCCGATTGCCCTTGTTGCTTCCTTACCGCTACCACTTTCTGTTGTTGCTTTTGCTGCTGGCCGGCGCCGGTTCAACCCAGGCCCAGCAGCTGCTGCTGACCGGCCGCATCACGGAGGCCGCCACGGGCAAGCCGGTGCCGTTTGCGTCGGTGTTTGTGCCCGGCACCACGGCTGGCGCCACCGCCGATGAAAACGGCCGCTACTCGCTCAGCACCGCCCCGGCCGACACGGTGGTGGCGTCGGCCATGGGCTTTGCGGCCCTCAAGAAGCCCATCCGGCGGGAGGCCGCTCGCCAGACCATCGACTTTGCGCTTGGGGCCGGGGCCGTGAGCTTGGGCGAGGTGGTGGTGCGGCCCCGCGAGAATCCGGCTTACGCCATCATGCGGCGCGTGCAGCAGCAGAAAAACCGCAACAACAAGGCCCGGCTGGATGCCTTCGAATTCGACTCTTACAACCGCACCGAAATCAGCCTCAATAACCTGCCCGCGCAGGTGAGCAACCGCAAGGTGCTGCGCCAGATGACAGCCGTGGCCGACAGCCTAGGGCTGGAGCGCGGCGCCGACGGCAAGCCGGTGGTGCCCATTTTCGCCACCGAAATCGACTCGCGGTACTATGTGCTCCGCCAGCCGCTGCGCCGCCGCGAGGAAATCCGACACAGCCGCATGCGCGGCATGGCCCCGCGTGAGGGCTCGGTGATTTCGCAGGTGACAGGTTCCTCGTTTCAGGACTGGGACTTCTACCGCAACTGGCAGCAGATCATGGGCAAGGACTTTGTGTCGCCGATTGCCGACGGCTGGAAGTTCTCCTACGAATACGAGCTGCAGGACTCGGTTTTCATTGGCAAGGACTACTGCTACCAGCTGGCCGTGACGCCGCGCCGGGCGCAGGATCTGGCCTTCACGGGCACCATCTGGATTACGGCCGACAGCTACGCGCTGCGCCGTATCGACGTGTATGTCAGCCCCGAAGCCAACCTCAACTTCATCGACCAGATCAAAGTAAAGCAGGACCTGACGCCTACCGCGGCCGGCCCCTGGCTGCCGCTGCAGACGCGGGTGTTGGTGGGCATCCGGCCCAGCAAGCAAAGCACCGGCGTGGTAGCCCGCTTCGTCACCATCAACTCCAACTTCGAGGCCCAGAAAGAGCACCCACTGGCCTTCTACGACCGGCCGCTGGAAACCCTGGCCGCCCCGGTGGGCCCGGCCAGCAAGGAGCCCGACAACTTCTTTGAACTGAACCGCCCCGATACGCTGAGCGTGCAGGAGGCGCGCACCCTGATGGTGCTGGATTCGGTGCGTAAGCTGCCGGCCGTGCGCTCGTTGCTGGAGGTGGCCGATGTGGTGGTGAACGGCTACTACCGGGTGGGCAAGTTCGACCTGGGCCCGGTGCTGGCCACCGTGGGCTACAACAACATCGAGGGGCTGCGGCCGCGCATCGGGTTCCGGACCACGCCCGAAATCAGCCGCGACTGGACGGTGCGCGCCTACCTGGCCTACGGCCTGCGCGACGGCCGCTTCAAGTACGGCGCCCGCGCCACCCACGTCCTCGACCGCCGCTCCTGGACTACGCTGGGCTTCGAATACCGACACGACCTCGACCAGGTGGCGCTGCTCGACAACGACTACGCGCTGGAAAACCCGCTGTTTGAGGCCTCGGCCCGCCTCGGCAACATCGACCGGGGCCGGCCCGTGCTCCGCGACCTGTCGGCGCTGTCGTTGCAGTCGGATCTGTTTCGGGGCTTCACCCAGAAGGTCACGTTCCGGCACCAGCAGTTCCGGCCGCTCTACCGTTTCGCCTACTACACCGGCGACGTGCGCGTGGGCGCCCCCACCGACGACCAGTTCAGCTTGTCGGAAATCGTGCTGGAGTCGCGCTACGCCCCCGACGAGGTGCTGGTGCAAAACGAAAACCAGAACCGCCGCACCTCGTTTGGGCTCAAGCGCCTGCCCATCACCACGCTGCGCTACACGCTGGGCCTCAACCGGTTTCTGGGCGGCGACTTCCGCTACCACAAGCTCAACCTGCTGGTGGCGCAGAGCGTGCGCCTGGGCCAGCTGGGCCGCAGCACCTACACGCTGGATGCCGGTTACATCCCGAGCACGGTGCCCTACCCCATTCTGAAAGCTCACCTCGGCAACCAGTCGCCGTTCTACAACGCCGGGGCCTACAACCTGATGCGCTACTTCGAGTTCGTGAGTGACCGGTACGTGGCCCTGCGCCTCGACCACCACTTCGAGGGCTTTCTGCTGAACTCGGTGCCGGCGCTCAAGCAGCTGAACTGGCGCCTGGTAGCTACCGGCAACGTGCTCTACGGCGGCGTAGCCCGCGCCAACGACGCCATCATCCCGGAACTAGACCCTGCCAGCGGCGAGCCGCTGCCCCGCTTCCAGCCGCTGGGCCGCCTGCCCTACGCCGAGGTGGGCTACGGCGTCGAAAACATCTTCCGGGTGGCCCGCGTTGACTTCCTGCACCGCCTCACATACCGTAGCTCGCCGGGAGCCCGTAACTTTGGGGTGAAATTCAGTCTGCAGTTTAGTTTGTAGTTTCCAGTGATGGGGTAATGAGGTGAATGGTGAAACGTGACAAGCAATAGGTGACAGAAAAATAATTTTTCCGGCCGGCATACCTTCTACTATGCCACTGTATATCTTACCTGTCACCATTTACCTTATCACCTCGTCACCCAAACATACCCCATCACCAAACACACCTCCTGCAACCCCGGAGCCGCTTTGCGACTCTCAATGAATCAAAACCTCACGCTTTTTGTACAAGAGCTTATGGCATACGAAGTAGATAACCTGACCCTGGCCGAAGCCACCCGGCACGCTCCCTTCGTCGATTACGCCCGCTGCGTAGACGACAGCCAACGCCCCTACAACCACGTAGGCGACTGGCCCGCGGAGGGCGAACTGTACCCGGTGCGCGTGGTCGACTCGCGCACCGAAGGCATACCGCTCATTCACGTGCTGGGCTTTCAGGGCGAAGCACCCTTTTACAACGCTTTTGCCCCCCACCGCTTCGAAGTAATTCTGACCGTGTGGCTGAACTAAGCCCTTTCTAAATTTCTGACCCGCAAACTTCCCCGACCGGCCCTGTGCCGGCCGGGGAAGTTTGCGTTTGGGCCTGTCTGCAAGGCGGTTCTCCATTTGTACCCTCACGCCTGTTGCTGCCGTCCGTGCAGGAGTCTGTGGCGGGCACTACTTTTCTGACTTGACTGATATTTTTATACTTAATTAATAATATATTATACAAAATATCGAATCAAATACCCTGACCCGATGAACGCAGCGCAGTACTGGCACCGGCTGCTCGGCATTCGCACCCCGGAGGCAACTACCGTCTGGCTGTTTTTCCTGCACCACTTCCTGCTGGGGGCCGGCACCATGCTGGTGTACGTCACGGCCTCAGTGGTGCTACTGGAAAGCCACCCCGACCACAGCCTGCCGCTCTCGTACCTGGTGGCGGCGCTGGCGCTGGTGCTGGTGGGGCGCGCCTACGCCCGGCTGGAGCATCGGCTGTCGTTGCGGTACCTAGCGGTGTGGGTGCTGGTGGCGGTGCTGCTGCTCACGGGTGGAGTGGCGGCGCTGCTGCTGCTGGGCCACTCGCTGGCGGCGGTGCTGGCGCTGGTGGTGGGCTACCGCCTGATTTATCTGCTCACCAACCTGGAGTTCTGGGGGTTGTCGGCGCTGGTGTTTGATGTGCGGCAGAGCAAGCGCCTGTTCAGCCTCATCAGCGCCGGCGACCTGCCCGCCAAGGCCCTGGGGGCCGTGCTGGCCACCACCGTCTATGCCCATGCCCAGCTAACGCTGCTGCTGGCAACGGCGCTGCTGCTGTATGCCAGCACGTTTTTCACGTTGCGCGCCATTCTGCGGCGGCACCCGCTGCACGCGCGCCACGTGCCGGCGCGGCCCTGGCAGCCGGCGGCCGTATCGTGGCTGCCGGGCGGCACCGCGCTGGTGAGGGCCATGGGGCTTGGCGTGCTGGCGCTGGCCGCCGTCATGGCCGGCACCGAGTACCTGTTTTTCGTGAACGTGAAGCAGCGCTACCATCACTCCACCGACCTGATTGTCTACATCGGGCAGATGCTGGCCATTACGTATCTGCTGGCCACGGTCTTTAAGCTTCTGGTTTCGAGGCCAGCGCTGGAGCGGCTGGGGGCGCGCTGGGCGCTGGCCGTGCTGCCGCTGGCGCTGCTGGTGGCAGTGCTGCTGTTTGTGCCGCTGCGGGCCCTGGGCCTCACCGAAAACCGGGTGCTGCTGTATTGCTGCACGCTGTATCTGCTGGTGGAAGTGCTGCGCCGGGCGGTGTTCGACCCCATATTCTTGGTGCTGCTGCAGCCGCTGAGTGCGGTGCAGCGGCTGCAGGGCCACACTATGCTCAAGGGCCTGTATGAGCCGTTGGGCATGGCGCTGGCGGGGGGGCTGTTTCTGGGGCTGCCGCTGCTGGGGCTGCGCAGCACCTGGGGCCATCTGGTGTGGATGGGACTGCTGCTGCTGGCGGCGCTGTGGCTGCTGCACCGGGCCTACCAGCACTACCTGGCCGAACTCCACGAAGCGCTGGAGCTGCGTTTCATCGACCACCGGGAGCTGGCCCTGCCCGCCACGGCCCGGGCCCTGATGCTGCGCAGCCTTGGCAGTCCGCGCCCCGCCGAGGTGCTGCCCGCGCTGCAGTGGCTGCAGGTACACTTTCCGGAAGCCCTGGCCGAAGCGGCCCCTGCCCTGCTCCACTACCCCAACGACCAAGTGCGCAGCCAGGCCCTGCTGCTGCTGCCCAGCAGCCAGCTGCCTCCGGAGCTCCTGCACCGGCTGGCCACCTCCGACCCCGCCCCACACCTGCGCCAGGCCGCGGCCCAGCGCCTCGGCAGCCACCCCTTGTTGGTATTGGAAACCCTGCAAGCCCTGCTGAACCCCGCCGACGTGGCGGCCTGCGCCGGGGCGCTGCATGGGCGGCTGGCCACCAAGCCTAACTGCGCACTTGCTCAGGAAAGCCTGGCCCGGCTGCTGGCGCTGCCAACGCCGGCCGCGCGGCAGGCCGCGCTGGGGCTCAGCCACTACCTGCCCGCCTCGCAGCAGGCGGCGCTGCTGCACCAGGCGCTCCGCAGCCCTGACCCCGGCGTGGTGCAGGCCGGCCTGCGCGCCGTGCTGCAGGTACCGGCCGCTGTGCACGCCACCCTCGACTTGGCTCCGGCTCTTCTGAAGCTGCTGCCGCACGCTGCCTTCAGGGCCCCGGCCACCGCCTGCCTCGTGCAGCTCGCCGATGCAGCCCTGCCGCACCTGCGGCAGGCGCTACGGCCGGTGCTACCGGTTACGCCGGCTATGCTGCACCTGCCGGCTATTCTGGGCCGCATCGGGAGTCCGGCGAGCCGGCTGCTGCTGCTGGAGCTGGTGCAACGCCCCGCGCTGGCGCTGCGCGCCGTTGCTTTGCGGGCCTTACGCAGCTTTCATCCCCACCCCACCGACCGGCCCCTGTTCAAAAAGCTGCTGCGCGAGGAAATCACGCTGGCGCACCGCCTGCTGCGGGGGCTGGGCACTGAGCCGGGCGGGCCGCTGGCTGCCAGCCTCGCCTATGAGCTGGCCAGCCTGCAGCAGCGCATCTTCGGCCTGCTGGTGCAGCTCTACGAAACCACCACCGTAGTGCAGGCGCAGCGCAACCTGGCGCAGGCCAGCCCGGAGCGGCGCGCCAACGCCCTGGAGCTGCTCGACAACGTGCTGCCGCGCAGCCTCTACCTGGCCCTGCAGGCCGTGCTCGACGACCACCTGCCCCCGGCCGAAAAGGCCCGCCTCCTCAACGACCTGCTGCCCCCGCTGCCCGGCACCGAAGCGCTGAGCGCGTTTGTGGTGCGCCAGGGCGAGGCCGTATTCTCTGCCTGGACGCTCAGCATGGCGCTGCGCCACTGGCAGCCCACCGCCCACGACCTGCGCTGGCTGCGGCCCTACCTGCACTCCAGCCAGCCTCTGCTGCAGGAAAGCGCCCTGCTGGCCCTGAACCACCTTCGCATCAATGGCTACGCGCATTTTCAGCAGCTGCTGGCTGCGCATCCCTCCCTTTCTACCTACCTCATGCACCCCGCCTCCGATACCGCCGCCGTTTCCATCATCGAGCAGGTGCTGCTGCTCAAAAGCACGGCCCTATTTGCCGAAACGCCCGAAAACGTGCTGACCAGTATTGTGGCCATCCTGCAGGAAGTCAGCTACGCCGATCAGCAGCTCATCTTCCGGAAAGGGGAGCTGGGTGCCTGCCTGTTTGTGGTGTACGCCGGCGAGGTCGACATCCTGGACGGGCCGCGGCAGCTGGCGCGCTTCGGCAAAGGCGAGTGTTTCGGCGAGCTGGCCTTGTTCGATGCCGAACCGCGCTCCGCCTCGGCGGTAGCCGCCGGCCCCGCCCGCCTGTTCCGACTGGATCAGGAGGATTTCTACGAGCTAATGGAGGAGCGCGGCGAGGTGCTGCGCAACGTAGTGCGGGTGCTTTGCCAGCGCCTGCGCCGCCAGAATGAAATGGTGGGGTGACTTTTGGTGACTTTTGTTAATGAGGTGATGGGGCGATGGGGCGATGGGGTGACAGGTAAAGAAAGAACGTCATTCCGAGCAGCGCGAGGAATCTCGCCCGCGGGCTAATCCCAAAAAACACGGCCGTCTGAGCAAATACGTCAGCCCCCCCCCCTCTCTGAAGGAGAGGGGGCCGGGGGGTGAGGCCCACGTCAGCACGCGAGATGCTTCGGCTGCGCCTCTGCATGACGTTCAACCATTCACCTCATCACCCCACTACCTCATCACTAACAATCACTCCAATACCTCATACAGCAGCACCGGCTCGGCTTTGTTCTTGAGGCGCACCTCACCTACGGCCTGGCACCGGAATGAGTCCTGCACGCGGGTATGGATGGCGTCGGTGATGAGGATCTGGTGGCGCTGGGCGGCATCCTGCAGGCGCTGACCCAGGTTCACTACATCTCCAATGACGGTGTAGTCGAGGCGGCGCAGCGTGGCCGAGCCGATGTTACCGGACACCATTTCGCCGGAGCTGATGCCGATGGACACAGCCGGCTCATAGTCGAGGCTTTCGGGCAGGGCCCGCGGGATAGTCTGCACGAGGCTGCGCACGGCCAGCGCGGCATCAATGGCCCGGTCGAGGTGGTAGTCGCCGCGGAATACGGCCATGACGGCGTCGCCAATGAATTTATCGACGTAGCCGCCCTGCGTGATAATCTCTTTCACCATCTGGTCGAAGTAGGTGTTAAGCATGGCCACTACCTCCTGGGCCGGCATCTTCTCGGCCAGCATCGTGAAGCCGCAGATATCAATGAAAACCACCGTGGCCTGCACGGTTTCGCTGGCCAGCAGCCGGTTGCTGAACTCGGGCCGGGCCATGAACTTGAGCACCGTTTCGTCGACGTAGAGGCGCAGCACCTTGTTTTCCTCCATCATGTGCAGGGCCGTGCGCAGCTCCTGCACCTGGGCAATGGTTTTTTCGATGGTCAACTCCAGGTCGTTGAAATCCACCGGCTTGCACACGAAGTCGAAGGCCCCGCGGTTCATGGCCGTCCGGATGTTGGCCATGTCGCCGTAGGCCGAGACTATCACCGTTTTCACCACCGGGTTGGCCTCGCGCAGGTGCGTGAGCAGCGTCAGGCCGTCCATCACGGGCATGTTGATGTCGGCCAGCACCACGTCGATGTCGGGGTGGGCGGCCAGCACGGCCAGGGCCTCTTCGCCGTTGCCGGCAAACAGAAACTCGTAGGCTTCCTCCCGGATTTTGCGGCGGAAGCGCTGCCGGATCAGCAGCTGCAGGTCGGCCTCGTCGTCAACTACCAGAATCTTGGTTTTCATGCGGCCGGCTCCAGGCTAAGCTTGTGTTTGAGGGCGGCAAAGTCCACGGGCTTGGCCAGCAGGTCTTCGGCGCCGTCGTAGCGGGCCTGCTGGCGGCTGGCGTCGTCGGCGTTGGCCGTGAGCATCAGCACGCGGGTGGCAGGCAGCTCGTGGCTGGCCCGGATGCGCCGCAACAGCTCCAGTCCGCTCATTCCCGGCATATTGATATCAGAAAGCACCACCACCGGCTCGGTGGGGTGCTGGTGCAGGTACTCCAGGGCGTCCTCGCCCGAAAACACGAACGTGAACAGGTGCTCCCCGCTGCGAATCTCGCGGCGGAAGCGCAGCTCAAACAACGGCTTCACGTCCGTTTCGTCGTCGACTACCAGTATGTTCATCGTAGCAGTCTTAATGAGTAAGAAAATGGCAGACACCTTTCAGAAGAGCAATTTACGTATACTTAACAAATAAATTTTATAACTATTTTACTTGATTTAGTCTTCAATATCCAGCGGCAGCCGGATGATAAATTCCGTGAACTCGCCTTCTTGCGTCTCCACCGACAGCGTGCCGCCATGCACGCGCGTTACCATGTCGTAGCTTAACGACAACCCCAGGCCGGTGCCTTCGCCAGGCGGCTTGGTGGTGAAAAACGGCTGAAACACCTTGTCGGTAAGGGCAGCGGCAATGCCAGTGCCGTTGTCGCGCACCCGGATTTCCACTTCGTTCGGATGGCGGCGGGTGCACACCTTCACTTCTGGCTGGTAGGGCCGGGCCAGGTGGCGCTGCTTTTCGGCTACGGCGTAGAAAGCGTTGGTAAACAGGTTGAGCAGCACCCGGCTCAAATCCTGCGGCACCACTTCCACCAGGCCCATGTGGGGGTCGAGGTGGGTGGTTATGAGCACGTTGAAGTTTTTGTTTTTGGCCCGCAGGCCGTGGTAGCTCAGGCGCAGGTACTCATCGACCAAGGCGTTGAGGTCGGTGGGGCGGCGCTGGCCGGTGCTGGCGCGCGAGTGCTCCAGCATGCCCTTCACGATGCTGTCGGCGCGGTGGCCGTGCTCGGCTATCTTCTGCTGCATGCCGTCCAGGTCCTGCAGCAGGGCCCCCAGCACAGCGCGCCGGGGCGCAGGCAGGGGCTCGGCGTCCAGCTCCTGGCGCAGCTCGGCCAGCAGCTCGCCGCTCACCTCCGCAAAGTTGTTCACGAAGTTGAGCGGGTTCTGGATTTCGTGGGCCACGCCGGCCGTCAGCTCCCCGAGGCTGGCCATCTTCTCGCGCTGCACCAGCTGGCTCTGGGTGGCCTGCAGCTGGTGCAGGGCTTGGTCGAGGTTGTCGCGCTGTTGGGCAATCTGGTCGTTGCGCTCGTTTAGCTGACGGTTGGCGCGCTGCTTGAGCACGATGTTGCGCCACAGCAGCGAGGCCAGCACCAGCAGGCCGCCCAGCCCCGCCAGCAATGCATAGAGCTGCTGGCGCTGGCGGGCGCTTTTCTGGGCCTGCAGCTGGCGGGTTTTGGTGAGCAGGGCAATCTGCTGCTGCTTTTTATCCAGCTCGAAACCGTAGCGCAGGGCGCTGGTCTGCTCCTGCACCTGCTTGCCCGACAGCGTATCCTTGTATGCTACAAATAGTTGCAGGTAGGTAAAGGCCCGCGCCGAATCGTGGCGGGCGGCGTAGGCGCGGGCCAGCACGTCGCTGGCGTTGCGGATGTTTTCGTTGTTGCGGTGCTGCTGGCTGAGCTGCAGGCCATGCCGGGCCAGCACAATGGCACTGTCGGGCTGGTTGAGGGCCAGGTACACGCGCGCCATAATCAGCTCTGCGGCGGGCAAACTGAACACGTCGTTGCCGGTGCGGGTAAGCTGGCGGGCACGCTGGCCGTGCAGCAGGGCCAGCGCATGGCGGCCCTGCTCCTCATGCAGCTCGGCCACGTCAATCTCATCAATGGCCTCGCTCTTGCTGTCACCGAGCTTGCGGTTGAGGGCAATGGCCTGCTGGTAGCTGGCCAGCGCCAGCCGGTAGCGCCGCTGCTGCTGGTAGGAGTTGCCCAGCACGTTCAGGGCGGAGGCCACAGCGCGCTCATCCCCAAGCTGGCGGGCGTCGCGCAGGGCGGTTTGCAGCACCAGCACGGCACTGCGGTAGTCGCCCAGCTGATTGTAGATGTTGCCCAGCGTCACGCGCAGCCGCACCTGGGCCTGCTGGTCGTGCACCTGCTCGGCCAGATGCAGCCCTTTCAGGCCGGCCTGCATGGCGGGCACGGGGCTGCCCTGCACCATGTAAATCAGACTGAGCTGCATGTACACGTTGCTGAGGCCGGCGCGGTCGGCGCGGCGCGTAAACAGGCGGCGGGCCTGCTCGGTGTAGTACAGGGCCGGCGTGTAGTCGGCCTGGCGGCGGTAGAGCGTGCCCAGCCGAAGCAGCGCCTGGCCCTCGCCCATGGGGTCGGTAATCCGGCGGGCTAGGGCCAGCGCCTGCTTGGTTAGGGCAATGGCTTCTACCGGTTGCTGCTTGCCTACCTCCGTCGCCAGCGCCTGCAGGCTGCGCACCCGGGTGGTATCGGCCTGCGGGTGGGTGGCTACCACCTGGCGCAGACTATCGAGGGCGCGCGACTGCGCCCTTGCCCCGGGACCGGTCAGCATTCCTGCCGCCAACAGCAAAACCAGTGGATGACAGCGCAGCATAAGCAGCAGGCACAAGATAGTGGCAGCATAGCCAGGGTAAAGCACCCGCGGAAAGCGGCCCGCAGGCTTCAGAAACGCCGGCCTGCGCTAGCCGCCGGCAGCACCCAGCAGTAGCAGCTTGCCCGCGCCACTGAGCAGCAGCAGCAGTGTAATCCATTCCTTCCGGCCCGGATAATCGGGATTGATGGCCACACCCATCCGGTAGCCCTGCACGTCTACCAGGCTGCCCAGCCGGGGGGTGGTATACATGCCCGACGGGTCGGGCTGCACAGGTTCCTTGGTGGTTCCCGGCAGTTCGCCGGCGTGCTCAAGCTGCGCGAAGTCGCCGTCTACCTCATCGGAGCCCCAGTAAACGGCCGGGCTATGCTGCAGCGCCGGCGAGCCCGCCTTCACGCCCGTTACCCGCAGCTCGGCCTGGTAAGTGGTTTCGAGCGGGTCGATGTTGGCCGTGAACACCTTGAAAACAGCCAGCAGTGGCTTTTCCACGTCCGGCTTTTCCCGGTCCAGCAGCTTGCCGTAGTGCGCAACGGCCTTATCGAAGTCCGCTTCCGGCACCCGGTAGTCAACAATACATCTTCGCGGATTGTGCAGCATGGCCAGTGGGCGGATAAGAAGGCAGACGCAGAAAGGCAACCGGGCAGTATGGCGCGCGGCGGCTATGGAAAGTCCGGATTGATGATGAAGCCCGTGCGGTTGCCAAACGCATCCACAATGCCCGCCTCCCGCTCAGCAAAGCTTCGGCGCCGCACCTGGCTGCCCGCCTCCGCAGGTTCCTCCGCCTCTGACGGCTCCTCGGCGGCTTCTTCCGGCGCGCGTGGCGCAACAACGTCCATGGCATCGGTGCCCCAGAATACAAGCGGCACGTTGTCGGTGGGGGTGGCGTCTTCGGGCACGCAGGTCAGGCACAGCTCGCACTGAAAATACTCGTCGTCGTTGGGCACCTTGAATACTTCAATCACCAGCTGCTCCTCGGGCATAGGATCGGGCAGCTGCGGCAGAAACAGGCCGGCGTAATGGCGCACGGCTTGGGCGAAGTCCTTCTTCGGAATCCGGTATTCAATCAGTACCCGGCGGGCCGTGTCGCTCATGGCTGCGTGCGTCAAGTCGTGTGGTATCTACTGAGGATGCGTCGGCTGGCATAGCCGTGGGGCTTGGGCACCCCGCTTTAGACCTCCGATGGTGGCTCTTTCGCCAGCGTCAGCGGGTAATCGGGATTGATGGACCCAAACCGGTTGTCGAAGGCATCGATGACACTGGTTCGGTAGTGCCCGCCTTGGTCGGATACTGGCGGCTCGTCCTGCGGGCCGGGTTTCTGGCCATTCAGGAGGTCGTCATATGCGTCCTGAATACTGCTTTCGGTAAACCAGTACACCACCGGCCCCAGCACCGTGCTACCCTCTGCCATGGCCCGGATACCCACGTAAAATAGCCGTTCCTTCTTTTTCTTCTTGTAGGCCGTCAGCAACACCAGCTCCGGCTGGTCAGTTTTGCGGTGGCTGACGCCAAACACGCCTTCATAATAGAGGATGGCGTTGGCAAACTCCGCCTGCGTCACCCGAAACTCTATGGCACATTGCTTTACATTGTACTTGGCAGCCATGGCAGCAGGTGTTAGAGAAGAAGATAAAGGGAATATATAAAATATTATTTATATAATAAATTTTTATCTTTTACGAAGCAACCACGACACTTTCAGGCATGAAAAAAGGCCAGACAATTCCGAAGAACTATCTGGCCTTTTTGAAGGTAGCGGGGACTGGACTCGAACCAGTGACCTTTGGGTTATGAGCCCAACGAGCTACCAACTGCTCCACCCCGCACTGTTTGGTAATACAAATGTAAGAGGGTTTTCTGGAATAGCGACACCAGCGCGCACAAATACCGGCTGGCCGACGGTTGGCCCCTGATTGTCAGCCACAAAATTTTCATCTCACCCGGGCAAGTTTCCATTTAGTGTACACAATTGTGCCGTTCTGCCACCCCAGACACCAACCTGCCGTAAAGCCCCTCACTCTTTTGTACTACCGAACCCCAAGTAACTCCTACTCATGCACCACACGTCTCTCACGCGCAACACGCTGGCCGCCTCGCTGCTGCTAGCCGGCCTCGGTCTGGCATCCTGCAACACCACCCAAACCACCGACTCCGCCACTACTACCGCCTCCTCCGACTCGACCATGATGGCCACGGACACGGCGAAGGCCGCCGGTGCCATGGCCGTGCAGCCCACCGGCCCCGCCCCAGCCTGGGCTACCGGCATCAAGCCCGAAATGCAGGCCGTAATTGAAACGCTGGGCACGATGGGTGGCAAGCCTATCGAAACCCTGACCGCGCAGGAAGCCCGCCAGCAGCCCACGCCCGCCGACGCGGTGATGAAGCTGATGCGCGATAAGAACATTCCCGCGCCAGCCGTAACGGCCGATACCATGAGCCGCATGGTGATGCCCGGTGTGAAAGTGCGCATCTACACGCCTAAAGGCGCTACCGGCCCGCTGCCGGTGGTGGTGTACTACCACGGTGGCGGCTGGGTGATTGCCAACCTCGATACCTACGACGGTTCCGTGCGCGGGCTGGTGGAGAAAACCGGCGCCATCTTCGTGTCGGTGGCTTACCGCCAGGCACCCGAAAACAAGTTTCCGACGGCCCACAACGACTCGTTTGCAGCCTACCAGTGGGTGCTGAAAAATGCTGCTTCGTTTAACGGAGACCCCAAGAAGATTGCGGTAGTGGGCGAAAGCGCCGGTGGCAACCTGGCCGCCTCGGTGAGCATGATGGCCCGCGACAAAAAGGTGATGATGCCCCTGCACCAGGTGCTGGTGTACCCCATTGCCGGCTACGACATGAACACGCCTTCGTACCAGAAAAACGCCGAGGCCAAGCCCCTGAACAAGGCCATGATGGGGTGGTTCTTCGACAAGTACCTGCGCAGCGCCGCCGACGGCAAGAGCCCGATGATTTCGCTGGTGAATGCCAACCTGAAAGGCCTGCCCGCCACCACCGTCATCACCGCCAGCCTCGACCCGCTGATGAGCGACGGCAGCATGCTGGCCGACAAGCTGAAAGCCGCCGGCGTAGCCACCAAGTACCAGAACTTCGAGGGCGTAACGCACGAGTTCTTCGGGATGGCCGCCGTAGTGCCCCAAGCCGCCCAGGCCCAGGATATGGCCGCCGCCGAGCTGAAAAGCGCTTTGATGAAGTAGTTGCCTTCAACTGCCATAACTAACAAGGCCCCGCTGCAATGCAGCGAGGCCTTGTTGTTTTAAAGGAGCGTGTAAGTGTGGTGCCACGACTTTTTCTGTCGTGGTACCATTATCGTTGAACGACAACCAGCCGCGCCGTTCAACAATAGTGGTACCACGAGGCCCTGCGGGCAACTCGTGGCACCACATCGTTCTACCCTAAAACCGGCTGGTGATGCCGAAGTGGATTTTGCCGGCGCCCAGGGCCAGCTTCTGCTGCCGGTCGCGGCCGAGGGCGTAGACGAACTGGAACTGGCCGGCGCCGGTGCGGAAGCTCAGGCCGGCGCCCAGGCCGGTAGGCGCGTCGTCGTTGGAGGCCGTCAGGATGTCGAGGCGCAGGTAGCCCTGGTCGACGAAGGCGAAGACGTAGGCGTCGGGGCCGGTGAACTGGCGGTATTCCAGGGTGCCGACGGCGTACTGGCTGGCGTAGAAGTTCAGCTCGTTGAAGCCGCGCAGCGTGGAGAGGCCGCCCAGCCGGAACAAGTCGTTCAGGAACAGCCGGCGGTTGAACAGGGCCTCGCCGCGCACCCGGGCCAGCAGCACCCCGCCCCGCCCGATGCGGTTGTAGCGCTCCAGCCGGGTGCTCACGCTCACCTGCGTGGTGCGCAGCGGCAGGCCCTGGTATAGCTCCTCCTTCAGCTCGGCGTTGCGGCTGATAAGCTTGCTGCCCACGGAGGCCTGCCCACTGGCCAGCACCCCGGTGCGCGGGAAAAACGGGTCGTCGAGCGTGGTCCAGACGTAGTCAAGGCCATAGGCAGTGAAGCGGGAGTCGATGTTCTGGGGCAGAGCCGTAGCCAGGCTGTCCACGAGCAGCAGGCGCGAGCTACGCCACTCCGTGAAGAAGCCCACACGCCCGGCCCGCGCCGTGGGGTAAGTTATCTGCAGGCGCGGCCGCAGCGTCTGGAAGGCGTTGACGGGGTCGGTCTGGCGGTAGAGGTTGAAGTTGCCGTCGAGCTCCAGCGGCGTGCCGAAGAAGGTGGGGTGGCTGTATTGGGCGTCGAGCTGCTGCGAGTTGGCATCTACCTTGCGCCACTGCAGCCCCAGCCCTTTGCCGCCGCCCTTGAGGTTGCGCAGCGCAATCGTGACGTCGCCGGTGAGCTGCACGCGCTTCTGGCCGAGCGTGGGCGTGGGGTTAGGGAGCACGCCCACAATGGCATCGAACTGGTTGGCGGTGCGGTCTTCGAGCAGCAGGTACACCCGCGCCCGGCCCTGCGCAAACCGCACCTCTGGCTCGGCCTTGAGCTGCAGGTACGGCAGCTGCCGTAGCCGCCGCGCCGCCTCCTGCACCCGCTCCTGGCTGTAGGGCTGGTTGGGGAAAATCTGCAGATACTTGGTCAGGAAGCGTTTTTTGGTTTTGGTGTTGCCCACAATCTGCAGCGAGTCGAACACGATGGCCGGGCCGCGCTCCAGCACCACGCGGCCCTCAATATCGGCGCCGCGCAGCTGCACCGAGTCCAGGCGCACGATGGCGAACGGGAAGCCCTGGTTTTCGGCTTCGGTGAGGATGCGCTGCTGCAGCCGGCTCCACTCCTGCGGCTGAAATGGCTGCTCGCGGTACAGCTTTTCGCGGTAGCCGGCGCGCGTGAGCAGGCCGTCGCCGAGGTTGCCGTTGCGCAGCCGCGCCCACCGAAACTGCTCGCCGATGTAGAGCTGCACCCGCACCGTGTCGCGGCGCCAGCGCATGGCGTCGGCGGAGGCCGTGAGGTAGCTCTGGCCCTGCAGCGCCAGCACTAGCTCGCGCACTTCGCGCAGCACGGCCAGCGAATCGGGCAGCACCAGCTTGGTACGGTAGCGGCGCAGCACGGCGCGGTCGGCGGCTTCGGTTTCCAGCACCAGCACGCGGGGCTTGCGCACCGGCAGCGCCGCCCGGCGGGCGGGCACGGCGGCACGGGCGCTGTCGGGGCGGCTGGCCTGGGTGGTATCGGGGCGCAGGGCGCGCGTGGTGTCCGGTGGCATAGCCGGCATAGCCTGCGGCGGCAGGTTGAGGTTGAGCGGCGTGGTTTGGGCCCACGCGGCGCTCGGGCTGCCCGTCAGCAGCCAGCACCAACCCAGAAAAAGCAGTAAGCGGGCAGCCATGATGGCAAGTAAACGCAAAACCAGGGTTTTCGTGCGTTCGTGGGATATAGCAGCTATTATAATTGAGGCGTTCTTGCTTCTCGGTATCAAACAGTAGATTTGATTCCTGCTATCCACTACTGGCTATAGAGGAACCCAATTTTACGCTTGGACATCGTTATTCAACATTCATGAAGCCTACGTCAACAGATACAGTGAGAGGTAAACGCGCGAAGTACAGAAGAGGCGACTGCCTGATTATCAGCTACGACCAACTCACTTTCTACGCTGCTTTCGTCGCACAGAAAACCAGCAAGCATTACTATCTGACCCTGATTGATTATAAGGAAGCGAGAAGGCCGACGATGCAGGATTTTGCGTCCGCCCGATTCTTTGGCATACTGATTCCCGCAACAACAGGCTATGTACACGGCCTAGGAGAACATATGCTGCCTTGTCTGACCACGGATGCGGACAACGGACTGGAAAAGGTAGGAACACTTGATTTAGGCGCGGAAGATTTGCCTGGTTCCATCACAAACACAGGTTCTGTTGAAGCCTTAATCGCCAGCTACGATACCCGAATTGCTGCTCTGAATCAGAAGACGCAAGCTATAGCCGATGGCGCTTTGGCACCCAAGCTGCGCCTGCAACTTCTGGATATCAGCACTATTCTGCACAGCGGCGCAGGATAAGTTGTTTTCCTGGCCTGCCTACTGAATCACCAGCACATTGTGGAAAAGTCACCCAGCGGCAGCAGGTGTGTGGAACCCGAAAAAGAGCCACATAGCGACGCTAGGTTTGCCGGCGAATCTGCCGCCGCTACGCGCTTTTCGGCAACTATGGCCTGCTAGTATTCTTCGCTGACGCAGCTGCCTGCCGCCCACGCTCCCGGCCGTATCTTTGCCCCTGCGGTAGCGCCCGCCCCATTTCCGCGCCGCCCGCTACCCGCCCATGCCCGGACTGTATCTCCACATCCCCTTCTGCAAGCAGGCCTGCCACTACTGCGACTTCCACTTCAGCACCAGCATGGCCCTGAAGAGCCGGCTCGTGGAGGCCATCACCCAGGAGCTGGCCTTGCGCGCCGACTACCTGGGCCCGCAGGCTACGCTGGACACCATCTACTTCGGTGGTGGCACGCCCTCGTTACTCACCCAGGCCGAACTGAAACAGTTGTTCGACGCCATCCACCGGCATTTCCGGGTGGCCGCGGATGTGGAAATCACGCTAGAAGCCAACCCCGACGACCTGACGCCGCAGAAGGTGCGGGAGCTGGCGGCCTCGCCCATCAACCGGCTCAGCATCGGACTGCAGAGCTTCCACGAGCCGCATTTGCGCCTGATGAACCGGGCGCACTCGGCCACGGAGTCGGGCGCGGCGGTGCGGCTGGCGCAGGACGCAGGCTTCGAGAATATTTCGGTGGATCTGATCTATGGGGTGCCCGCCGACAGCCACGCCATCTGGGAGCAGGACATGGCGGCGGCCTTCGCGCTGGGCGTGCCGCACCTCTCCTGCTACGCCCTCACCGTGGAGCCCGACACCGTGTTTGGCCGCCGCCAGCAGAAAGGCACGTTCCGCCCCCCGCCCGACGATTTCGTGGCCCGGCAGTTTGAGCTGCTACTCTCGGAAATGGCCCGCCACGGCTACCAGCAGTACGAAATCAGCAACTTCTGCCAGCCCGGCCGCGAGTCTAGGCACAACTCGGCGTACTGGCGCGGCGTGCCCTACCTGGGCCTGGGCCCGAGCGCCCACTCCTTCAACGGCCACAGCCGCCAGTACACCCTCGCCAACAACCCGCAGTACGTGGCCGCCGTGCTGGAGCGGCAGGAGGTGCCCGCCACCATCGAAGTCCTCTCGCCGCTGGACCGCGCCAACGAGTACCTGATGACCAGTCTGCGCACCGCCTACGGCACCGACCTGTACCACCTGCGCGACACGCTCGGCGTGGATTTGCTGACCCAGCAGGCCGCCTACCTGCACGAGCTGCAGACCACCAACCTGGCCACCCTCGACGACGCCGGCACCCTGCGCCTCACCGACCAGGGCAAGCTCCTCGCCGACCACATCACCCTCACTCTGTTCCAGAGCCCGACGGAGTAACGCTAAGCTCCGGCTTGGCGAAGAGCGCAGCGAGTACGCGAAACCGCGCCACTTGCGCCAACGCGTAGATACTCGCGTTGCTCGTCGCCAAACCGGAGCTTAGCGCTACACGCATAGCCGGCGCAAAATTCTTACATTCCTACTACCCTAACGCTCTGCGACTTCGCCACCGGCCGGATTCCGCTGGCTGTGCCCGCACAGCTTTGCTTCGGAGGATTCAAAAAATCCGCGTAATCTTCAAGTATGAGAAGACTGATTGATGCTTTGGCCGACGACACGGACTTTTTCATCGAACAGGTGCAGATTACGGCCATTGTGTTCGACAACTCCGATGACGTAACCATCTGGGCGACTACCTTTTTTGACCAGGAACCGCACTTTTTTCACCTGGGCCTGCAGTTCCAGCAGCTCGACCTGCTGCTGCGCCTGGCCGCCGAGCGCGCCGACCGGCTGCAGGAAGACGTGGCCGACGCCTTGGCGACCGTCACGGAATGGCCCTGCCTGCTCGAATACACTTCTGAGGCTGAACCACCGGTGCCGCTGCCCAACGTGGCCCTCAAGCTCTCCTGCACCTATCCTGCCGACGGTCCTTTCGAAGACGATGAATCCGACGAGGACGACGGCGCCGACGACACGTTCAACATCAGCATCGACCCCGACGCCGACGACGCGGATGCCGCAGAATACGAATCCAGCATGCCCCACAACATCTTCTACCTCGAAGACGTGTTTCTGCGGGTAGAGCCGTGAGTAGTTGAATTGCTGGATGGCTGAATTGTTAAATGGCTTGATTACTAAATCGTTGTTCTTGTTAAGCAGTTGTACAGCTAGCCAGTTGACCATTCAACCATTTAACAATTCAACCATTAAGCCATTTAACCAATGTTCTACCTGATACCGGGTTTGGGGGCGGATGAGCGGGTTTTTCGGAACCTGCAGCCCTTGCTGCACGGCCCCACGCAGGTGCTGCAGTGGCTGCTGCCGGAGCCGGAGGAACTGCTGCCGCACTACGCGGCGCGCATGGCCGAGGCCATACCGGCCGGGCAGCCGTGTTTGCTAGTGGGCGTGTCGTTTGGCGGGGTGGTGGCGCTGGAAATCTGCCGGATCCGGCCGCTGGCGCGGGCCATCCTCATCAGTAGCGTGCCCGATGCCAGCTGCCTGCCGCCGCTGCTGCGCCTGATCCGGGGCAGCGGCGCCTACCGGCTGTTTCCGCCGCAGTGGCTGAAGCTATTTCCGCGGGCCGGCCAGTGGTATTTTGGCGTTCGGAACGGTGAGGAATACCAGCTGTTTCACCAGATTCTGCAGGACATGGAGCCGCGCTACACGCGCTGGGCCATCCATCGGCTGCTGCACTGGGACAGCACCAGCGCCGGCCGCAGCATCCAGATCCTGGGCACCCACGACCGGGTATTCCCGCCCGGCCCCACGCCCGTCGACTACCTTATCCCCGGCGGCGGCCACTTTATGGTCGTCAGCCACGCCCCCCAGATTGCCGAAATCCTAAACCAACTGGCAGCTGAGCTGCCCCTAGCACGTCATTCCGAGCAGCGCGAGGAATCCCGCTAGCGTAGTATTGCCTTCACCGAACGCCTTGCCCCATCTGGTCATGCTAAGCTTGTCGAAGCATCTCTACCGCTTCGTTAGTCTAGTACTGCAACGTCAGCACGCCAGATGCTTCGGCTGCGCCTCTGCATGACGTTCTGCCACTCCACCCATCCACCACTCCACAAATCCACCGCTGCATGCTTGCCACTTACCCGCACCACGGCCGCGCCTACTCCTTCAACCCGGCCGCGCCGCTGGACATCTCCCTGCCGCTGGCGCCCGGCAAAAACCAGGTAAACTGCTTCTGGGCGGAACCGGTGCAGGTTGACGTGATTCGGGTGGGCGACTTTGTGGGCAGCGTAGCGCTGGGCGGCAGCACCAACTACCAGCGCGTGCACCTTACGCCCCACGGCAACGGCACCCACACTGAGTGCTACGGCCACATTTCGCCCGACCCACAAGCCACGCTCAACCGCTGCCTGCGCCGCTTCCTGTTTGTGGCCCGGCTGGTATCGGTGCAGCCCCGCCCGCAAGCCAACGGCGACGCGGTGGTATTACTGGAAGACGTGCGCCGCGAGCTGGAAGGCGGCCCAGATGCTACCGTTCCGCTGGAGGCGCTGGTGCTGCGCACCCTTCCCAACCACCGCGCCAAGCGCACCCGCCACTACTCCGGCACCAACCCCACCTACCTCGAGCCCGCCCTGGCCCACTACCTGGCCGAGCGCCACATCGAGCACCTGCTGCTGGATTTGCCCAGCGTCGACCGGGAGGAAGACGGCGGCCAGCTGCTGGCGCACCACGCCTTCTGGCAGTATCCGCATGCCACCCGCACCCACGCCACCATCACCGAGCTGATATTCGTGCCCGACGAGGTGGAAGACGGGCTGTTTCTGCTCAGCCTGCAGCCTACTAGCCTAGAGCTGGACGCCAGCCCCAGCAAGCCCGTGCTGTATGCGCTGGGCAGCTAATAGCACACCCCAACGCACAAAGGGACGGCCCGTGAGAGCCGTCCCTTTTGCTTGCGCTAGACTTATAGTTACTACTCGGCGGTAGCTGCTTCAGCAACCGGAACTACCGATACGAACGAACGGTCTTTGCGGCCCTTGCGGAACTGCACCGTGCCGTCGATCATAGCGAACAGCGTGTGGTCCTTGCCGATACCCACGTTCTGGCCGGGGTGGTGCTTGGTGCCGCGCTGACGCACGATGATGTTGCCGGAAATGATAGACTGACCACCGAAGATCTTCACGCCGAGGCGCTTGGATTCTGATTCGCGGCCGTTGTTGGAGCTACCTACGCCTTTCTTGTGTGCCATGGTATTTAGTGCTTAGTGCTTGGTTGTTAGTGCTTGGGAATTGTTGGGCCGAAACCGCTCAGTTGAACCAACCAAGCCTCAGGCACCAACAACGAGGCACTAAATTAACCGATGCTGTTGATCATTACTTTGGTGAACTGCTGACGGTGACCGTTCAGCTTCTTGTAGCCCTTGCGGCGCTTCTTCTTGAACACCAGCACCTTGTCGCCCTTTACGTGCGCCAGAATGGTACCAGTTACGGCTACGTCCAGCAGCGGCGAGCCGATGGTGATGGTTCCGTCGTTATCGGTGAGCATGGCTTTGCCCAGCTCCACACTGTCGCCGACGTTGCCAGCCAAACGGTGGGCGTATACAAATTTATTGGCTTCGACCTTAGTCTGCTTCCCGGCTATGTTGACAATTGCGTACATCGGCGTCTTCGCGGTTTCTGAAAAATGGAAGGCAAAAGTAGAAGTATCATTTTACAAATCCAAACCCTAACTCATTAAACATCATTACTCCACCACGCAGGCGGCCTGCAGCCAGGTGTCAAGGAACGCGCCAGCGGGTACGCGAATAGCTTTTTTGTGGAAAACCACGATTGTCCACACGCAAAATGTGGAAAACTTTTCCTGTTTCCAGGATTTTCCGCCGTTTTCCGCTTCTTTTCGGGAATATAGTGCCCCTAAAGTGCTTATGCGGCAACGAAAATTTAACACACAAAAAATGCCGCTGCCGTGCCGGGCAACCCGGGCGAGGAGGGTATATTTGGTGCCGGAGCCGGCCGCCGGCCAGCTCTGCCCGCCCGGAACATTCTGCTTCCGCTGCTGGTTTCTGGCCTCCCGGGCGTATCCCGCCGGTGGGGCGCGCCAAGATCCTTTCACCCGTATTGCTTTCAGTTATGGAACCGCTGCTTACCGAGAATCCCAACCGATTCGTCCTCTTCCCCATCCAGCACAACGATGTGTGGCAGATGTATAAGAAGGCGGAAGCCTCGTTCTGGACGGCCGAGGAAATTGACCTCTCGCAGGACCAGAAAGACTGGGAAGCCCTCAGCGACAACGAGCGGCACTTCATCAGCCACGTGCTGGCCTTCTTCGCGGCCTCCGACGGCATCGTGAACGAAAACTTGGCCGTGAACTTCATGCAGGAGGTGCAGATGGCCGAGGCCCGCTGCTTCTACGGCTTCCAGGTGATGATGGAAAACATCCACTCCGAAACCTACTCGCTGCTGATCGACACCTACATCAAAGACCCCAAGCAGAAAGACTACCTCTTCAACGCCCTGGAAACGGTGCCGTGCGTGAAGAAGAAGGGCGACTGGGCCATCAAGTGGATCAACTCCGAGAACTTCACCGAGCGTCTCATTGCCTTCGCGGCCGTGGAAGGCATCTTCTTCTCGGGCTCGTTCTGCAGCATTTTCTGGCTGAAGAAGCGCGGCCTGATGCCCGGCCTCACGTTCTCCAACGAGCTGATTTCGCGCGACGAAGGCCTGCACTGCGACTTCGCATGCCTGCTCTACAAAGACCACCTGCAGAACAAGCTGCCCGAAGCCCGCGTGCACGAAATCATCAAGGATGCCGTGCAGATTGAGCAGGAGTTTGTAACCGACGCGCTGCCCGTGAACCTGATTGGCATGAACGCTAAGAGCATGAGCCAGTACATCGAGTTCGTGGCCGACCGCCTGCTGGAGTCGCTGGGCTACAGCAAGGTGTATGGCGCCTCCAACCCTTTCGACTTCATGGAGATGATTTCGCTGCAGGGCAAAACCAACTTCTTTGAGAAGCGCGTGGCCGAGTACCAGAAGGCCGGCGTGATGAGTGAGCGGACCGAAAACGCCTTCTCGCTGGACGAGGACTTTTAAGCTCTCTTCCTTCTCAGGAAGGCCCCAACAGAACAGCGCCCCTCCCAACCGGCCCGCAGCTACTTGCTGCAAAGCCGCTGGGAGGGGCGCTGTTCTGTTGGGGCCTGATGGCCGTTGCTACAAGGCTACCACCCGGGTGGTCTGCGAGAAGTTGCTGCCGAGCAGTTGCACGTAGTAGAGGCCCGCCGGCAGTGCGTCGCGGGTCCAGGGCAGCCGGTGGATGCCGGCGCGCACCGACGCCTTCTGCAGCACCGCAACCTGCTGCCCCAGGGCATTCAGCAGGCGTAGCTCCACTGCGCCGGCAGTCGGCAGAAAGTATTCTATCGTGGCGGATTGCTGCACCGGGTTGGGCGCTACCGGGTACAGCATGGGCTGGGTGCCCGGCACATAGTGCAGCACGTGCGTATCGACCAGCACACGGTTGCGGGTGTAGAACTGCAGCGTCAGGCTGTCGGGGGTGGCGCTGAGCAGCATGGCGCCGTAGTTGCCGGTGTAGGTGAACTGGCTTTGCGGCACCCGCTGCGGACGAACAGGGTAGAGACTGCGCCCGCCCAGCCCGTTCACGAAGTAGGCCAGCCCGTCCACGTCCAGCCGCTCGTAGTGGTGGTCGTGGCCGGCCAGCACCATCGAGGCACCCCACTCCCGAAACGGCCACTGCAGCGCGGGTGTGTTGCCGTGGTAGCCCGACGAATAGGGCGCGTGGTGCAGATACACCACCTTCCAGCGCGACCGGGAGGCCGCCAGCCGCGCCTTCAGCCACTGCGCCTGCACCGAGGTGGCCCCGATGCCGTCGGGCTCGGCCGGGTCGCTGTTGAGGGCAAACAGGTGCACGTCGCCGCGCACGAAGTCGTAGTAGCGGCCGTTGCCGGGCAGCGTGAAATAGTCGCGGTAGGCCTCACCGTTGCGGGTGTAGTAGTCGTGGTTGCCGAGCGAGGGGAAGAACCGGTTGGTGGACGCCCGCGGCCCGTAGCGGCCCTTGTAGTTGCCGATGTAGGTGTGGTAGTACTGGCCGATGTTCTGGTCGATGGTGGTGGAGTCGCCCAGGTCGTAGTTGTTGTCGCCGAGGGTGATGATGAACTCCGGATTCCAGCTTTTCACCAGCTGCGACACGTCGCGCTCGGGCGTACCGGCAAAGCCATAGTCGCCGATGGCGGCGAAGCGCTGGGCCGAGGCCTCCGTGGAAAATGCAAACAGGCCATAAAGCCAGGCGGCACAGCATAGTGTGTGGCAATAAAAAGACTTCATTAGGACTGGCCTCACAACAAATAGCATTGGACAAAGAACATTATTCCATCTTACTCTAGAGTGGCGTTTTTGTTCTTATTTCGCAGCCTGATTTATAAAATACTACGCACTTCGGCGTAGCTTTTTTATTCTACCTCCCTGCTTCTATTCTGCTGGTACAGCAATAGTAGTTGCGTGATTTACGCAGCTTCAATCTACCCCGGTTTTCCTTCTATTTCCCTGTCTTCTTTCTATTCTTTTCAATCTATCCCGTGATGGTTATTTATTCTGCTACTGCGCCGGTATCCGGGCAGTTCAGCTCCTGCTTTTTCCGGCCCACGCTCTATCGGCCTGCACACTCCGGCCTGCTTCCGGCACCGTTGCCCGGTGCGGCTTCCCAGCTACCTGCGCTTTCCCCAATCGGCCGCTGACGCCTTAGCGGGCCGTTTTGCTGCGGCTGCCGGCCCCGTAGTTGCCGTGGTTTGGCGGCCTGCAGCTACGTGTAGCCCACTGCTTGCGCAGGACCATGCAAACACATCAGGCGTCGGCAGATCATTCCATTTAGCCAGAAATATTTTTTTCTACTGTTTCCCTTACTACCTACTCCATGTGTAAAAAAACTACCCTAAAAAATTACCTGCTTACGGCCGCTTTATTGCTGATAACGATGCTTAGCGCCGTTGCCTCCAACACGGATACGCTGGTGGTGGCCTCGAATTTTTACCACATCGACCGCCAGAAAAATATCATTGTAATTAACAGTGGCCTGGCCGAATTAAATAGTAACGGCGAAAATATAAAAAGCCATATATTATTAGATAGTCTGTACACCTTCGACCAGACGGTGACGGGCGTAGCCACCAACGCGTCGTATCAGGTGAAGCTGGAGGGGGAGAGCTACACGCTCTACTTCACGCAGCTGCCCATCGTGCGCATCACGGCTCGCCAGGACATTGTGGATAGTCCGAGCATCTACGCCACTTTCTCGCTTGCGCAGCCCAGCGGAGCCGTGGTGACGTCGGCTATGGGCATTGAGTTTCGGGGCGGCTCTTCGCAGGCCAACCCCAAGAAATCGTTTGAGCTGAGCTTCTGGAACGACACGACCGGCGCCAGCAGCCGCGACGTGGCCTTGCTGGGCATGCGCACCGACAACAAGTACAACCTGCAGGCCCTCTACAACGAGCCGCTGCGGGTGCGCAGCAAGGTGTCCAACGAGCTGTGGCAGGACATCCACCAGATCTACTACAAAAACCTGGAGCCCGACGCCAAAAACGGCATCAACATGCAGTACGTGGAGGTGTTTGTCAACGGTGAGTACCGCGGCGTGTACGCCCTGAGTGAGCGGGTCGACCGCAAGCAGCTCAAGCTGAAGAAGCACAACAACGGCATTGTGGGGGAACTCTACAAAGGCGCCGACTGGCAAGGCGGCGCCACGACCTTCACGGCCCTGCCGCCCTTCGACAACGCCAGCGAAACCTGGGGCGGCTTCGAGTACAAGCACCCGGAAGAGGAAATCAACTGGACCAACCTCTACAACTTCGTTGATTTCGTGAAGAACAGCTCCGACCAGGAGTTCTTCAGCACCTACAAGCAGAAGTTTGAGCTGCGCAACGCCGTCGACTACTTCATTCTGCTGAACCTGCTGCGCGCCTCCGACAACACCGGCAAAAACCTCTACATCGCCAAATACAAGAAAGGCGAGCCCTACTACTACGTGCCGTGGGACCTGGACGGCGTGTTCGGCACCGACTGGACGGGCGCCAACACCGGCCCGGTGGAGGACCTGCTGTCGAATGGCTTCTACGACCGGCTGCAGATGGACTGCTCACCCAACGGCTTCCGCGACCAGCTGCGCACCCGCTGGGCCGCGCTGCGCCAGAGCGTGATTACGCAGGAAAGCATCATGGCCCGCTTTGCGGCCAACAACCAGTTTTTGCTCAAGAACAACGTGTACGAGCGGGAGCAGCGCGCCTGGGACGGCTACGAGGCCAGCAGCACCCAGCTTGACTACATGGCCACCTGGCTGAGCGCCCGCCTGCGCTACCTCGACGGCCGATTTGGAGCGGCGTGTGCGCCGCTGTCTGCCACCACGGCCAAGCAGCCCGCCCTGGTTAAGCTCTACCCCAACCCGGCCACCGACCACCTGACCGTGGAGTGCGAGGCCACGGCCTACCAGCTCACCCTGCGCGACCTGCAGGGCCGGGTAATGCTGCAAACCACGCTGCGCGGCCGCCTCAATCAGGTCAGCACGGCCCACCTGCCCAAGGGCATGTACGTGGCCACCATCCAGAGTGGCACGCTGCTGAAAACCGAAAAGGTGCTGCTCAACTAGCCCCCGGCGGCTGGTGCCGCGCCGCTTGTTTTCCCTCTCCAACGGTCTGCCGGTCTTCGGCAGACCGTTGGTATTTTGGGGGCGGGCGGCCGGGGCGGCTGGTGCCAGATAGCATTTCGCCGCCAATCTGCCAACCCCAATTTCGGGCGGCGCCTAAGGCTATATAGCGGCCTTCGGATTCCGAAAAAGCCCCTGAACTGCATTGCGTTAGGCTTATGTGGAAAACTTCTGAAAAGAAGGTTTGTCCTACAGCCCAGATAGAAATAACTTCCGCTATCAATGGATACCGCGCCGTTACGAGCGGGCCTCCTTCGAGCTGTTTCCGACCTGCTGCCGCCTCCTGACCGAGCGGCTCTGCCATACCCCAACACTCCCCACATCAACTGCTACGCTTATGTTGGTACTCAAACGCGACGGCCGCCGCGAATCCGTGAAATTCGATAAGGTTACGGCCCGCATCGAGAAGCTTTGCTACGGTCTCAACCAGAATTTCATTTCCCCGATTGAGGTAGCCAAAAAGGTTATCGACGGGATTTACGACGGCGTGACCACCGTGGAGCTGGACAACCTGGCTGCCGAAACCGCCGCCTCGCTCACCACCAAGCACCCCGACTACGCCATCCTGGCCGCCCGCATTGCCGTGAGCAACCTGCACAAGGTCACCAGCAAGTCGTTCAGCAGCACCATGAAGCGGCTGCACACCTACGAGGACCCCAAAACCGGCGAAAACGCTTCCCTCATTGCCCAGGACGTGTGGGAAATCGTGCACGCCCACGCCGCTACCCTCGACTCGGCCATCATCTACGACCGGGACTACAACTACGACTACTTCGGCTTTAAGACGCTGGAGCGCAGCTACCTGCTGCGCCTCGACGGCAAGGTGGTGGAGCGGCCCCAGCACATGATTATGCGCGTGGCCGTGGGTATTCACAAAGAGGACATTGCCGCCGCCATCGAGACGTACAATCTGATGAGCGAGCGGTGGTTCACGCACGCCACGCCTACGCTGTTCAACGCCGGCACGCCCAAGCCCCAGCTCAGCTCGTGCTTCCTGCTCACGATGAAGGACGACTCCATCGAGGGCATTTACGACACGCTGAAGAACTGCGCCCTGATTTCGCAGAGCGCCGGCGGCATTGGCCTGGCCGTGCACAACGTGCGCGCCACGGGCTCCTACATCAAAGGCACTAACGGCACCAGCAACGGCCTCACGCCCATGCTGAAGGTGTTCAACGACACGGCCCGCTACGTGGACCAGGGCGGCGGCAAGCGCAAAGGCGCTTTCGCCATCTACCTGGAGCCCTGGCACGCCGACATCCTCGACTTCCTGGACCTGAAAAAGAACCACGGCAAGGAGGAAATGCGCGCCCGCGACCTGTTCTACGCCCTCTGGACGCCCGACCTGTTCATGAAGCGCGTGGAAGCCAACGGCGACTGGACGCTGATGTGCCCCCACGAGTGCCCCGGCCTGGACACCACTTACGGCGAGGAGTTCGAGAAGCTCTACCAGAAGTATGAGCGCGAAGGCCGCGGCCGCAAGACCATCAAGGCCCAGGAGCTGTGGTTTGCCATTCTGGAAAGCCAGACCGAGACCGGCACGCCCTACATGCTGTTCAAGGACGCCGCCAACAGCAAGAGCAACCAGAAAAACCTCGGCACCATCAAGAGCTCCAACCTCTGCACCGAGATTATGGAGTACACCGACGAGAACGAAATTGCCGTGTGCAACCTCGCCTCGCTGGCCCTGCCCCGCTACGTGCGCCCCAACGAAGCCGGCAACCTCATCTTCGACCACCAGAAGCTCTACGAGGTTACCTACCACGCCACGCTGAACCTGAACAAGGTTATCGACATCAATTACTACCCCGTAATTGAGGCCGAGCGCAGCAACCGCCGCCACCGCCCCATCGGGCTAGGCGTGCAGGGCCTGGCCGATACGTTCATTGCCCTGCGCATGCCCTTCGAGAGCGACGAAGCCAGCGGCCTGAACAAGGACATCTTCGAGACCATCTACTTCGCGGCCATGACGGCCTCCAAGGATTTGGCCATCCGCGACGGCCACTACGAAACCTTCCCCGGCTCGCCGCTGAGCGAGGGCAAATTCCAGTTCGACCTCTGGAACGTGCAGCCCGACTCCGGCCGCTGGGACTGGGACACGCTGCGCGCTCAGGTAATGGAGCATGGCGTACGCAACTCGCTGCTGGTAGCGCCTATGCCTACCGCTTCTACCGCTCAGATTCTGGGCAATAACGAGTCGTTTGAGCCTTACACCTCCAACATCTACGTGCGCCGCGTGCTGAGCGGCGAGTTCATGGTGGTGAACAAGCACCTGCTGAAAGACCTGGTGAAGCTGGGCCTGTGGAACGAGCAGATGAAAAACGCCATCATTGCCGCCAACGGCTCGGTGCAGGACATCCCCACCATCCCGCAGCACATCAAGGACCTGTACAAAACGGTGTGGGAGATTTCGCAGCGCCGCATCATTGACATGTCGGCCGACCGGGGCGCGTACATCTGCCAGAGCCAGAGCCTGAACCTGCACGTGCTGAATGTGAACTTCGGGAAGCTCACCAGCATGCACTTCCACTCGTGGAAGAAGGGCCTGAAAACCGGCATGTACTACCTGCGCACCAAAGCCGCCGCCGACGCCATCAAGTTCACGGTGCAGAAGCAAGCCGCCGAGACCCTGGAGCCGCTGAACGTATCGGCCCAGAACGCCTCCGACATGGCCTGCTCCCTGGATAACCCCGACGCCTGCGAGGCTTGCGGTTCGTAAGGAGCTCATTTTATATAAAGAAAAGGCTCGCTTTAAAGCGAGCCTTTTCTTTATATTCTTAATCATCCTTCTTTTTACGTCGCCTGCCGCAACTGCGGTGCCCATGGTCTTTGGTAAAAAGGCATTCTATTCCACAAGTAGCTGGCGCACGGCGTACTGTTGGCCGGCTTGCACGCGCAGTACATAAAACCCAGGAGCCAAGCCCAGCAGATCCAGTTCCGGCCCCCGGCCGCTGGCCGCCAACCCGTGGGTGCTGCTGCGCACCGCGCGACCTAAGGCGTCGGTTAGGGTAAGCGTAACCGGTCTGGCACTTGCCCCGGCTGGCAAGCTCACCCCGACACGACCGTGGGCCGGGTTAGGGGTGAGGTGCAGATCAGCAGCCCAGGCGGGAGTGCCACTGCGCAGAATGGTGTTGTCGGTCAGGCCCACCAGCAGGCCCGCGCTGCGGGAGCCGATTGGGGTGCTAGCGTTGGGGACGGTAACAGTATAATTGCCGAACGTGGCCGTCGGGCTGTTCAGGCTGCCGGCCGCGTAGACTTGCTGCCCTCGAACGGCTAAACTTGAAAGCGACACCCTGGTGGTTGAGTTGCTGGCCACCTGCACCCAGTTATAGCTGCTGGTAGCGCCGGCATCGGTAAGACGGGCAATTACCGGGATGATCTGGCCACCGGGCACCGGCAACGAAACGGAGCCGAGCTTCACCCCATTGTCGTTGTAATTGGCCAGCAGAAAGAGGCCGGCGGCCGAGGCGTGCAGGGCGGAGCCGCGTATGCTGCCGCTTGAGCCCTCGTTGCCACGTACCCACGTCCAGCTGGCACTGCTGCCGGCGTCGGTCAGCTTGGCCAGATACAGGTTTACATTGCCCACTCCCGGCATCGATTGGCTGCCGAAGACGGCCGGTGCCAGGTTGGTAAAAGAGCCGACTGAGTACACGCTTGAGCCGTACACGGCCAGACCAACGGGGTAGTTGATATCGGGGCTGCCGGCCTGTACGGCCCAGGCCCACTGGCGGGGGGCGCCATTGTCGGTAAGCTTGGCCACGTACAATGGGTAGCGGACGCTGGATGCCGTCAGGGTAGTGGTGCCGAAGGTAGTGGTGGCAGCGCCGGAAAGGGAGCTGAATACCCCGCTCAGGTAGATGTCATTGCCCTGGGCTGCTATCGCGACGCAGGACTCGTTGTTGACCCCACCGCCCCGCTCGGCCCAGGCAATGCCACCGCTGCTGCCTGCATCGCTCAGCCGCGCCAAAAACACATCCGAAATGAAGCTCGGGACCGTGCCGCCCGGGTTGATGTTCGTGAGGGAAACCGTGCCAAGCGCCAGGGTGGGGCTGTTGAACTGGCCGGCCAGGTACACGTTGGTACCGCTGACCGCCAGGCCCGCCGCGGATTCCGTGTACTCTCCGCTCACGCGCAGAGCCCAGGCGAAGCTGGCGCTACTGCCCGTATCGGTGAGCTTAGCCACGAACACATCCTGGGGAATGTACATACCCTGGGGGGTTCCCTGGTTGATCAGCACGGTGCTCCCGAAGGTTACCTGGGTGCTTCGGTAGTCGCCGGCCACGTACACATTGCTGCCCAGCACCGCCACCGACTTGCTGATATCGTCGTCGGAGCCGCCACCGCGTTGGGCCCAGACGAAGCTATTGCTGGACGCGTCCCATTTAGCTATAAACACATCCAGACCGCCCGCACTGGTCAGCGTGGTAGGGCCGAAGCTGATGGTGCCCGAGAACGTGCCGGCCAGGTACACATTGCCGGCTGCATCTACGGTGGAGGCGTTGACGCTGCTGCTGCTGCCCGTAGGCTGGCTCGGAACTACGGCCATGTGCCAGGTTGAATTCTGCCCGAGCGCCATAACAGGCCCCATCAAGCTCAATAGCCAAAGTACTAAGCGGTGCGCCTTCAGGTAACTAAGACTCATATGCCACGGAATAAAGAGTGTGAAAAAATTATTGGGTATGTACATAAGTACAAAACACCCTTCCCGGAACCTAGATTCTGAAACTGTTATTTTTTGGCGGCGCCGAAGAAGTAGAGCACTGCATGGCAGCCATTAATAACGCCGCCAAGTCTGCTGCGCGTACTACAGGGTCCGGCCCGTAAGGCTGCTGACATTGTTGCGCCGTCGGTATCCTTGCCGTTGTGCGCTACCCAACTGTTGCTACCCCTTCCTATGCCTGGCCTATTCGGGTGGTACTGGCCATCTACGCCACGTGCTTCCTGATTGGCACCTACACCCACACGGCCAGCATTCTGCGGCGGGGGCTGCTGGCGTTTCCGGTGCCGGTGGGCATTGGGGTGTTCTGGGATACCCTGACGCTGCTGGACCCACTGACGGCAGGGCGGGTCTGGTGGCGGCCGCGCGTGGGCGTGCCGCTGGCGGCCGGTATTATGGCAGTGGACATCAGCGTGAACACCCACGTGTATCTGGCGGGCTACTTCAAGCCCCCGGTGGCGGGGCTGGTGCCGCTGAACCTGCTGGAGCAGGCGCTGTTTGGCGTGTTCATGTTCGTGACGGCGCCGTGGGTGTATCGGCAGCTGGCGCGGCCAAGTACGTTGCCGGGCTAACTATGGCCCCGCACTCGCTCGGCTATGCCAGGTGAGCCCTACGCCTGAGGGGCTATGCTCCGAATCCGGTCGCGCCACTAGCCCAGTTCCGGCGGACGCACGCAGCAGAGCTGCTGGGGCATAGTGGTCACTCGGCGCAGCCGAGCGACTGCCCGGATAGCCCGGAGCAGCGGCCAGAATACCGAAACAAATGGCTCATCCATAAACGCATCATGCTGCGCCTGCCGAAGCAGCTCTACCGTTCGTAACTCATTCGTTACAACAAAGCGGTAGATCTGCTTCGGCAGGCGCAGCATGACGCGTTACCTGGAAGGGCGTTCTGTTAGCTTGTTCGCCCGGCGCGCTAGTCGGGCAGCTCGTTGATGTCGCGCGGCTCGCGGCGGGGCTGGGCGTTCATGCGGTGGCGGTAGGCCGAGGACGTTTCGTAGGCCTTGATGCGCGCCCGGTTGATGGAGCCCAGCGGCAGGTGCTCGGGCAGGCAGTGGAACGGGTTGAACGACAGCACATCGTCGGCAAACACGCGGCGGGCGGGGCTGTAGGCGTCCTGGGCCGGAATGACGATTTTGCCGAGGGGCTGGTAGGGGCTCTGGTCCTGGGGCCAGTCCACGGAGCTGTCCTCCACGGGCATGGTTTTCAGGTCGGTGCAGAGCTGGGCGCGCAACTCGTACTCGGCGCTTTGGGTGCGGAAGAAGTCCACCACCAAATCGCGCAAGCCGGCAGGCTCCGTGATTTTTACTTGCTCGCCGGCCAGCGCCTGCACGTTGGCCGAGAGCGGGGCCACGCTGATTTTCGACACGTAGTCGCCGAAGCGGATGGAGCCGAGCGTGGTGTAGGTTTCGCCCAGCAGGTGGTTGTTGGGGTGCGGCGGCACCACCAGCGGAATTTCCTTTTTGATGCCCACGGCATCCAGCGCCTGATTCACCAGCGTGCCGGCCTCAGTCATGATTTTAGTAACGACTTCCGGCGCGTGCAGAAACACCTTTTCCTGGCGCAGCTGCATGTCGTGGTAGCTCTTGATGTCGCCGGTTGGAATGATGGTGTCGTTCACCATCAGGAAGTCCTGGGTGATTTCGTCGGCCTGGTCGGCCAGAAACTTCCGGCCCTCCACCCCAATAATCTTCAGGGCCAGCCCCTTCACCGCCGACTGCGTATCGGGGTCGATGGCGCCGGGCGCGGACGACAGGCGCAGAATCACGGGGTACACCCGGGGCTCCCGGAACATGCCCTGGGCCAGGTGCGCGGGCAGGTTGGGGTAGATGTGCAGCTCGCCGCGCAGCACGCCGTGGCTTTTGGCGTGGGCGTCGCGGATGGCGTGGCGGTGCTTCTCGAACATAAAGCGGTTCACCCGCGCCATCGACTCCACGGTTTCGTTGGTGAGCTGCTCTTCGTTGGGCTGGATTTCCTCGACGCCGGAATCGAAGCGGACGTACTGGGTTGGAATGGTTGCGGGCATAGGCCAGTTGGAAAACGCCCCGGGTTTGCTCCAGAGGCTGTTTTCCAATACGGACCAACTACGGCTTACGTTATAGCTGAGCTAGGCGCGCCAATAGTAGCGCGGCACAGTAGCGCGAACTTTGTAGTTCGCGCCCCAGAACGAAATCACCCGAACGGCGCGGTGGCGCGAACTACAAAGTTCGCGCTACTGCCCTCTGCGGGCAGCGGGGCTACAGGATTTCGTAGCAGGGGTAGCGGCGCTGGCGGTAAATCAGGCCGTCCTTGAATTCGAAGATGAGGCAGAGGTGGGCGATGATGCGCTGGCCGCGCAGCAGCGGGCCCAGGTCGCTGGTGGCGGTGGCCTGCCACTGGCCTTCCACCTGCACGCTGCCGTCGTCGCAGAGGCGGGTGTGGCTTACTTCGAAGTGGGGCTCCTGCAGTAGCTCGCGGCCCAGGCGCAGGTTGTGGAGAATATCGGCGAGCGAGCGAGTCTGCAGGGTTTTGTAGAGGCCGTTGGGATACTCCGTCTGCACTACCTCGGGGTGCAGTACGGCGGCGTAGGCGGCAGGGCTGGTTTCAAACGCATCAACCAGCGCGAAATATTCATTGACAACAGCAAGCGGGTTGGACATGGCGAAGAGGGGGAAAACAGCGCAAAATACGGGCGGCACATAGCCGCAGCCAAGCAAAGCTACTGCTTAGCCCCCACTCAATTGCCGTATCCGGGGCCAGCCACCGGCGCCATCTGTTCGGGGTACTCCAGGGGTGGCCGGCTCTGTCATCCGGCAGAGCAAAGCCAGCGGCCGATGGTACGGGCGGGCTGCTGTCTGGCGCGAAGAAGCCGGCGCCTTACTGTTTCTGCAGCCAGGCCAGCGCCTCAGCTTCGTCTTCAAACGAGCGGTAGACCAGCGGGCGGCTCTGAACCTGGGTGGTGATGAAGGCCGTAGCCAGGCGCACCATCACGTCCGGCGACACCACAATGGCCCCATGCCGGTAGCCGGCCGCAGTAGCCAGGGGCAGCCACTCGGCCCCTATCCATTGCTGTTCCTCGGGCGTGAAAGGCACCATTTGGGTCTGGTTGATCAGAACCCGGTGCCAGCCGTATCGTTGCAGCGCCAGGCGGGCGTGCGTCAGCAGCGCCTGCGTCTCATTCATCTTGCGGATCCCTGCCCGCCACACAATCCGGACCAGCTGCGTGGGGTCTTCAAGCACCTGGCCGGCAGGGTTTTCGAAATACACCAAAAGTTGTCGCCGGCCTGTCATCGAGCAAAGATAGTTCCCGTTGGTGTAGGTACATGCATTGGCGGCTCCAATCCGGCAGCGGCCCTTTTCAAAGACCGCTGCCGGGTGTTATTAGGGCGTTTTTTTAGGGGCCGCCCCGGTGGTGGCGCGGGGAGGCGTGGCCAGCGGAGGGGCGGGCACTGGCTGGCGCAGCAGGCGCTCGGGCGAGGCTGTAGCCTGGCGGGCAGGCTGGCCGGTCAGGCCGGGGGCGGTGGTGGCATTCTGGCCCTGCCCGGCGGTAGTACCGGAGGCTGTAGAAGGAGCCGGCATGGGCGTATTGGGGGGCGGCACTTTCACGGCGCCCAGCTTGCGCTGGGTAGGCGTGGACGGGGCGCGGTTCTGGGCCGCGGCGGTGGTACCTGCCAGCAGGGCCAGCAGCAAGGCAGTGGAAAGCAGACGGAACATAGCAGCTATAGGAAATGGTACAGCGCTGTATACGGGCGCCACTGCCTGAAAGGCGGCCTATGCGGCCAGCCTTTTCCGTTGCGGGCCGGCTACCACGCAAACGGCCGCTTTCCCGGGTAGGAAAAGCGGCCGTCTGGGCACTTATTGTATTACTGAGGCGGACTATTGGCGCGGCGGCATGGTGCCGGTTGGCGCATCTACCTGAATCCGGCCTTTGGGGGCGGCGGCTTTCTGCCGGCCTTTGCGCATGGCTTTGCGGCGGGCGGCCCGGCGGCGGAAGAAGCCCAGGCGGCGCTTTTTGCTGCGGCTGTTGCCACGGTAGCGCTTGTAGTTGGGGCGCGGAATCAGCGTTACGGCATCCGTGGCGGATACGGCAGCTTCCGTGAGCGGCGCCTCCGGGCTGGCAGCGGCCAGCACGGTTTCAGGCTCCAGCAACACCATGAAGGCACACAGAAGCAATAGTATTATTCTAAACATGATCCGAAGAAAAAAGGGTGAAACAAGCCGAAAACAGGTGGTGCAGGCAGGTGCGAACAATGCCTATACTACCTCAATACCAAAGATAACGGCTATAATCGGGCCAATATTATATTTACCCTCAATATCCAATAGCTTATCTGAAAATTGCCTTTTTCAACGGCCGCCTGTTTTCGGCGAAACCTAGCTGCGCGAGGTCAGCCAGCGCACCGCTTCGCCTTCGTCGATGAACTGGTTGAGGGAGCAGTAGTCGCCGTGGGTGTAGGGCAGCGGCGGCAGGGTGTCGTCCTGCACGTGGTCGGCCTGGTAAGGCGCAATCAGGAACGCCAGGTACACGTGCTCGTGGAGGTGGCGGCGCAGCGTGGGGTAAAACTCGGTGGTCAGCCAGTGTACGTCCTGGGCATCTACCTGCAGGCGGCGGCGCGAGTCAATCAGCCAGCGGTTGCAGCTGCCGCAGGAGGCGGCGTAGTGAAGCATGGCCTGGTAGCCGGCGCGCAGCTCGCCCGATTCCGCCGGCCGGGTCCAGCGGGCGGCCACGATGCCCAGATCGGGGCGGTGGCTGAGGTGGAGAAAGTCAGCTAGCGTGGTGGGCGTCATGCAAACAGGGGTAGGTGGCAGGCCGGGAAACAGGGCAGTGGTACCGATACGCACCAACGGCACTTCGTGTTGGCTGTGCTGACCGCAGCCCCCCGTAAACGCGGCGGCCCGGCTCACTCCTGGGGAGGAAGCCGGGCCGTCACAGGCTAGGGCCGCACCGGGGGCGCGGGCACCACCGGCGGCTGGATGTTGTAGCGGCGGTTGAACTCGGCCACAGCCTCGGAACTCACGTTGCGCTTGGTTACTACCACCATCACGCCGCCAGTGGCACCGTCGCCGAAAATCCGGGTGGCCTCGGGGCCTTTCACCACATTCACGCTGGCAATGGTGCGGCGGTTGAGCTCGTTGATGGCCTGCTGGGTGGACGGCTGGCCGTCGAGGAAATACAGGCTGGGCGCGCTGGCCTGCACCGGGGCGGGTGCCGGCGCTGCCTGGGCAAATACGCCGGCCGGCAGCACCAGCAGGGCCGTGCGCAGCGCCAGCCGCAGGGAAACAGATAGAAGCTTCATAGTTGGGATATACGCCCCGGGGGCTCGTTTGACTGAAAAAAGACGCTCCCGCAGCCTGGCAGGTTGCGGGAGCGGAGTATCGGGCGGATGCTATCTGTTATTTGGTGATGATGACAATAGCCCCTTGTCGACCTTTTTCGCCGTATTTCTTTACGGCGTGCTCGGCATCCAGTACAAACACTGACTCCAGCTTGTCGGGCGTCAGCTGCACGTCGGCCGGACTCACTTCGCGGCCATCCACCATCAGCAGCCGGCCGTTCAGGTCGGCGGCCGTCAACGGCTTGCCTTGCTTGGCATTTTCCATAAGACGCGCATCGGCGCCGGAAGCGGGCTGCAGCACGATGCTGTGCGTTTTCATGAATGCCAGCACCTCGGCCGAGTTCCGGTTCTGCTTGGTAAAAACCAGGATTACGCCATTGCTGGCTTCGGGGCCGAAGGTGGCCGTAGCGGCGCCTTTCACCACGTTCATGCTTTCAATAGTGGCCGGATTCAGGTTATCCAGTGCTTTTTTTTCGATCCGCTCGCCATCCAGAAAGTAAATCGGCTCAGCTACCACCACCGGTTGCCCCTGAGCATCGAACAATACATTTTCCGGCCGGCGGCCAATGGCTATTTCGGCTTTGTAGCGCAGGTTGGTACCATCAGCGGCCCGTACTTCCGATACACCGATCAGCCGGTAGCCAGGGTACTGCTGCACGATGTGCCGCAACGCGGCCGGCGGCAGGGCGCTGATGGGAGCAGGCTTCTCTGTATCGGCCAGGGTGCTGGTTGCTACCGCAGGAGTAGCCTGGGTGGCGGCGGCGGTCAGGAGCAAGCCCAGCGCTATAGGCAGCACAGCGGCGTAGCGCAGCAGTTGCCGCCGGCCGGAAGGAAGGGAATTCATCATACGAATACGGTTTTTAAGGGTGATAAAGGAGAAAGGGGTTGTTAAAGGGGAGCCGGCCGCCAGCGTACTGAGCCGGACCAGGCTGTATTGATACTGTTTCGGGGCCAGCTGGCTTTCGCGCAGCACGGCGGCATCGGCAATGAACTCCAGATTTTCCTGGGTGGCGCGCAGCCACAGCCAGGCCGCCGGGCTGGCCCAGGCCAGCACCCGGTGCAGGTGGCCCAGCAGCACATCCAGCGTGTGGGCCTGGCGCACGTGCACCTGCTCGTGGAGCAAGGCCACCGGCAGTTCGGCCGGCGCGTGGTGGGCCGGGTTTAGGTAAATGGCGCGCCCGAAAGAAAACGGACTCACCTCCCCCGCCACCGCCCGAAACCGCACCCCCGCCGCCTCCACCGGCCGGGAAGCCCGGTGCAGCCGCCACAACGACGCGCCCTGCACCAGCAGCCGGAGCAGCAGCCCCGCCGCCCCCAACCCGTAAGCCGCCAACAGCCACGCGCCATACTCAGGGCCAGAAGCAGCCGGGGCGGCCGTGCCGGTTGCCTCAGTCCAGGCGGGCACTACCTGCATCAGCGGGGCGGCTGGGGCCACGGCGGGCCGCAGCCAGCCCAGATCCAGCACCGGGTAAACGGCCGCCAGGGCCAGCGCCGCCAGCAGGTACCCGCGGTTGAGCTGGTGAAACGTGAGCCGGCGCAGCAGCCCGTAGTACACTGCCAGCAGCAGCAGAAGGGCCAGCTGCATCTGCAGCAGATAGAGCAGCAGCGCAGGCATCAGGGGCGGGTTTTGCGGTTTTCAATCATGTCGATGATGTCCTGCAGCTCCTCGGGGCTGATTTTCTGCTCCTGGGCGAAGAACGACACCAACTCCTTGTAGGAATTGCGGAAGTAGTCGCCGACGAAGGTGCCCAGGAAGCGGCGGCGGTACTCCTCGGCCGTGACGCTGGGCACAAACCGAAAGGTGTTGCCTAGCTTGCGGCTGGTCAGGTAGCCTTTGCGCTCCAGGTTGCGCACCGTGGAGGCCAGGGTGGTGTAGGGCGGACGCGGCTCGGGCAGCAGCTCCAGCACCTCCTTGATGAAGCCGCCGCCCAGCTGCCAGAAGCCCCGCATAGCCTCTTCCTCGGGTTGAGTTAATCGTTCCATTTTCTTATTACGAACTTTTCATAATTCTACGAATAAATCATACTTATTGATTATCAATGGAAAATATTTTTTTCAATAGAAAAAGAAAGAGGCCGCCTGCATGATGCAGACGGCCTCTTTTGGTCTTGGAGCTTTTGTGACAGCAGGGCATTGGCTCAGCGGCTGTTGAACGGTGTAGAGACGCGACACTTCGCGTCTCGCCGTTGAATGACTGGAACCGCACCCGATAAACAACCTCAGCAACGACGAGACGCGAAGTGTCGCGTCTCTACACCTTTCCTGAAATCACCCTTCACTGAGCAACCTCAGCACGCGACGACCGGCCCGACGGCTTGCAGCCGCCGGACCGGGACGTTCTGGGCTACCAGATGTTGGCGCGCTGGTTCTGAGCGCGGACCATCTTGGCGTCTTCCTTGCAGCCGAAGGCCTCGTAGAACTGGGGCATGTTCATGAGCGGGCCGTTGGTGCGGTACTGGGCCGGGGAGTGCGGGTCGGTGAGGACTTGCTGGCGGATGTACTCGGGGCGGGCGTTGGTGCGCCACACCTGCGCCCAACCCAGGAAGAAGCGCTGCTCGGGCGTGAAGCCGTCGTAGCGGGGGCGCGGGTTGCTGCCGTACTTCTTCTGCAACTCCTTTTCGAGGGCCGAGTAGGCCAGGGCCAGGCCGCCGAAGTCGGCCAGG
Source organism: Hymenobacter yonginensis (assembly GCF_027625995.1). Lineage (NCBI taxonomy): Bacteria > Pseudomonadati > Bacteroidota > Cytophagia > Cytophagales > Hymenobacteraceae > Hymenobacter > Hymenobacter yonginensis. The sequence continues at coordinate 3,847,859 of NZ_CP115396.1, forward strand.
TTTTCACCCATCGTGAGCTTGCCGTTCACGAACACCGAATCCAGGGGCTGGAAGGCCGAGTACTGGGCGCCCACCATGTCGGCGCGCTTCGTGAATTCGGCGGCGTCTTCCTTGGTCCACCAGTCGCGCAGGTTGCCCTGGGCGTCCGACTGCCGGCCCCGGTCGTCGAAGCCGTGGGTGATTTCGTGGCCGATGACCGCGCCCATGCCGCCGTAGTTTACCGCGTCGTCGGCCTTGGGGTCGAAGAACGGGGGCTGCATGATGCCGGCCGGAAACACGATTTCGTTGAGCGAGGAGTTGTAGTAGGCATTCACCGTGGGCGGCGTCATGCCCCATACTTCGCGGTCAATCGGCTTGCCGTAGCGGCTCAGGTTGTCTTTCGACTCCCACTCGCGGGCGGCCAGCACGTTTTTCAGGTACGATTCGCGGCTCATCGAGAGGGCCGAATAGTCCTTCCACTTATCGGGGTAGCCGATTTTGACGGTGAAGGCGTTGAGCTTCTTGATGGCCTCCTCCTTGGTGGCAGCGCTCATCCACTCCAGGCCGCGGATATGCTCGCCCATGGCTTCCTTGATATTAGCCACCATCTGCTGGGCCTTCACCTTGGTTTCGGGCGCGAAGGCCTTGTCCACGTACAGCTGGCCGAAGGCTTCGCCCAACGCACCATCCGTGGCGCGGAGCATGCGCTTCCAGCGGGGTTGCTGCTGCTTGGCTCCACTCAACACCTGCTGAAACCGGAACGACTCATCGCCGAACGACTGCGGCAGCGCCGACATCAGCGACGAGGTGAGGTGCCAACGCAGGTAGGTTTTCCAGTCACCAAGCGGCTCTTGCTTCAGAGCAGTGCTGGCTTCCTGCAGGAACTCGGGCTGACCCACAATCACCTCTTTGGCCGAGCTGAGGCCCAGGGCGGGCAGCATCACGGGCAGACCCAGGTTGGGGTATTTCTGGGCGGCCTCGGCCACCGTCATCTTGTTGTAGTTGGCGTAGGGGTCGCGCAGGGCTACGCGGTCCTTGCTGGCTTTGGCGAGCCGGGTTTCGAGGCGCAGCACCGTGGCGGCGCTTTTAGCGGCCACGGCCGAGCTTTCGCCCAGCATCTTGAACGTGTTGGTGAGGTAGGTGGTGTAGGCCGTGCGGATGGCTTTCGAGCGGGCGTCGTCCTTGAGGTAGTAGTCCCGGTCGGGCAGGCTGAGGCCGCCCTGGCTGAGGTAGAGGGCATACTCGTCGCTCTTTTTGCGGTCCTGGTTCACGCCCAGCCCGAACACCGAGCGGGTTTGCAGGCGCTGGGCGCGCACCAGCTCGGTTTGCAGGCCACGCAGGTCTTTCACCGCATTGATGCGGTTTAGTTCGGGCTGCAGGTACTTCAGGCCGGCCTTGTCAATAGCCACCGAGTCCATGGCCGTGGCGTAGTAGTCGCCTACTTTCTGCAGGTTGGTGCCCTTGGCGGCGGTTTTGTTGGCGGCCGAGGTTTCCAGAATCTGGCGCATCACGGCCTCATTCTGGTTGATGAGCCCGTTCCAGGAGCTCCAGCGCGACTCGGCGGCCGGAATCGGGTTGTTCTTCAGCCAGGTGCCGGAAGCGTACTGAAAAAAGTCGTCGCAGGGCGACACCGACTTGTCAATATTGGCCGGATCAATCCCGACGCCGGGCAGCACGGGGCCGAGCTGGGCCGTAGCATCAGTCGTGGCCGGAGTTGCAGCAGGCGGCGTGGTGGCGGTGGTAGCGGGCGTGCTGGCGGCGCATCCGGCCAGGGCCATACCGGCTGCCGTGCCCAAGGAGAGCAGGAAGGTGCGTTGTGGGGTCATTGGTGGAAGATTGGAGGTTGTGGATGAAGTTGAAGATGTCAAACATTAGAGCTAAGGCTAGTTCCCCTCCTTGGAAAGGAGGGGCTAGGGGTGGTTGATGGCCGGTAGAACGGGTTTTAGAACTAGCTCTAGATGATGTTCAACGGGTATCAACCACCCCTAGCCCCTCCTTTCCAAGGAGGGGAACTAGTTTTTAGCTTCCGGCTACCAAATCACCGCCCGTTCAGCATCGGGGCGGACCATTTTCTGGCCGGGCTGGCAGCCGAAGGCCTGGTAGAACTCGGGCATGTTCATGAGGGGGCCGATGGTGCGGTACTGGCCGGGCGAGTGGGGGTCGGTGAGGATTTGCTGGCGCAGGGCTTCGGGGCGGATGTTCTGGCGGCGCAGCTGGGCCCAGCTCAGGAAAAAGCGCTGCTCGGGCGTGAAGCCATCAATCAGCGGGCGGTTGCCTTTGCCGTACTGCTTGTCGAGCTGCTTCTGGAGGGCGGCGTACACGATGGTGAGGCCGGCAAAGTCAGCCAAGTTTTCGCCCATGGTCAGCTTGCCGTTCACGTGCACCGAGTCGAGGGGCGAGAAGGCGTCGTACTGCCGGCCCACCACGGCGGCGCGCTTCGTGAATTCGGCCGCGTCAGCCGGCGTCCACCAGTCACGCAGGTTGCCTTCCGAGTCGTACTGCCGGCCCGAGTCGTCGAAGCCGTGGGTCATTTCGTGGCCCATCACGCCGCCGATGGCGCCGTAGTTCACCGCGTCGTCGGCTTCAGGGTCGAAGAACGGGGGCTGCAGGTAGCCAGCCGGAAACACGATTTCGTTCATCGGCGGGCTGTAGTAGGCGTTGATGGTGGGCGGCGTCATGCTCCACTCGGTGCGGTCAATCGGCCCGCCGAACTTCTTCACGTTCTGCTGATAGCCCCACTGGCGCGCCGCCAGCACGTTTTTCAGGTACGACTCGCGCGAAATATTCAGCGCCGAATAGTCCTTCCACTTGTCGGGGTAGCCGATTTTCACGCGCAGGGCGCTGAGCTTCTTGAGGGCTTCCTGTTTGGTTGCGGCGCTCATCCAGGTGTTGGTCTGGATGTGCTCGGCCATCGACTCGCGGATGTTGGCCAGCATATCCAGCGCCTTCTGCTTGGCGGCGGGCGAAAACGCCTGATCCACATAGAGCTGCCCGAAGGCCTCGCCCAGCGTGCCGTCGGTGGCGGCCAGCATGCGCTTCCAGCGGGTGGGCTGCTGCTTGGCCCCGCTCTGCACCTGCGCAAACCGGAAGGCCTCGTCGCTGAACGCCTTGGGCAGCGCCGAAGGAACCGACGAAACCAGCTGCCAGTTCAGGTAGGTTTTCAGGTCGGCCAGCGGCTCCTCTTTCAGCACTGCGCTGACTTCCTTGAAGAAATCGGGCTGGCCCACAATCACCTCCTGGGCCGCGCCCAGGCCGTTGCGCTTCAGCAAAGCCGAGGGCTGCAGGTTCGGGAATTGCTTGTCGGCCTCGGCCACCGTCATCTTGTTGTAGCTGGCATACGGGTCGCGCAGCGAAACCCGGTCTTTGCTGGCGCGGGCCAGGCGGGTTTCCACGCGCAGCACCGTGGCGGCTTTGGCCGCAGCCGTAGCTTCCGCGTCGCCGAGCAGCTTGAAGGTGTTGGTGAGGCAGGTAATGTAGGCCGTGCGCACAGTTTTGGAGCGGGCGTCGTCCTTAAGGTAGTAGTCCCGGTCGGGCATTCCCAGGCCGCCCTGGCTCATGTTTACGGCGTACACCGAGCTGTTTTTGCGGTCGGGCGAAACGCCGGCCCGGAAGAACGCGCCGGTGCCCAGCGTCTGCTGGCGGGCAATTTCGGTGAGCATGCCGGGCCGGTCTTTCACGGCGGCAATGCGGGCCAGCTCGGGCTTGAGGTACGTCAGGCCGGCTTTTTCGAGGCCCACCGAGTCCATGCCGGCGGCGTAGTAGTCGCCCACTTTCTGGCGGTTCGAGCCGGGGGTGGCGGCGCGGTCGGCAGCGGCATCTTCCAGGATGCGGCGCAGGGTGGCCTGGGTTCGGTCGTTGAGTTCGTTGCGCGGGGCCCAGCTGCTGGCATAGGCTGGAATCGGATTGTTTTTCAGCCAGTTGCCGCCCGAAAACCGAAAGAAGTCCTCGCACGGCGACACCGAGCGGTCCACATCCTGGGGGTTGATACTACGGCCGCCGGTGGTGGAGGCAACAGCCGTGGCCGGAGGCGTGGCCGTGGTGCTGGTAGCGGCGGGCTGGGTGGTGGCACAGCCGGCCAGGGCCAGCAGCAGGGCCGCCGCGCCGGCCCGGGTAGGAACAGAAAGATGTTGCATGCAGCGAAATCAGAGTAGGCTTCGCCTAAGGTCGCGGCGCGGCGGGAAAGGTTGCGGGCCGCTGCCAATCACCCTGTTAAAAGGCACAAGCGCGACCGAAAACCCGGAGCGGGCAGTCAGTCGCGCTTGTGCTGCTTAACCAGAAAACTGTCTTGTTGCTACACTTTGCTTTGCTCGGCCTGCAGCCAGGCAATGGCCTGGCCCTCGTCGGTGAACTGGGCAGACATGGCGTGGCCGGTGCCGGGGTGCCGCAGCTCCGGAAACGGGGGCGAATCGGTGGAGGCCAGCAGTTGGTGCGGGGCCAGCAGGAAGGCTACCCGGATTTCGCGACCCAGCTTCTCCAGCGCCTGCCGGGGCGCGTTCTGGTTCACCCAGTTGGTGATTTCATGCGTCGTGCGGAACCGCCGCCGGGCATCGAGCAGCCAGAACCGGCAGTTGGCGGCGGCGGCGGCCTGAAACAGCTGCACGTAGTTCTGCTTCACCTCCTCGGCCAGACTGATTTCCACCAGCCACCGGCCCACCAGAATATCCAGGTCAGGGCGGTAGAGAATGGGAAAAGCAGGCGTCGAGAAGTCTTGCATCAAACAAAGGTACAGTACAGAAATCATGTACGGGCTGGCCCGCTGCGGCCTCCGCCTACAGCCGCGGCTTGGCCCGCATATACTGGTTGGGCCAGGCAATATCAGTGCCCAATTCGTGGGCCGCGTGCAGCGGGAAGTAGGCGTCGCGCAACGACTCCCGGGCCAGCAGCACCAGGTCGGCCTGGCCGCTGGCAATGATGGCCTCGGCCTGCTGCGCGTCGGTGATGAGGCCGACGGCGCCGGTGGGCAGGCCGGTTTCGCGGCGCACCTGCTCGGCAAATTCCACCTGGTACCCGGGGCCCACCGGAATATCAGCCTTGGCCACGTTGCCGCCGGTGGAGCAGTCCAGCAGATCCACACCCTTGTCTTTCAGAATGCCGGCCAGTTGCACGGTATCGGCGGCCGTCCAGCCGCCCTCGGTCCAGTCGGTGGCCGACACGCGCACCAGCAGCGGCAGGTGCTCGGGCAGCACGGCGCGGGTGGCTTCCACCACTTCCAGCAGCAGCCGGATGCGGTTTTCGAAGGAGCCGCCGTATTCGTCCTGGCGGTGGTTGCTCAAAGGCGAGAAGAACTCGTGCAGCAGGTAGCCGTGGGCGGCATGCAACTCAATCACCTCATAGCCCGCCTCTAAAGAGCGCAGCGTGGCCGCACGGAAGTCGGCCACCACCTGCCCGATTTCGGCCACACTCAGGGCGTGGGGCGTGGGCTCGTCGGGGGTGAAGGGCTCGGCGCTGGGCGCTACCGTCTGCCAGCCGTGGGGCTCGGTGGGCAGGATGGCGTCGGCGCCTTCCCAGGGGCTGCGGTGGCTGGCTTTGCGGCCGGCGTGGGCCAGCTGAATGCCGGCCACGCTTCCCTGGGCCTTGATGAAGTCGGTGATGCGGCGCAGAAACGGCACGTGCTCGTCTTTCCAGATGCCCAGGTCGCCGGGCGTGATGCGGCCTTCCGGCGACACGGCCGTGGCTTCCTGAATGATGAGGCTGGCCCCACCCACGGCCCGGCTGCCCAGGTGCACCAAGTGCCAGTCGTTGGCGAAGCCATCCTGGGCGCTGTACATGCACATGGGCGAAATAACTATCCGGTTGCGGAGCGTGATACCACGCAGCGCAAACGGCGAAAACAGATCAGACATGATGAGGAGTGTTGGTCGGTACGAAGCCAGTAAACCCTTTCCGGGGCCGATAGGTTGCGCCGCGGCTGGGCCGCCGGAAACAAGTGCGCCCGTTTCCGGGTAGTGCTAGGCACCTGGCTTCCGCCACCTGTTCCCTTCCCCTATGATGCGCACCATCAAGCAGCAGCACCGCGCCGTTAGCGCCCCCATTGCCGACCTGGTTACCTACCGGGCCCTGCCCACGGAGGCCGTCGAGCACCTCGACCCGTTTCTGTTTCTCAACCACCACGGCCCCCAGACCTACCCGGCCCGCAACCGCGGCCTGCCCTTCGGCCCCCACCCCCACCGCGGCTTCGAAACGGTGACCTTTATTCTGGACGGTGACATCATGCACCAGGACAGCGGCGGGCACCAGAGCGTTATCGGGCCGGGCGGCATTCAGTGGATGCGGGCCGGCAGCGGCCTGATTCACTCGGAAATATCGTCCGACGAGTTCAAGCAGACCGGCGGCCCGCTGGAGATTCTGCAGCTCTGGGTGAACCTGCCGGCCCAGCACAAAATGACCGCGCCGCACTACGTGGGCTTGCAGGAACCGGAAATCCCGACGGTGGCGCTGGACGAGGGCCGCGTACAGGTGCACGCCGTGTCGGGCAACTGGGCCGGCGCCGAGGGCGCCCTGCAGCCCCTCACGGATATGCAGCTGGCCACCATCAACTTCCAACAGGGCGGGCAGCTGGCCCTCACCATTCCGGCCGAGCGCACCATCTTCTGCTACGTTATCCGGGGCCGCCTGCGCATCAACGGGCAGGAAGCCGCGGCGCGGCAGCTGGTGGAGTTCAACTACGACGGCGACGAGTTCCGGGCCGAGGCCCTCACCGACGACTGCGTGCTACTGCTAGGCCACGCCAAACCCTTCCAGGAACCCATCGTGGCCTACGGACCCTTCGTGATGAACTCCGAAGTCGAAATCCGCCAGGCCTACCAGGATTATCAGGCCGGCAAGTTCGGCGTCTGGAAGGGCTAGCCCCGGCCAGGCAGGCCTAAGTCCTGCTAAATACACTGGCTATCAGGAATCAACCTGAAATTTTCTTTTGCCATTGATAAGGTAAATCCGGCTTTCATTCGTCTGCCAGACAGCAGCGGGGCGGGGCCGCCACCAACCGGGCGGCCCCGCCCCGCTGCCGGATTTTGCCGGAACGATTGTCCACAACCATTTTTCTTCGTACATTTGCAACCGAATCAGTTACACTTATTTTCATGAACACCCGCTTCGCCGTCGCAACGCACATTCTGGCTTTCCTGGCGCATAGCTCGGGGCAGCCGGTATCGTCGGAGGTGCTGGCGGGCAGCGCGGGCACCCACCCGGTGGTGGTGCGCCGCCTGATGAGCACGCTCCGCAACGCCGGCCTGGTGCGCACCCAGCTGGGAGCCGGCGGCGGCGCCCTGCTGGCCCGTTCGCCCGAAAGCATTTCGCTGCTGGACGTGTACGAAGCCATGCAGGAGCCGGAGCCCGACCTGTTTGCCGTGAGCAGCACCAAGCCCAACGCCCACTGCAACCTGGGCCGGGTGATGCAGCACACGCTCGAAGACCTGCTAGGCAGCGCCGAGCAGGCCATGCGCCAGGCGTTGGCGGCCGTATCGGTGGCGCAGCTGATGCAGGAACTGGCTACCCGCCTCCCCGCCGACTGCGGGTGCCCGGGCACCGCCTAGCCTCCTTTTTTCAGGTTTTGATCTGTAACCGGATCAGTTACCAACTTTTTTGCCCCACGCTTTTCCAGGTTGCGCAACCACCCGTTTTCGGGCCTGCCGACTCCACACCTATATGAACAAGTTTGTTAGAATGACGCCCGTCATTCTGCTCGGCGCACTGGGCGGGCTGGCCCTTTGGCCCAGCCACCTGCCCGAGGCCCCCACCCCCGATTCGTCGACCCTTACAGCTTACCTGCGCGAGCCGCAGCCGGCCACTCCGCCCCTGGCGGCCGGCACGGCCGTGCCCGCTACCGTGGCCGGGCGGGTCTGGGAAGTGTATTTCACTGAAGGGCAGCACGTGCGCAAAGGCCAGCTGCTGTTGAAAGTAGCGCAGAAGCTCGTTTCGGCCGACCACCACCGCCTGCAGCAGCAGCTCACCCAGCAGCAGCAGCAACTGGCTTCTCTGGCCGCCCGGCCCGCCGCGCCGGCCGCCGAGCTAACGGCCACCACCGCCCGCGTGGCCGCCACCGAGCGGCAGCTGGCGGCCCTGCCCGCACAGCTCAGCTTCCAGTTCGTGACGGCCCCGCACGACGGCGTGATGGTGCGCCGCAGCGTGGCCGCCGGCGACTACCTGAGCGTCGGCGCGGCTATTGGCCAGCTGGCGCCGCTGCCCGCCACGCCCCCCGACGATACCACCTTACTGCTTTCCAGCGCCAACTAACCCCGTTTTTCCGCACCGCAACTTTCTACTCCCTTATGCAACAGCTCACGCAATACCAGGTGGAGCGCATGCTTCACCGCCAGCGCCGTAACCCGGCCCGCCCCCTCACTCCTTCCACCCGCCTGGTCCACGACCTGGGCTTCGACTCGGTTGACGTGGTGGAACTTACCCTAAATCTGGAAAGCCGCTTCCATATCGAAATTGCGGATGCGGAGCTGGAAGAGCTGCACACGGTACAGGACGTGCTCAACTGCGTAGACCTGCACTTTTCGCCGCCGGTGGCCTAATTCGGCGGCTCTTTTGCGGGCCCGGCGCCGTGTGTATCTTGCATGCCCTACGCCTGCCCTACCCTTATGCCCGCTTTCCCCGACGATGTGCAGCACTCCCTGGCGGAGGCAGGCTGGTTTGAAGGCCGAACCGTATCCACGGCCGGCTACCAGCAGGACACGCTACGTCGGCAACTGACCTGGCTTCCGGCCGCCGCCGCGTTTCTGCGCGAGTTTGGGGGCCTGCACTGCTACTTCACCCGCCAAGACCAAAGTACTACCCGCATGCACTTCGAAATCCAGCAGGCGGCGGCCTTGCTGGACATGCACCGCCTGCGCACGGAGTATGAGCCGCGCGTACCCGGCCGCAAACTGGGGTTGGTAGGCCAGGCCTACACCGATCCGCTGTGCTTGCTGGTAGATACCCACGGCGCGTTTTACGGCGCCTGCGAGGAGGGCATCTACCACATTGCGGATACTGTGCCGCTGGCCCTGGAAGCCATTGTGATGGACCTGCCTTTCCGGCAGCTATAGCCGCCTGCCTACGCTTTACGGCACCACCGATGCCAGCTGCATCTGCTGCAGCCAGTCCAGGGCCGTGCGCTCATCGATGAAGCGGTCGGCCACAAAGGGTTTGCCGTCGAAGAAGCTGGCGGGCGGGAAAGCGGCGTCGGCCTGGGGGTCGCGCAGGTGCACCGGGGGCAGCAGATATGCCAGCGCCGTGCGGCCGCCCAGCTGCCCCTGCAGGCGCGGCAGAAAATCCTGCACCATCCAAACGGCCCCTTCGCGGTCGGTGTTGTTGCGGCGGCGGGCATCTATCAGCCACTGGCGGCAGCCGTGCTGGGCCGCGGCCTGCAGCAGCAGCTCGTAGCCCTGCTGCATTTCGGCCAGCGAAATCACCCGCATCCAGCGCGCTACCAGCACCTGTAGGTCGGGGCGGTACGCGAGAGCCAGAAAGTCGGGGGTGTCAGCAAGCATAAGCGGGATGAAGGCGACGGACCGCAAAGGTAGATAGAGTGTTTTACATATAGTCTTCTTTCCCGGCCACCTCATGGCCGGCTTTGGCTGCCGTGTGGCAGCCCCGTATATTTCGCCATGATTCCCCTCATTACCCGCACTTCCCGCCTGACCATTCTGGCTGCCAGCCGTGCCCTGCTTACGGCTGAGCTCCACAAGCCCCAATACTTCCCGGTGCTGCTGGGTGCGGCCCTGCCCGCCGACTGGCCTCCCGGAGAGTACGACGCCGAAGCCAGCCGCTATTTTCTGGCGCAGCTGACAGCGGGCGGCCGGGCCGCGGCCGGCTGGTATGGCTGGTACGCCATCCTGCGGGCCACCGAGCAGCAGCCCGCCACGCTGGTAGGCGCCGGCGGCTTCTGGGGCCCGCCCGATGCCAACGGCACGGCCGAAATCGGCTACTCCATTGCGGCCGACTGGCGCGGGCAGGGTCTGGCCACCGAACTGGTGGGCGGGCTGGTGCAGCAGGCCTCGCACACGGGCATGGTGCGCCGCCTGATAGCGCACACGCTGCCCGGCAACGAGGTGTCGCAGCGCGTGCTGCTCCGCAACGGCTTTACATTGACCGACCCCGACACAGAAGGTCGCATGCGGTTTGAGCGGGCCGTAGAGCCCTCGGAGGCGCCGCAGGCGCCGGGCCAGATTACGCCTATCAGCTAGCCGGCTTGCGGGTGGCCTTGGGCGCGGGCAGCTGCGGGTCGAGGCGGAGCAGGGCATCGCGCAGAGTGCGAGCCACCACGTAGGCTTTGTACCAGTTCTGGTCGGCGGGCACGAGGTGCCAGGGGCAGCTGGCTGGGCTGCAGTGCCGGAACACGTCTTCGTACACGGCGCGGTACTGGGGCCACTGGCGCGCCTTTTCTTCGTCGCCGGCCTCGTATTTCCACTGTTTGTCGGGGTCGAGGGTGCGCTCCAGCAGCCGCTCCCGCTGCTCGGCTTCCGAGACGTGGAGGTAGAACTTGAGCACCGTGGTGCCCGCCTGCTGCAGCAGCTTCTCGAAGTTGTTGATGGCCACAAACCGGCGCTTGGCTTCCTCGGCCGGTATCAGGCCCTGCACCCGCGTGATGAGCACGTCCTCGTAGTGGGAGCGGTTGAACACCTGCAGCATGCCGCGAGCCGGCGCCTGCTGGTGCACCCGCCACAGGAAGTCGTGCGCCAGCTCTTCGGCAGTCGGTTCTTTGAAGGAATGCACCTGCACGCCCTGCGGATTGAGGCCGCTGAACACCCGCCGGATCAGGCCGTCTTTGCCGCTGGCATCCATGCCCTGTAGAATCACGAGCACGCTGTGGCGGTTTTCGGCGTAGAGCCGGTACTGCAGTTCAATCAACTCCTGCCGGATGCGCTTTAGCTCCCGTAGCGTGTGCTCTTTGTGAAACTCGGCAGGCGCTCGGCTGGGCAGCTTGGTCAGGTCAGGGGTGGCGTGTTTGCTCATGGTAGCTTGGTATACGCAGGAGTTGCGGCTTGCTACAGCTAATCTGGGCACTTCCCGCTCTGGCCTATGGATACCACGCGGCAAAGAGGCGATGAAATGGCGTTCTGCGGCTTATACTCGGCGGCAATACGCGACAAATCGACCGAAACCGCCTTTAAAACCCGCAAAAACCGGTCATTTTGGCCGAATACAGCCCTATGGGCGGGTTGTTTACTGTTGGTACACGGTTTGCAATAGCCTTGTCGAACCTACCAATAGGAACCCAACCATGAATCTGATTAGCCGAGAATTCATTCGTAACTTGGCCCCGCAACTTGATCTGCTCAACACGCTGGGTGGGGGCATCGCGCAGGTTCAGCTGCGCGTGGACAAGCGGGAGCAAGGCGTACTGGTACGCGTAGCGGCCCCGTCGGTGAGCCCCGAAAATATTCATGTGCTGCTCAACAACAACCGCCTGACGGTGCTGGGCGAATACCGCCATCAGCCCGAGGACCAGCTGGCCGCGCCGCTCTTCACGCGCGTGCTCGACCTGCCTGCCAACCTCGACCTGACCCGGATTGATGCCGTGCATGAAGAAGGAGAGCTCCACATACGGATTCCGTACCAGAATCCGGCCGACCGCCCCCGCGAAATCACCATTAAGCAGCGCTAAGCCGCGCCTGCCTTCTTATATCGCCGGGACCGACCGGCGCCATGTTTCACCAGCCACTGCGCCCGCAGTGGCTTTTTTATTGCCCCCCGGGGCCGGGCGGGCGGGCCGGCGGCCTCAGCTCATCAGCACAAACACCAGCACGAAGCCCATCAGCAACGACAGGTAGAACCAGCCCATCACCAGCCCGCGGTAGCGGCGCGGCAACTGGTTGCTGAGCACCAGCACGGCCACCACCACCAGCACCAAATGCAGCAGCAGAAACAGCACGGCCTTCACCCAGTTGGGCACGATGGTGTTTTCGGGCTGGAACTGGTCGGGCCGGCCCAGCGGCGACGTCACCCAGCGCAGCAGGTAGTAGGCCACCACCTCAAACACCACAAAGCCCGCCGCCCCCGCCACCTGCGCCCACCCACTCGTTTTCTGCGTTACGTCAGCCATTTTCTTTTTGGGTGAATTTTGGTGGTGAGGTGATGGAGTGATGGAGTGATGGAGTGATGGAGTGATGAGGTGATGAGGTGGTGAGGTGGTGAGGTGGTGAGGTGGTGAGGTGGTGAGGTAAGAAAGTCATTCCGAGCCTGCGAGGAATCTCGCGTGCTGATGTTGCCAAAGTAATTCAGTCGTCAGCAAGCGAGATGCTTCGCTCCGCTCTGCATGACGTTCTTACCTCATCACCTCATTACCTCATCACTATTTACCAAGCACTTCGGCGCTGCGGGTGCGGATGTAGAGCTCTTCCACTTTGGCGCGGGCCCAGGGCGTGCGGCGCAGAAACGCCAGCGCCGACTTGGCACTGGGGTTCACGGCAAAGCAGTTCATGCGCAGCCGCTCATCGAGGCCGGGCCAGCCGTAGCGGGCCTGCAGGTAGTCGATGATGGAAGCCAGCGTGACGCCGTGCAGCTCACGGATGAGGTGGCCGTTTTCGTCGCGGGCATCTTGGGGGGCAGAGGGCATAAGGCAAAGGGCAGGTAAGGTGCGCGGCGGCAAGTTCGCAAAAAACCGGCACGCTGGCTTTTGCCCGCATGGGCACTAGTTGCTTAGCTTACGGCGTTACTTTTGCCATGACCCTGCTGATGAAACGCCCTGCCTCCACTCCGCCGCGCCGCCGCCCGAGCCTGCCGCCCTGGCTGCGCTGGGTTGTGGGAGTGGTGCTGCTGGGCACGCTGGGGTTCTACCTCACCCACCGCCGCCAGATCAACCGCCATGCGCGCCTAGCCTGGGCCTCGCTCATCAGCCGCCACCTCACGGGTCACGAAAAAACGCCCCTGCTCGACGGTTACTCCGTGCACGGCATCGACGTATCGGCCTACCAGGGGCGCATCAACTGGGCCGAGGTGGCCAGCCACGACGTGCAGTTTGCCTTCATCAAGGCCACCGAGGGCGTGACGCTGCGCGACCAGCGCTTCCGGCGCAACTGGGAGGCCGCCCGCAAAGCCGGCGTGTACCGCGGCGCCTACCACTACTTCCAGCCCAACTACGACGGCGCCCGGCAGGCCAACCTGTTTACCCGGACCGTGCCCCTGGCCCCCGGCGACCTGCCGCCGGTGCTGGACGTGGAGCACGCCGAGTTTCACGATGTGGCCGCCATGCGCCGCAACGTGGGCGTGTGGCTGCGGCTGGTGGAGCGCCACTACGGCGTGCGGCCCATCCTGTACTCCAACTACAGCTTCTACAAGCGCCATTTAGCGGGCCATTTCGATAAATACCCGCTCTGGCTGGCGCACTATGAGGTGCCGGAGCCCCGGCTGCCGCGTGAGAAGTGGATTATCTGGCAGCATTCCGACGAAGCTTACATTCCCGGCATCCGCGGCACCGTCGATTTCAACGTGTTTCAGGGCAGCTTCCAGACGCTGCTGGCCCTGCGTATTCCTCCCAAAACCGGGCCGGCGCCACGCTAAAGGCCCCGCGCCCGGGCCCGCCTTACCTTTGTGCGTATGACCCGACCTGCTTTTCTTCCTTTCGGACTGCGGCCCGGCCCCGGTCCGCGGCTGGCTACCGGGCTGCTGCTGCTCCTACTGGCCGCCCTGGGCGGCTGCGCCGGCGGCGGCTCCACCTTCACCCAAACCGGCCAGGCCTCTTACTACGCCGATAAGTTTGAGGGCCGCAAAACGGCCAGCGGCACGGTATACCGCGGCGGCCGGCTCACGGCGGCCCACAACACGCTACCCTTCGGTACGGTGGTGAAAGTCACGAACCCGCGCAGCAAAAAGTCCGTCAAGGTCACCGTCACCGACCGGGGCCCGCACGCCAAAGGCCGCATCATCGACCTGTCCAAGAAGGCCGCCCGTAAAATCGACATCCTCGACGCCGGCGTGGCCCCCGTGAAGCTCAAAGTGGTCCGGAAGCGCTAAGCTTCTCCCAGTCCCACGCCTGCGGCGTTCGACCGGGAGCATCACTCCACCATTTTCCCTTTTCCATGCGCATCAAGAAGAAAGTAACCTGGACTCTGCCGCCTGCCACCACCTCCCGGTTCGAGGCGCTGGCGGCCTTCATCAAAGCAGCCGAGGCCCAGCATTGGTCGGAAGCCGAGGTGCAGTTTGTCATCGACGAAGTAGTGGAAGCCACCAACGAAGTCGAGGTGCGCGAAATCCTGCAGGACTACACCCAGCGCTAGCCACCCCAAACGCCACCGCGGCGCCCCTGCCATTGCCGAACCCCACCCAAAGCGGGAGATTCGGCAACGGCAGGGGCGCCGCGGTGTTTTTTGTGCTGCCCGGCAGGACCCGCTGGTCAGCGGCGGCCTGCCCTGCAGGGACCGGCTATTTGCCTTTCTTCTTCATTTTGGTTTTGCCCTTGGCTTTCGGGTCTGCCATGGCGGCTTTCATCAGGCTGTCCTGCTCGGCTTTCATGGCCATGGTGGTGAGGCGGCCGGTCAGCGACATGTAGTCGCCTTCCTTCATTTGGGCGGTGGTGCCATCGGGCATGGTTAGGGTGCCGTCGGGCTTGATTTTGGTGCCGTTGATGAGGGCGGTTTCCTGCAGAACCGGGTTGGTGAGGCCCTGCTGGGTGAGAATCACCTTGCCGTCCTTCATTACCGCCCCGTCGCGGGTGGCGCCGTCTTTCATCACCATGCGGCCACGTGGCTGCACTGGTTTGCGGGGCGGGAGTTTAGTTTGTGCCTGGGCCACGAAGCTGCCCGTAGCCAGCAGCAAGGCAAGAGAAAGAATCCGTTTCATAGCGGAGAATGTGAAGAGGGGAAAAAATGGGTGGGGAAGCAACAGTTTGGTAATCTACAAAAGAAGGGCCATTTCCGTTTCAGCAACCCCGGTCAGCTTCCTGCCGTTTGTAAAACCGGAGCGGCAGCCGCACCGGACAGGCCTAAACGCCTGCATTTCCGGGTCGCGCCGCTCCAGATCCGTCGTTCTCACCTGCCACGCTTTTCCGTCATTCTGTCCTGTGGACTACAAAGACTACTACAAGATTCTGGGCGTAGAGAAAACCGCTACCACCGACCAGATAAAGAAAGCATACCGCAAGCTGGCCCGCCAGCATCACCCCGATGTGAACCCCAACAACCCGGACGCGGAGCAGAAATTCAAGGAGGTAAACGAGGCCAACGAGGTTCTCTCCGATCCGGAAAAGCGGCAGAAATACGACCAGCTCGGCAGCGACTGGCAGCGCTATCAGCAGGCCGGCGCCGGGGGCGGCAGTGCCCGGGGCGGCGGCTTCGACTGGAGCCAGTACCAGCAGCAGGGCGGCTTCGGCGGCAACGACTTCGGCGACGGCGCCGACTTCTCGGACTTCTTCGGCTCTATTTTCGGAAATATGGGCGGCGGCGGCGGACGCAGCACACGCGCCGCGGCCGGCCAGGACTACCAGGCCGAGCTGGAGCTGAGCCTGCAGGACGCCTACGAAGGCGGGCCGCGCACGCTCACTGTCAACGGCAAAAGCCTGCGCCTCACCATTCAGCCCGGCGTTGAGGATGGGCAGGTGATCCGGCTGCGCGACCAGGGCGGCCCCGGCCGCAACGGCGGGCCGGCCGGCTCGCTCTACATCACGCTGCGCGTGCGGCCCGATGCCCGCTTCGCCCGCACCGGCAACGACCTCACCCAGGAAGTGCAGGTGCCGCTGTACCGGGCCCTGCTGGGCGGCGAGCAGATAGTAGAAACCCTCTCGGGCCCGCTCAAAATCAACATCAAGCCCGAAACCCAGAACGGCACCCGCCTACGCCTGCGCGGCAAGGGCTTCCCAGTGCACAAGCAGGCCGGCCAGCACGGCGACCTGTACCTGCGCCTCACGGTGCAGCTGCCCCAGCGGCTTTCTGAGCAGGAAAAAGACCTGTTGCAGCAGCTGGCCGCACTGCGGCCCTAGCGACTTCGCTCACGTTATCGTTTTACCAGCCAACCACATAGCCTCCCTCGCGCATGGAAACGCACCGCATCACCATCACGTACCACGACTGCGCCAGCCAGTACGCGCTGACCGAAACGGACCTGCGCGACTTTGTGGAGCTGGGCCTGCTGGCGGCCGGCCCCCGGCCCGGCACCATCCACGACGAGCCCGAACACGTAGCGCGCCTCTCGCGCCTGCAGCACGAGCTGGAGCTGAGCCACGCGGGCATTGAGGTGGTGCTGGCCATGCGGCAGCGGCTCCTAAGCTTGCAGGCCGAGCTGGTGCGGCAGCAGGCCCGCGCCCGGCAGCTGGAATTTCTGCTGCGCAGCTCTGGCCCCCAACTCGAAGCCGACGACTGGCTCTAGGGTATGTGGGAGGATGACGACGACCACGACGACGAGGGTTTCGACCAGGGCTTGCGGGAGCTGCACGCGGCCCCGCTGCGCCAGAAAGCCCGCGAGATTGGCTTGCTAACACAAGCGCTGGTGCAGAGCCTGGCTCCCGCCACCACTCCGCACCCCGATGATGCGGCCCTGCTGCCGCCCGAAAACCAGTCCGAAGAACCCGAGCTGCGCCCCGAAGACGTGCGCGGCATTGGGGAGCTGATGCTCAGCAACGGCTTTCAGTTGGCCGCCAAGCTGGCTGCCGCCCGTGCTACCACCGACTATGGCCGGAGCATGGAACTGGCCATGCTCATCAAAGTGGCGGCCGAAAGCCTGCTCACCCAGACGTCGCTGTGCCGGGAACTACGCCTCACCCACCCCGACTATATCCAGACGCTACGCCGCGAGCTAGACGAGTTTCGCCTCCTATTCCGCGACTGGGTCGCCACCTTCGACCCCACTGACCATTACGACGACGGCTGGGGACTTTTTAGGGCTTAGGGCTTAGGGCTTAGGGCTTAGGGCTTAGGATATATGAAAGAGGCCCCGCCGGGTTACGGCGGGGCCTCTTTCATATATCCTAAGCCCTAAAGTGCTTCCACGCCTAGGGCCAGCAGGGTGCCGGCCAGGGTGGCGGCCAGCTTGGGCATGTTGAGTTTGTGCTCGGGGCTGGTTTCGAAGAGGATAGTGGTGGAAACGTGCAGGAAGTTGCCGGCCACAAAGCCCAGCAGCGCCGCGTAGAGGCCACCGGTCAGGAGCTGGTCGAGCACCACGTAGTTGCTGACGATGATACCGATTGGGGCCGCCAGCGCAAACAGCACCAGCAGCGGCAGCGCCTTCCGGAAACTGCCCAGCCGCAGCCGCAGCGCGGCCATCAGGGCGAAGGCAGCCGGAATGTGGTGGAGCGCCACGCCCGTCAGGATGGCGTAGAAATTGTCGCTCACGGCGCCGGCGGCGGGGGCCTTCACCAGGATGCTGCCCTCCAGAAATGAGTGAATCACCAGCGAAAACAGCAGCAGGAACGGTACGTGTCCCACGTGCTCGGAATGATGGTGCACGTGCCCGTGCTCCACGCCCTGCGAGAAGACCTCCAGAATCAGCTGCCCGAAAAAGCCCGCCAGCACAAAGTAGCCGATGCGGTGCATGTTGCCGGGCACCAGCAGCAGCGCTTCGGGCAGCAGGTGCGTGATGGTGAGCGTAAACAGATACGCGCCGCTAAAGGCCAGCAGCGGCTTCATCCAGACGGTGCTGGCGGTTGGTACCAGCCGGGTAGACCAGCCGGCCCCCAGCACGGTAAGAAACAACAGCAAAACAGCAAACCACATAAACCGGTGATGAAGTGATGAAGTGAACGGTGATGAGGTGAACAGTGATGAGGTGAATGGTGACAGGCTGCGTAGCTTCCGCATAGTACCTGTTGCCTGTTGCCTGTCCCCTCTTCACTATTCACCTCATCCCTCGTCACTTTTTAAGAATGAAAATCATGCGCGGGCTGCTAGCCTCGTCGTAGGGGCGCAGCTGGTAGTCGCCGAGCACGTCTACCAGCCGCAGCCCGGCCAGCAGGAAATACTCCTCAAACCGTTCCCGGCTCAGGGCCCGCACCCGCTCCTCGAAATGCATTTCCTGGCTGTCGGCGGTCCGGAAGTCGATTTCCTTCACGATGAAGTCCCGGTCGAGGTGGCGGCGCAGCTGGAACGTAATGCCGTTCACCGTTTTTTGTTCGTGCGCTACCAGCTCGCGCACCGTGCGTTCGGTGTTCAGGAAGTCGATGACCAGCTTGCCGCCCGGCCGCAGGGCCGCCGTGGCGTTGCGCAGCGCCAGCACGTTTTCGCTCTCGTGCTGAAAGTAGCCGAAGCTGGTGAACAGGTTGAAAATGAAATCGAAAGGCCCGAACGGCAGCGGCTCCCGCATGTCGTGCACCGCAAAGTGCAGGTGCTGGTGGGCGTGGCGCCGCGCCGCCGCAATGCTCTCCGCCGACAGGTCGATGCCGGTTACGTCGTAGCCCCGCTCGCTCAGGTAAATGGAATGCCGGCCCTTGCCGCAGGCAAAGTCCAGCAGGCGCGCCTGCGGCTTGGGGTGCAGGCGCGTCAGCAGCGTATCCAGGAAAGCCTGGGCTTCGGCCTGGTTCCGGTCGTGGTAGAGCAGGTGGTAGTAAGGCGAGTCGAACCAGGTGCTAAACCATTCCGGCTCCGCCGGGGCGGGTAAAGGCGTCATATCAGAAAACCACAGGTTGCTTGCGCGAGGCAAGGCGCAATGTTCGGGGCCCGGAGCAGCCGTGGCGGATATCATGCAACAATGTTACAAAATATCCGCAACAACAGCAGTTCCACGTCCGGCGGACCTGCCCCATAGGCGGGTTTCACCGAACGTGGAACTGCACTTCGCGGTAGTTTCTAGCCGGCAGGCTTGCTGGCTTCAACAGGCTCCAGCGCCATTTCGCACACCGGGCATTTGCCGGGCTTGTCGCTGGCGCTGCCTTCGCACTTCATGGGGCAGATGTAGGCCGCGGCCGCCGCTGGGGCAGCCAAGCTGTCGGTTGGGGCGGCAACGCTGGCTTCCGGAGCGGCGGCGCCGGCTTCCGTGGCGGGCTTGCTGTCGCAGCCGGTTAGGCTACCCAGCAGCAGGGCGGCAGCCGCCGCTACTTTCAGAGAAACGATACGCACGGGCTATTCGGGCTTTTCAGCTTTGGCGGCCGGGTCGGCTGTAGTTGCTTTTTCAGCCGCGGTTTCGTCGCTCTTGTTGAGCAGCGTTTCCTTGGCGTTGGCCGAGGTAGCACCATCAGCCGTCGGCTTGGCGCGGCGGTCCAGGTTCACGTTGGAGCTAGGCGGCGTGGCTACGCCAGCTTCGTGCTGCGTGCCTTCTGCACCGTGCTCTACGCCTTTGGCACCGTGCATGGCACCGGCTCCTTCGTGGTGCGCGGCAGCACCCTCGTGGTGGGCACCGCCCGCCGTGGCCTGGTCAAAGTTGTCGGAAGAGCGGGTACCGGGCTCCACCATATCTACCGATACTTTCTTGTCGGGGCGCCAGTCGGAAGGCTCGCTGCTGCACGCAGACAGGGACAGAGCGGCTACAGCCAGCGCGGAAAGCAGAAGTTGCTTGGTCATGAGAAGAAAAAGAGAGTTGAAATAACAGGTAAAAAGCGCGGCAGGCTACTTAGCCTCAGGCGCGGCAGCCGGCAGCAGGTTCTTGCGGCGCAGCATCGACTCGAACAATTTCTGGTCGGTGGCCGTGTTGAAGATCTTAAACGGAACGTGCAGGAACATGGGCGTTTCGAAGGTGCGGGCCACCCAGGCGCGCCAGCCGGTAATCTCGGCCGGCACGTCCTGGTTGCGGAACCAGAGCAGGTAGCCTTCGCCTTCCCGCTCTACGCGCCCGATCATGTCCCAGTTGACGCCCATACCTTTTCCTTCCTTCTCGTTCTGCATCAGCCCGATCTGGCGCTGGTCTATCACGTAGCTCATGCGCTCGAAAAGGGGCTTGGTCTGCTCTACCTGCGTCACGGCTGTAATCTGCGAGGAGCGCAGCAGCACGTAGAGCAGGGCCAGCACCAGCCCGCTGGCCAGCCACCACCACGAAGGCCAGATAGCGGCCGGCAGCACGCCCACCACAAACGGAATCAGGACAAACCACCATTCCTTGCGCCACACGTAGCCCATGGCCACGCGGGTGTAGAGGTTGGAGTCGAGCTGGTGCTTTTTCGTACGGATAGCCAGGGGCGAGCCAGCCGGCTGCTGCTGTTGCTGGCGGTAGCTGGCACCGCGTTGGTTGGGGAGTTGCATGGAGGGTAAATTGCTAAATGGCTGAATGGTTAAATGGCTGGCTGTTCAATCAACTGCTGAAACGGGTAACCAGGTAACCATTCAGCCATCCAACCATTTAAAACGCTTTCAGGCTGAGGTCGAGGCTTTTGGTGGAGTGCGTGAGGGCGCCCACGGAAATGTAGTCGACGCCGGTGGCCCCGACGGCGGCAATGGTGTGCTCGGTGATGCCGCCGCTGGCTTCGGTTTCTACGCGGCCGGCAATCAGCTCCACGGCTTCGCGCAGCTGGGTTGGCGGCATGTTGTCGAGCATGATACGGTCGATGCCGCCGGCGTCGAGGGCCTGTTGCACTTCGGTCAGGTTGCGGGTTTCCACCTCAATGGGCAGCTGGCGACCGGTGCGGGCCAGGTAGGCCTTGGTGGCCGCAATGGCTTCCGTAATGCCCCCGGCGTAGTCCACGTGGTTGTCCTTGAGGATAATCATGTCGAACAGGCCGTAGCGGTGGTTGACGCCGCCCCCGATGAGCACCGCCCACTTCTCGCAGAGGCGGAAATTGGGCGTGGTTTTGCGCGTATCGAGCAGGCGGGCCTTAGTGCCGGCTAGCAGGTGGCGCAGGTGGGTGGTGTGGGTGGCAATGCCGCTCATGCGCTGCATGCAGTTGAGCACCAGCCGCTCCGCCGTCAGGATGCTCTGGGCGCAGCCCTCTACCGTCAGTACCACGTCGCCGTGCTTGATGGAGTCGCCGTCGGCGAGCAGGGTTTCCACCTGCAGGTCGGCGTCCACGGCCCGGAAGATGTGGCGGGCCAGCTCCACGCCGGCCAGTATGCCCTCGTCCTTCACCAGCAACCGCGCCCGGTTGCGGGCGTCGGCCGGAATGGCCGCCAGCGAAGAATGGTCACCGTCGCCGACGTCTTCGCGGAGCGCCGTACGAATGAACTCTGAAATTGCTTCCGGGGTGAGGTAGGGGGTGTTTTGCACGGGGCAAAAATAGTGAAAACGGCGCACCTATGAGTAACTGAGTACGGGAGGAGCTGAGTAGGTGACAGGTGGGCAGACGGGCGCAGAGCACCGGTCCTCGGAAACGCGCCCATTGCAGGCCGCCAGCGCCTATTACGCAACAGGCCCCCAGCGCACGGATGCACTGGGGGCCTGAAAGAAAAACAGCGGCGGCGAGCAGGAACAGCTTACTCAGCTACTCCATTGCTCCGCTACTCTTTCGTGAAATCCATGTTGTCGATGCGCAGGGCACCGTTCACGTTTTTCATCTTGATGAACACCCGATAAGGGCCCGATTTGCCGTTGTACTTGCCAATGGCGTAGGGAATGCCCCCCTGGCTGGCGCCCTGGTGCACGATATCGAAGGTGGCGGGGGCGGTTTTGGCGAAGAAGTCTTTCAGGACGAACTCGGCCTGGGTGGCGCTGTAGCTCTGCCGGTCGCCATCGAAGCTGATGTTGACCGTGGTGCCGAAATACTGCGACAACTCGCGCGAGGAAGCACTGCGCAACGCATTGCGCACGGCCCCGAAGGTTTCGGCCTGCGCCAGCACCGCTCCCGAACTCAGGAGCAGCCATACGAACAGGAAGGCGTGGAAGAAGGTGCGTTTCATGGGGTTGGTAGAGAATTCGTCATGCAATACGCTAAAATGATGCCAAGCCTCCGCTACGCGCCAACCACCCGGCGGGTTGTAGCTGCACCTGCTGAGCAAGATAAGAAAATGCGGCTGGTACGGCGCGCGGCGCGTATCTTTGCCGGCATGAACAAACAGGTATTGTTGGTAATTCTGGACGGCTGGGGTCTGGCGCAGAATAAGGAGGTTTCGGCCATCGACAAGGCCCAGACGCCCTTTGTGGATTCGTTGTTCGAGCGGTTTCCGCACAGCAAGCTGCAGGCTTCCGGCGAGGCCGTAGGTTTGCCGGACGGACAGATGGGCAACTCGGAAGTAGGCCACATGAACATCGGGGCCGGCCGCGTGGTGTACCAGGATCTGGTGCGCATCAACAAAGCCATCCGGGAGCGGAAGCTGGGCCTCGTGCCGGCGCTGGAAAAAGCCTTCGAGTATGCCCGCCTTAACGGCAAGCCCGTGCACCTGATGGGGCTGCTCTCCGATGGCGGCGTGCATTCGCACCTCGACCACCTCAAAGCCCTGTGCACCCTTGCCCACGACGCCGACGTGCACAACGTGTTCATCCATGCCTTCACCGACGGCCGCGACACCGACCCCAAGGGTGGCGTGAGCTACGTCAATGACCTCGAGCAGCACCTGCAGCGCGGGGCCAGCGGCAAGATTGCCTCCATCGTGGGGCGCTACTACGCCATGGACCGCGACAACCGCTGGGAACGGGTGAAAGTAGCCTACGACCTGCTGGTGAACGGCAAAGGCACGGCCTCGCAGAACCTGATCCAGAGCATGCTCGACTCCTATAAGGAAGGCGTGACCGACGAGTTCCTGAAGCCGATTGTGAAAACCGGCGCCGACGGCCTGCCGCTGGCCACCATTCAGGAAGGCGACGTGGTGATCTGCTTCAACTTCCGCACCGACCGGGGCCGCGAAATCACGCAGGCCCTGACGCAGCAGGACTTCCACGCCTTTGAGATGCACCGGCTGAACCTGCATTACCTCACCATGACCAACTACGACGCCACGTTTGTGGGCGTCACGCCTATTTTCGAGAAGGATAACCTCGAAAATACGCTGGGTGAGGTGCTGGCCGCAAACCACAAAACGCAGATCCGGATTGCCGAAACCGAGAAGTATCCGCACGTGACGTTCTTTTTCTCCGGGGGGCGCGAGGTGGAGTTTGCCGGCGAAAACCGCATCATGCGCAACTCGCCCAAGGTAGCCACCTACGACCTGCAGCCCGAGATGAGCGCCTACGAGCTGCGCGACGCGCTGGTGCCCGAGCTGCAAGCCAAGTCGGCCGACTTCGTGGTGCTCAACTTCGCCAACACCGACATGGTGGGCCACACCGGCGTGTTTGAGGCTGCCGTGAAGGCCGCCGAAGCCGTGGACGCCTGCACCCGCGACGTGGTGGAAACGGCCCTGGCCGCCGGCTACGCCTGCATCGTCATTGCCGACCACGGCAACGCCGAGTTCATGATGAACCCCGACGGCTCGCCCAACACGGCCCACACCACCAACCTGGTGCCCTGCATTCTGGCCGACACCGACTACCACGGCGCCCTCGCCGATGGCAAGCTCGGCGACATTGCGCCCACGGTGCTGGCCCTGATGGGCGTGCCACAGCCCGCCGTAATGACCGGCCAGAGCCTGCTGCTTGCTAACGCTCCGGCCCGTGCCTAAGCGGCTCGGGGCACTGGTGCTGCTAAGCCTGCTGGCAGCCTGCGGAACAACTGACGACGAGGTGACCATGCGCACCAACCCGGCCAACCGCAAGCCCGGCTACTTCGACGTGAAGGGATACTTGGATGCGCAGGTAACCCGCCTCAACCAGCTGCAGCCCGCCGTGGAGAAGCAGGTGCAACTGCGCGACGGCCGCCAGGAAACCACCCGCGTCACGAAAACCGACTGGGCCAAAGAGCTGCAAATCTTCTACCAGGCCGACATCAACAAGCCGGCTTTGCGAGGGCTGTATGCGGCCGATGCCGCGCCCAAGCTGCAGGACGGTGTCGTGCGCGAAACCTATGCCCTGCAGCCCGGCAACGACGCCCCGGTGAAGCGCCTGACCGTGGAAGCGGCGCAGGAAAGCGGCGCCACTCAGCAGCTCACGGCCACCGTTCAGCAGGACAACCCGCTTTTTTACAGCGAAAAGAAGTTACTCTTAGCTGTACGCAACGGCCAGCTAACCGAATACGAGGTGCGCGGCGTGCAGAAGCTGGTATTCTTCGACACCGTGCGCTACTCCGTCCGGACGCGGGTGGTGCAGTAGACGTGCCGCCCCAACAAAGCAAGGAGCCTGAGCGAAGCCAACAACGGTTTCGCTCAGGCTCCTTGCTGTATTAGGCTAATTGGTTTCAGTCGAAGTAGGGCTGCACGCGGGCTATGCTGGGCTGGCCGGCCGTGAAGGTTGCCGAGACGTTATTGGCCCGCTCGGTGTCGCGGAGGCGCAGCTGCAGACACGTCCCGCCGTTTTGCCGCGCCGACTCGTTGAGCGTGGCCCGCAGGCGGCGGCCGTAATCGGGCCGAAAGTTGGTAATGATGGCCTGCCGGAGCAGATCCTTGTCTGGAGTCCGGTAGAACTCAAACTCGTTGCCCTGGTGCTGCAGCGTCAGGATGGTGTCCATCTGGCCGGCTTCGTGCAGGTTGGCGAAGGGCTTGCGGGTTTTGATGGTAGCGCCCACGCTCAGCAGCTCCTGCACGGTAGGCTCGGGCCCGAAAGGCTGGCCGGCCAGGCTGTCGTTGGTGAGGGTGCACACGGCTTTAGGAGCCACGGCGGGTTGCGTACGGGGGCGCGGTGCCTGGCGGCGTGTGGGCTTCGGCTCCGGGCGGGTAGCAGCTTGGCCGTTGTCATCGGAACCACAGCCAAACAGGCCCAGCGCAGCGTACAGCAGCGCGGCAGAAACGCCTTTGGAAGTGGACAGCAACATAGCGGACAACATGGCGCAGACAGAGGAACGATTTGACTGTCATACGCAAAAGCGCTGCCGGCGGCTTGCTTACGGCCGATAATTCTCCGCAATCCGGGCCTGCGCTTTACTCACTTCCCATCAGGGTAGCCACCACCCAGCGGCGGCCGCCCTGGTTGCGGTGCTCACCCAGATAAATGCCCTGCCAGGTGCCCAGCGCCAGCTCGCCGTTGCTGATGGGCACACTCACGGCGTGGCCCAGCATAGCCGCTTTCAGGTGCGCGGGCATGTCGTCGGGGCCTTCCAGGGTGTGGCGGAAGTAGGGCGCGTTTTCGGGTACGGCCTGGTTGAAGTAGGCCTCGAAATCGTGGCGCACGGTGGGGTCGGCGTTTTCATTGATGCTCAGGCTGGCCGAGGTATGCTGAATGAAGAAGTGCGCCGTGCCCATCCGCAGCTGCTCCAGCTCGGGCAATTCCGCCACCAGCAGATCGGTAATCAGATGAAAGCCCCGGCGCACGGCCGGCAGCCGCAGCCGCTTCTGGAAGTAGATCATAGCGCTACGGATTCACCCGCTCGTAGGCGCCCAGGTCGGGCGTGGAGGTGTTGCGGGCCTTGTTCACCAAGTCGCGCGGCACCAGCGCATCGAAGCGGGCCTTGTTGCTGGCCGGCGACAGGGTATCGAGGCGGTAGTCGTACTTGTCGGCGGCGTTTTCGGGCGAGCGTTTGAACTTCGGGTTGACGTTGAGCAGGTTGTTGAGGGCGGGATTGCCAAGGCCCGGCTTGTCGGCCGCATCGGCGGCGGCGGCATACGCGCGGGTGCGCAGCAGGCTGTTGCGGATGCTGAGGCTGCTGCGGTACCGGTCGCTGTTTTCAAAAAACAGCTCTTCCGCAATCGAGCCCCACACAATGGAGTTGTTGATGCTGACCCCGATGGTGATAGGGCTCACCAGCGGCCGCTTGTCGTCGGGCGGGGTATTGGTGAACGACAGGGAGGCCGTTTCGCGCCGGCTGAACAGTGGCGTGTAGTTGGCGACGGTGCAGTAGTTGAGGTTGTAGATGCCGCCGCCCACGCCCGCAACGGCGTACTCGCCGCAGTTGGTAAACAGGCAGTTGGTAAGGTCAAAGTCGCCGGAGAAGCTCAGCACCCCGCCCCCATCAAAGCTCTGGCCGCCGCTGGCAAACGTGAGGCCCGCGCCCGATATGTTGCGGATGCTGGTGTTGCGCACCGTCACTTTGGGGTGGGGCCGGTTGCGGGGGTTGAACACCAGAAAGCCAAACGAGGCGTTCTTGATGTCCACGAAGTTCACCACGTTGTTGCGGCTGCTGCTGGCATCAAACTGGATGCCGGCCCACTGGCCCGGCACGTCGTTGTAGGCCGCCTCCAGCCGGTCGCCCTGGAAGCGCACGATGGTGCTGCGGTCGTCGTCTTTGAGCTCGGTGGTGGGGTTGGCGTTTTCGTTGATGAGCAGCGTGCCGCGCACCACCAGCGCCGCTCCGCCGTGTGAGTAGATGCGGGTGCCGGGCTGAATGCGCAGCGTGCAAAGCGAATCGACGAGGGCCGCGCCGTAGATGACGTGGGGCTTGTCGTTGCGCCACACGGCGTCGCAGGGCAGGCGCTCCAGCACGTGGAAGTAGGCGTTCTGCCCGTAGGCCACCAGCTTCACGTCCTGCTCGTTGCCGTTGGTCGTGAACAGCAATTGTTCAGTAAGCAAAAACGGCTTCAGGGCCGAGGTGGCGCCGAGGCGGGCCTTCACCAGCACCAGCAAACTGTCTTTGCCCCGGATTTCGAGGCCGGCGGCGGCTTGGCGCTCGTCGCCGTTGATGATGAGCGAGTAGGTGCCGGGGTTGGTGTCGGCCAGCCGAATCTGGTCGATTTTCACGGCCCGGCTGTTGCGGTTGTACACCCACAGGCGCTTGCTCACGGTGCCCACCTGCGTGAATACCGTATCGAAGAGCACGGTATCGGCCGAAAACTCCAGCTTGGCGCTGTTGTCGGTGGTGAGCAGGTCTTCCTTCGGCTCGCAGCCCGGCAGCAAGGCCAGCAGCGCACAGCAGATCAGAAGCAGGGG
Source organism: Hymenobacter yonginensis (assembly GCF_027625995.1). Taxonomy (NCBI): domain Bacteria; kingdom Pseudomonadati; phylum Bacteroidota; class Cytophagia; order Cytophagales; family Hymenobacteraceae; genus Hymenobacter; species Hymenobacter yonginensis. The sequence goes on from NZ_CP115396.1 coordinate 3,874,496, forward strand.
CAGGAGAAAGCGCATAGAAAGAAAATAAAACAGAACGTCATGCAGAGGCGGAGCCGAGGCATCTCGCGTGCTGATGTTGCTATAGCAAGTACCACACTAGCGAGATGCTTCGGCTCCGCCTCTGCATGACGTTCTCACTCGCCAATAGGGCTAACGAGCGGATTTCGCTCTTATTACGACACGCCTTCCTTCAGGCGCTCGGCGCTTTCGGCCAGGCGCAGTTGCTCCACGAAGTCGTCGATGTTGCCGTCCATCACGCTGGCCAGGTTGTACACCGTGAACCCGATGCGGTGGTCGGTTACGCGGCCCTGGGGGTAATTGTAGGTGCGGATTTTATCGGACCGGTCGCCGCCGCCAATCATGTTTTTGCGGGCAGCGCCTTCGGCTTCGTTTTTCTTGGCCAGCTCGATTTCATAGAGGCGCGAGCGAAGTACCTGCAGGGCCTTATCGAAGTTCTTGAGCTGCGACTTCTGGTCCTGGCACTGGGCCACCAGGCCGGTGGGCAAGTGGGTGAGGCGCACGGCCGAGTAGGTGGTGTTTACCGACTGCCCGCCGGGCCCGCTGGACATAAACAGGTCCTTGCGCACGTCGTTCATGTCAATCTGTACGTCCAGCTCCTCGGCTTCCGGCATCACCACAATGGAGGCCACCGAGGTGTGGATGCGGCCCTGGGTTTCGGTGGCCGGCACGCGCTGCACACGGTGCACGCCGCTCTCAAACTTGAGCTTGCCGTACACGTCCTCGCCCTTCACGGCCAGGATAATTTCCTTGTAGCCGCCCGAAGTACCTTCGGTGGCATCGATGAGGTCCATCTTGAGGCCGTTCTTTTCGGCGTAGCGCATGTACATGCGTTGCAGGTCGCCGGCAAAGATGGCCGCTTCGTCGCCGCCGGCCCCGGCCCGGATTTCCATGATGACGTCCTTGCTGTCGTTGGGGTCGCGCGGGAGCAGCAGGTCTTTGATGACGCCTTCGAGGCGCTCCTGCTCGGGGTAGAGCGTTTCCAGCTCGTCCTTCGCCATCTGGCGGAAGTCCTCGTCCTTTTCAGTCGAGATGACCTCCTTGGCGCCGTCGATGTTGGCCAGCACGTTCTGGTAGGCCTTGTACTCGGTCACGATCTTGCCCAGGTCCTTGTATTCTTTGTTCAAGGACTTAAAGCGTTTCATGTCGCTCATGGCGTCAGGCTGGGTTAGCAGCTCGCTCACGTCGTTGAAGCGCTGTTGGATGGCCTCCAGTTTATCTAGCATCTTGCCTTCGGGGAATTGTATTTGCAGCTGCAAAGGTACTGAAAACAAACACGTGTAGGTTGGCGCCCGGTTCCGGATTGGCCGGGCCGGGGCCGGCGGCCGGCGGCAGTACCCGGCAGCGGCGCAAAAAAAAGCCGGAGCCCCTGCGTGCATCCTGAAAAGTTTTTCTACTTTGAGCCCGTTCTCCTGCCTGCTATGCTTCCACTCATTGCGCTAAGCTTACTTCTGCACACCCCGGCTGCCGGCGCTCCGCTGACAACCACCGGTACGGCTACCACAACCCGCTGACGCGGGCTGCCGAACCTCCTTTTCCCTTTCCCCAGAGTTTTCGCAGCCCGTCGCCGGCCGCTTCCCACCCCGGAAGCTCCGGCCCGACGGGCTTCTCCGTGTAGTGCCCTTCCGCTCCAGCCTCCCTCCTGCCCGCCCCGCGTTTCCTGTCTTCTATCTCTGTTTAATCTCTACGCTCATGCAGGTCCTCAAATTCGGTGGTACGTCGGTGGCTACGGCCGCCAATCTTCAGCGCGTGGCGCGGCTGGCCGAGGCCGCTGCCCGGCAGCAGCCCACTATCGTCGTGGTGTCGGCGCTGGGTGGCACTACGGATCTGCTGATTGAGGCCGGCCGCGCCGCCGCCGCCGGCCATCAGGACTACCGCGCCCACTTGCGCCAGCTGGAGCTGCGCCACCTGGAGGCGGTGCGCGGCCTGCTGCCGGTGCCCGAGCAAAGCGAAGTGCTGAGCTTCGTGAAAAGCTCCTGCAACGAACTGGAAAACCTCTGCGACGGCGTCTTCGCGCTGGGCGAGCTGTCTGACCGCACCCTTGACCGGCTGATGAGCTACGGCGAACTGCTGGCCTCGGGGCTGCTGGCGGCGGCGCTGCGCAGCCACGGCACGCCGCACCTGTGGTACGACAGCCGCCAGCTGATCCGGACCAACTCGCAGCACGGCTTTGCGGCCGTGGACGTTGCCTTCACCAACCTGCAGATCCGGGAGTTTGTGGCCGAGCAGCCGGCGGCGCTCTATGTGGTGCCCGGCTTCATCGGCAGCGACGCGCACGGGGCCACCACCACCCTGGGCCGCGGCGGCTCCGACTACACGGCGGCCCTGTTTGCGGGCGCGCTGGCCGCCGAGCGCCTGGAAATCTGGACCGACGTGAGCGGCATGATGACGGCCGACCCGCGGCTGGTATCGGCGGCGCGGCCCATTCCGCGCATCTCCTACCAGGAGGCCATGGAACTGTCGCACTTCGGGGCCAAGGTGCTGTATCCGCCTACCATTCAGCCGGTCATGAGCCAGGGCATTCCGCTCTGGATCAAAAACACCTTCGCGCCCGACGATGCCGGCACGCTGGTGGAAGTGCGCCCACCCGCCAACCACGAGGTGGTGCGGGGCCTGAGCAGCATCAGCGGGCTGGCTTTGCTGAGCCTGGAGGGCAGCGGCATGGTGGGCATTCCGGGCTTTTCGCGGCGGCTGTTCGGGGTGCTGGCGCAGGAGCGGATCAACGTCATTCTTATCACCCAAAGCTCCTCGGAGCACTCCATCTGCGTGGCCGTGCGCGCCGCCGACGCGCCCCACGCCCAGGTAGCCGTAGACGAGGAGTTCGGGCCCGAAATAGCGGCCGGCCGCGTGGAGCCGCTGCGCCTGGAAACCGACTTGGCCATTGTGGCGCTGGTGGGCGAGCAGATGCGCAACCACTCGGGCATCAGCGGACGCATGTTTGGGGCACTCGGCAACAACGGCGTCAACATCCGGGCCATTGCGCAGGGCTCGTCGGAGCGCAACATCTCCGTCGTGATTCGGGCCCACGACGTACGCAAGGCCATCAACGTGCTGCACGAGGACTTCTTTGAGGAGTCGGTGAAGCAAGTGAACGTGTTTGTGGCGGGCGTGGGCAACGTGGGCGGCAAGCTGCTGGAGCAGCTGGCCCGGCAGCAGCCCTGGCTGCGCGAGAAGCTGCGCCTGAACCTGCGCGTGGTGGGGCTGGCCAACAGCCGCCGCTTCGTGCTCGACGACAACGGCCTCGACCTGGCGCATTGGCCCGAGGCGCTGGAGCAGGGCCAGCCGCTACGTTTGCCCGAGCTGGTGCGCGAGCTGCAGGCCCGCAACTTGCGCAACACCGTGTTCGTGGACGTGACGGCCAACGCCGACGTGGCCAACATCTACGGGCAGCTGCTGGAAAAAAGCATTGCCGTGGTGGCCTGCAACAAGGTAGCTGCATCGGCGGAGTACGCCAGCTACGCCCGGCTGAAGGCGCTGGCACGGGAGTTCAGCGCGGGGTTCCTGTTTGAAACCAACGTGGGCGCGGGCCTGCCCGTCATCGGGACGCTGAACGACCTGCTGCGCAGCGGCGACGAGGTGCGGCGGATGGAAGCCGTGCTGTCGGGCACGCTCAACTTCGTGTTCAACCACTATGACGGCAGCCGGCCCTTTGCCGAGGTGGTCCGCCAGGCCCAAACCGAAGGCTACACCGAGCCCGACCCGCGCCTCGACCTCAACGGCTCCGACGTGGCCCGCAAAATCCTGATTCTGGCCCGCGAGGCCGGCCGGGAAATGGAAATGGCCGACATCCGCAACGAGTCGTTTCTGCCCGAATCCTGCCTGCAGGGCGACGTGGAGGCGTTTTATGAGCAGCTGGCCGTGCACGAACCACACTTCCGGGCGCTGTATGACGCCGCGGCGGCCGAGGGCAAGCGCCTCAAGTTTGTGGCCCGCTACGCCGACGGCCAAGCCGGTGTGGGCCTGCAGGCCGTGGCCCCCGGCCACGACTTCTACGACCTGCAGGGCAAGGACAACGCTGTGCTGTTCTTCACCAACCGCTACCCCCGTCAACCGCTGGTAGTGAAGGGGGCAGGAGCTGGCGCCGACGTAACGGCCTCCGGCGTGTTTGCCGACATCGTGCGCGCCGCCCGGGTGTAGAAACTTAGCTGCAAGCCGTAAGCCACAAGCTACAAGTCTTCGTCCTGGGGGCGGGCGGCGTAGCTCCTGACTTGCCGCTTGTAGCTTGCAGCTTATAGCTCTCTAAATCATGACCGATTCCGTTACCGTTTACTCGCCGGCTACCGTGGCCAATGTGGTGTGCGGGTTTGATGTGCTGGGCTTCGCGCTGGCCGCACCCTTCGACACCATGCACCTGCGCCGCACGCCGGAGCCGGGCGTAGTCATTCTCAACGAAGACGACTACGACCTGCCCACAGAGCCTGCCCACAACGTGGCCGGGGCGGCGCTGCTGGCGCTGCTCCGGGCCACCGGCGAGCCGCTGGGCTTCGAGATGCGCATCAAAAAAGGCATCAAGCCGGGCAGCGGCATCGGGAGCAGCGCGGCCAGCGCGGCGGGGGCGGTGGTGGCTGCTAACCGCCTGCTCAACGACCGGTTCAGCCCGGAAGAGCTGGTGCAGTTTGCCATGTTCGGGGAGGAAGTGGCCAGCGGCGCCCGCCACGCCGACAACATCGCGCCGGCCATCTACGGCGGCTTCACCCTCATCCGCTCCGCCGACCCGCTCGACATCGTACCGCTGCAGGCGCCGCCCCTGCACGTGACGGTGGTGCACCCGCAGATTGAGGTGCGCACCGCCGACGCCCGCCGGATTCTGCGCCAGCAGGTGCCGCTGAAAGACGCCATCCGGCAGTGGGGCAACGTAGCCGGGCTGGTGGCCGGCCTGCTGCAATCCGACTACGACCTGATTGGCCGCTCTCTGGAAGACGTCATCGTGGAGCCCGTGCGCAGCATTCTGATTCCGGGCTTTGCGGCCGTGAAGGCGGCCAGCCTGGCGGCCGGGGCGCTGGGCGGCGGCATTTCCGGCTCCGGCCCCTCGGTGTTCATGCTCAGCCGCGACGAAGCCACGGCCCAGGCCGTAGCCCAGGCCATGCGCGGCGTGTACCAGCCGCTGGGGGTGGATTTTCACATTCACGTCACGAGCCTCAGCCCGGTGGGCGTGCGGTTTGCCGTTTGATATCCGTTGTTTACTATGCGCTACTACAGCCTCAATCACCAGTCGCCTACCGTTGATTTCCGGGAAGCCACCATTGCCGGGCAGGCGCCCGACGGCGGCCTGTACTTCCCGGAGCAGATTCCGCGCTTCTCCGCCGAATTCCTGACCCGGCTGCCAGCCCTGCCCCGCGCCGAAGTCGCCTACGAAGTCATCCGGCCCTACGTGGGCGCCTGCATCCCGGAAGACGAGCTGCGCCGAATCTGTGCCGAAACCGTGGACTTTGAGTTTCCGCTAGTGCCGGTTTCCGACCGAATTTCGGCGCTGGAGCTGTTTCACGGGCCCACGCTGGCCTTCAAGGATGTGGGCGCGCGGTTTATGAGCCGCTGCTTGGGCTACTTTTCGCGGCGGCAGGCGGCGCCCATCACGGTACTGGTGGCCACCTCCGGCGACACCGGCGGGGCCGTGGCCGACGGGTTTCTGGGCGTGCCGGGCGTGGAAGTGGTGATTCTGTATCCGTCGGGCAAAGTGAGCCCGCTGCAGGAAAAGCAGCTCACCACGCTCGGCCAGAACATCACGGCCCTGGAGGTGCGCGGCAACTTCGACGACTGCCAGCAGCTGGTGAAGCAGGCGTTTCTGGATGCCACGGTGACGCAGCGCCGGCAGTTGACCTCCGCTAATTCCATCAACGTGGCGCGCTGGCTGCCGCAGCAGTTCTACTACCTGTTTGCGCTGCAGCAGTGGACGCACGCCGCGCCGCCGGTGGTAGCCGTGCCCAGCGGTAACTTCGGCAACCTGTGCGCCGGGCTGCTGGCCCACGCCTCGGGGCTGCCCATCGGCCACTTCATAGCCGCCTGCAATGCCAACGACGCCGTGGCCGACTACCTGCGCACTGGCGCATTTGCGGCCCGGCCGGCCGTGGCCACGCTTTCCAACGCCATGGACGTAGGCAACCCCAGCAACTTCGGGCGCATTCTGGAGCTGTTCGGGCAGCAGCATGCGGCCCTGAGCGCGCTGGTCAGCGGCGCCACCATCACCGATGCCGACACTCAGGCGACCATCCGGCGCACCTACCAGCACACCAGCTACCTGCCCGACCCGCACGGCGCCGTGGCCCTACTGGCGCTGGAAAACCATCTGGCCGAACACCCAGACGCCCGCGGCTTCTTCCTGGAAACGGCCCACCCCATCAAGTTCCCGGAAGTGGTGGAGCCAGTGATTGGGGCGGCCGTGCCGGTGCCGGATTCGGTGCAGGGCTTGCTGTCGAAGCCCAAGCAAAGCATTCTGCTGGAGCCGCGCTATGAGGCGCTGCAGGAGTTTTTGCTGCGCTGAAGCCCCTGGGAATGCTGCGCACCGCTTATCCTGGAAACGAACAGCGGCGTGGCCTGTTTATCTTGCCGACTCCATCTTCTTATTTTCATGATGCGCCATTTCCTTCGTGCCGCCGGGGCCGCTTTGCTGCTGCTGGCCGCCGCCTGCCGTCCCGACCAGATTGAGCACCTGCGTGAAAGCAAGCGCATCGGGGCCGAGGCCGAAAACTGGGTGGTGAAGCGCATCATGCCCGAAGACCTGCTCCGCGCCACCCGCTGGGCCGGCGACTCGCTCACCCGCCACGCCGACCGTGAGCTGCTGCGCGTGTTGCGCGAAAAGCTCGCCGAGGGCGGTGTGGCTACCGCCCTGCCCTACTGCCGCCCCGAAACCTTTCCCGGCGTCGACTCGGTGGCCAAAACCCTGCAAGCCAGTCCCCGGCGCCTGAGCAGCAAGCCCCGCAACCCCGCCGCCCTTACGGCCCTCACCGCCTCCGACCTGCAGCCCGACACCGCCCGCCAGGTGGCCCGCTCCAACGCAGAGACGTTCTTCTACCAGCGCCCCATCATCGCCAACGATGCCCTATGTCTGCGCTGCCACGGCACAGTAGGCCAGGACCTTAGCGCCGCCGATTACGCCCTCATCCGCAAGCAGTTTCCGCAGGACCGGGCCACCGGCTACGCGCTGGGCGAGCCCATGGGCGTGTGGCGCTTCACGCTCCAGCGCCCTGGCGTGGCCGAGTTCTGGACCATGAAAACCCGCAAGATTCCCAAGCGCCGCAAGCTGTTTTAGGCTGGGCCCGGGCACGTTGCGGGAACCGGTGGGCGTGAGTTGATAAAGCAGCATAAAAATTGCGGGCAACTGCTCCACGCGGGCGGCAGCTCCAACCAGCACTTTGCCGGCCGCGTACCAGCTTTATCGTTCCGGCTTATTCTTACCCCGACTACTCTTGAACCGCTACTGTTACTCCCTGCTGCTACTGTTCTGTTTCAGCCTCGGGCCGGCCCGGGCCCAGACGGCCGCCCTGCCCAAAGCCAAGCTCAACGACTGCTACCGGGTGGTAGGCAAAGACAGCGTAGTGTTCTACTACTCCGACGAGTACGTGCTGACGCCGCCCGGCTGCGCCACCATCCGCCGCCACGTGCGCCTCGACAGCGCCGGCCGCTTCCAGGGCTTCGTGCGCGACTACCGCCTGACAAACAATGTGCTGCTGGTGCAGGGCGCCTACCGGGCCGGGCGCAAAGAGGGCCTGTTCGAGATTTATCACCCCAACGGCGAGCTGGCCACGCGCGGCCGCTACCTGCAGGGCCGGGAAGTCGGCGACTGGGCCTACTGGTACCCCACGGGCCGCCCCCGCCAAATCCTGAGCTTCCGCGACGGCCGCGCGCCCCTCATCCAGCAGTTCTGGGACGAAACCGGCACCCAGCTCGTTAAAGACGGCAACGGCACCTGGTACCGCAACGAGCTGGGCTTGAACCTGTCGGGCGCGGTGCTACAGGGCGCCCCGGATGGCCGCTGGGTGCTGCGCCGCCTCGCCAACGACGCCGTGGTAGTGCGGGAGATTTTTCGGAAAGGCTACTTCAGCAGCGGCGTTGTAGTCGACACGCTGGAAACCTACCAGGACGAGTCGCGCCTGGAAATTGCCGACTGGGACGCCTATAGCCAGGGCGAAGTGTACACGCTCAGTAAGGTGTGCCAATAGCCGCACTGCTGGCCTGGCCGCCACGGCCGGGTTTTCAGGCCGCACGGCCCCAACCTTCGGGGCGTTTTTGGAGTTTGGGGCTGATATGACTGCTTCTCTTCCTGACTCCGCGCCCATCGTTATCATCGGGGCTGGCATGGCCGGCCTGACCTGTGCCAACTACCTGCACCGTGCCGGCCGCGCCGTGGTGGTGCTGGAAGCCGCCGAGGCCGTGGGCGGCCGCGTCCGCACCGATGTTACGCCCGAAGGTTTTCGCCTCGACCGCGGCTTCCAAGTGCTGCTGACCAAATATCCCGAGGTGCAACGCCTGCTCGACTACGGTGCCCTCGATCTGAAAGCGTTTCGCTCGGGCGCGGTCATCCGGCTTGCCTCGGGCCAGGAAACCACCCTGCGCAACCCGTTGCGGCAGCCGGTGGCGGCCCTGCCGGCCGTGGTATCGCCCATCGGTACGCTCTTCGACAAGCTGCGCATTGCCAGCCTGGCCCGCCACGTGACCAGCCACAGCAACGAAGACCTGCTGAACCGCCCCTCCACCGACACCCTGACGTTTCTGCGCCGCTACGGCTGGAGCGAGCAAATCATCGACAACTTCTTCCGGCCGTTTTTTGGGGGCGTGTTCCTGGATCGGGGCCTGACCACGGCCAGCAACTTCTTTGAGTTTGTGTTCAAGCAGTTTGTGGAAGGCGACGCCGTGGTGCCGGCGCTGGGCATGCAGCAGATTCCGGAGCAGCTGGCTGCCCGCCTGCCCGCCGGCACCGTGCGCCTCCACTCGCCGGCCATCGCCCTGGAGGGCACCACCGTGCACCTGCGCGGCGGCGAAACGCTGCAGGCCGCCGCTGTGGTAGTGGCCACCGAAGGCAACACCGCGTCGGAGTTGCTGCCGGCACTGCCCCAGGCCCCGGCCACCGCTTGGCGCCGTACCACCTGCACCTACTTCTCGGCGCCCGCCTCGCCGGGCCGCCACGACAAGCTGCTGCGCCTCAACGCCGTGCCTGGGCAGCTGGCGCACAACGTCTGCTTTCCGTCGGATGTGGCCTCGGCTTATGCGCCGGCGGGCCGCACGCTGGTGTCGGTGAGCACCCACGGCGAGCATGGCCTGCCCGAAACCACCCTCACCACCACGCTACGCGCCGAGCTGATGCTATGGTTTGGTGAGGAAGTGAGCCAGTGGGAGCACCTGCGCACCTACGACCTGCCTTACGCTCTGCCCGTGTACCCGGCCGGCCAGCCCGTGCAGCAGCCCCAGCGCATCAGCCCTACTCTCTACCGCTGTGGCGACGTCACGTCGTACCCCTCGCTGAACGCCGCCATGGCCTCCGGACGCGAAGTAGCGGAGATGATTTTGAATGGTTAAATAGTTGAATGGTTGAATTGCTAAATGGCTAAGTGACCAGCACAAAAACCAACCATTCGACCATTTAGCAATTCAGCCACTTAACCGTTCACCTCCACCCACACCGGGCAATGGTCGGAATGGACGGCGTCCGGGAGCAGGCCGGCGCCGGTGAGGCGGGGCAGCAGCTCCGCATCAACCAGCAGATGGTCGAGGCGCCAGCCGACATTGCGGGCCCGGGAGCCGGTGCGGTAGCTCCACCAGGAGTAGTGGCCCGTCGCATCGCCGTGCTGGTGCCGGAACGAATCGGTGTAGCCGTCGGCCAGAAAATCCTTGAACCACTGGCGCTCCTCGGGCGTGTAGCCGGGGCTGTTCTGGTTGGCCTTGGGGTTGTGCAGGTCGATGGCGGTCTGGCAGCAGTTGAAGTCGCCACCAATGACAAGCTGGCGGCCTTCGGCGCGCAGCTGCCGCACGTACGTGCGGAAGAAGTGCAGCCACTCCACCTTAAACGCCTGCCGCTCCGGCCCGCTCGTACCCGACGGCATGTACACGTTCAGCACCGATACCTCATCGAAATCCAGCCGCAGCACGCGGCCTTCGGCGTCGTAGAGGTCGGTGCCGCAGCCCACCACCACGGCCGTGGGCGTCTGCTTCGTGAACGTGGCCACGCCGCTGTAGCCGGGCTTTTGGGCCGGATGCAGATACGCCTCATAGCCCAGCGCCGCAAACCCCGACACGTCCAGCGGCTCGCGCCCCGCCTTTATTTCCTGTACGCATAGCACGTCGGGCTGCGCTTCCCTCACCCAGTCCAGCAGCCCCTTGCTCAGAGCCGAACGCAGGCCATTGACGTTGTAGCTGATGATTTGCATGGTTTGAATTGGTGAATGGCTGGATTGCTGAGCGGTTGACTGTATAACCATTCAGCAATCCAGCCATTTATCCTTCCATTTCGGCGAAATACTCTAGGATGTGCCACTTCAGCATCCGCTCCTGCTCCTTGAGGCTGGCAAACGGCACGGGCTTCACCAGCCGGAAATGCGGCCAGCCTTCCTCGTCTACCTGCTCCAACTCGTAATAGCCGGAGAGGCTGAACAGGCGGCAGGTGGCAATGTGCATCAGGTCCTGCTTCTGTTCCTTGGTGAACGGCCCGGCGCCCTGGCCCAACTCCTGTACACCTATTAAGAGGAGCAGCGCGTTCAGGTCGGGCTTTTTGCCGAACCGCTCGCGCATCTCGTTCATGAAACCGTACCAGCGTTCTTCAAACTGGGTTTCGGTTTCGTCGGGGTGCATGAGGCTCATGCCTCGTGGTGGTGTTCGGGCGCAGCTTCCACGGCCTCCGTTTTCAGAATTTCCCAGTACTCCACGGCCCGGCGGAAGTGCGGAATCACGATGCTGCCGCCGATGAGGTTGGCAATGGCAAACACCTCATAGATTTCCTCGTCGGTGAGCTTTTCCTCGAAGCACTTGCCGAGGTGGTACTTGATGCAGTCGTCGCAGCGTAGCACCATGGAGCAGGCCAAGCCCAGCATCTCCTTGGTTTTCACGTCCACGGCGCCGGCCTGGTAGGTGTTGGTATCGAGGTTGAAGAAGCGCTTGATGACCTTGTTGTCGGCCGCCATGATCTTCTCGTTCATGCGCTGGCGGTACTCGTTGAATTCAGTGACTTGCGACATATGGGTGATGAGGTAATGAGTGAGTTGTAGCGCGAAGCTTTTGCTTCGCGTGTGGCCGAACGAGCTATCCGAAAGTATTCGTGCCAAAGCAACGATACACGAAGCAAGAGCTTCACAATACTACGGCAACTATGGCCGCGAATTGCTACTTTCAATCCGGCCCGTTCTAACCGCGAAATTAGGCAGAAGTTCGCCAGCGGATGCCGCCGGGCTTATTCGCTACCTGTTAGGACTATCTACGATGCGCGCCACCGCCGCTACTATCCTCGCCGATTTCTGGGGCCTGATTTTCCCGCGCGTGTGCCTGGGCTGCCAGGAGCCGCTGGCCCGCGGCGAAGACCACCTCTGCACCAGCTGCCGCGCCCAGCTCCCCTACACCGACTACCACCTGCTGCCCCCGGCCGATAATCCGCTGGCCCGCCGCTTCTGGGGCAAGCTGCCCGTACGCCACGCCCTGAGCTACCTGCGCTTCCTGCGCCGCGGCCGGGTGCAGCACCTGCTCCACCAGCTCAAGTACCAGGGCCAGCGCGACGTCGGCCTGGCCCTGGGCCGCTGGTACGGCCACGACTTGGCCGCGGCTGGCTTCACCTTCGACCTCATCGTACCCGTGCCGCTGCACCCGCGTAAGCTGGCCAAGCGTGGCTTCAACCAGTCCGCCCCTTTTGCCGAGGGCCTCGCTGAAGCCCTGCACATGCCCTGGCACGCCGCCGCCCTGCGCCGCACCGCCCACACCGACTCCCAGACCCGCAAAAACCGCGTGCAGCGCTGGCAAAACGTCGCCGAAGTATTTGAAGTAGCCGATGTAATAGCCATTCAGGGCAAACACGTACTGGTAGTAGACGACGTGCTGACCACCGGCGCCACCCTCGAAGCCTGCGCCGCCGCGCTGCTGGCCGCCGGCGCCACCGAGGTCAGCATCGCCACCATTGCCTGCGCGGATCGCTGATTTGCGCTGATTTCTGCAAGGCAGACGACTTGCCGTAAGATCCTAAAAAAGAAGAGAGCCGCTTCATCTGAAGCGGCTCTCTTCTTTTGTGGCTAAGTAAAAATCAGCGCAATCAAGTCAATCAGCGCAAATCAGCAGTTCTTACTTGTTCGAGCCGGCGTTGATCATGGCGCAGCGGAAGCCGATGGTGGCCGTAGCCGAGTCCTCAGCCATAAAGCGGCGCGTGCCGGGCGACAGCCAGTAGGCCACATCGCGCCACGAACCACCTTTGTACACGCGTACGTGGTCGTCGATCAGCGACTGGTAGCCTTTCTTATCGTACTTCTCCGAAGGGTCGAGGAAGCCGTTGCGGCGGAAGGGGTTCAGATCTTCCACGTCCTCAAACGAGAGCGGGCGGTAGATGTCCTGCACCCACTCGTTCACGTTGCCCGACATATTGTACAGGCCGTAGTCGTTCGGTGGGTAGGCGTATATGTACTCTGTAATCATGGCGCCGTCGTTGAGCGAACCGGCAATACCGGCGTAGTCACCGCGGCCACGCTTGAAGTTGGCGAGGAACTGGCCCATCTTGCCACCGTAGGAGTTCCGCACCTGGCGGCCATCCCATGGGTAAATGCGCTTGTTTTCCTGGTTTTCGTTGCCGGTTTCCTGCGTACCAACCAGTGCCTGCGCGGCGTACTCCCACTCTGCCTCGGTGGGCAGGCGGTAGTTGGGCAGCGTGTTGCCGTTTTCGATGGAAATCTTGGGCTTGCCTTCCGAATCGGTGCCTTCGGCCGCGTCGCCTTTCTTCTTACGCTTGAACAGGCCACCGCCGCCGCTGCTCTCTTCCGAGTTGCCGGCCAGCGTTTCATTCACCTTCGACGTACGCCAGGTGCAATAGTCGTTGGCCTGCAGCCAGCTTACGCCCACCACGGGGAAGAAGCGGAAGCCGGGGTAACGCAGGTAGTAGTCTACGTACGGGTCGTTGAACGACAGCTCACGGGCCCACACGGTGGTGTCGGGCAGGGCCGACTGGTAGAATTCCTCAGAGGAGTCTTTGCGGATAAAGTGCAGGTATTCCAGCCAGTGGATGTTGGCTACTTCGGCTTCGTCCATGTAGAACGAGGCGATGGTTACGGTGCGCTCCACGTTGTCGTGGGTCATCGTCACGTCCTCTTCCTGCGAGCCGAGTACGGTACGGCCGCCTTCAATAAAGATAAGGCCCGGGCCTTCGGGAATGCCGGCGTAGTCTGCCACTTTCATCCCTTCCTCGGTGTTATAATCGATGCCCGTAGTGGAGCTATACTTACCGGGTTTAGTAGCAGTCGGCGGACCGCTTTTGCAGGAAGCCAAAGCGCAGGCTCCTACGACCGCAAAACGCAGGTACTTGGAAAAATTCATGATTGAGTTGAAACTACCTGTTAGAAAACGTTTTAGGCAAGGCAAGTTGCTGCAATAATACAACAATTCAGAACGATGGCCAAGGAGGCGCCGGGGAATTTCGACGTTTGAGGCGGCGCCAGGCGGCGTCCAGCGAATCAAACGCCCGCAGGGTCAGAGTTATTTCATGCGCGCCGCCCAGATCGGCACTCAAGCTGCTCAGCGCCACGTCGTAAGCATATCCAACCCGGAAGCTGCCCACGCTGACGCCCGCAATGGCCGTCAGAATCTGCTGCGGGCGTGGGGCGCCGGGCAGCGGAATGCCGCGGTAGACGGCGCCCAGCGTAAGCGGCGTCACGGTTGCGTACAATCCGGCTTCGGCCCGCTCGGAGCCGCCCTGCCGCACGTAATGCGCGGTGGGCGTGACACTTATTTCGCGGGTTTGCTGGCGCGTGGTGCGCTGCAGGAAGTAGTGCTTGTAACCGGTGCTGACCTCGTAGCGGATGGGCAGCGTGCCCTGGGTGCGGAAACCGAGGTCGGGCTGGTTGAGATGGTGGCCGGCCACCGACACCCAGAAGTTCTGGGAGTAGAGCAGCACGCCCGTGCCCACGCTCAGGTAGCTGACGGGGTTGAAATCGAGCGGCTCGGCGGTGGTGGGCGTCGTGGTGCCGTCTTCCGAAAGCTGGTCGCCGAAGACGAGGTTGCCGTAGCTGATGCGCTGGTTGCCGTAGCTGGCGCGCAGGCCGCCACTAAACGACAGCGCTTTGTTGAGGCGGGTCTGGTAGGCGTAGAGGCCGCCTACCTCGAAGCGGGTGTAGCCCAGGCCGCCGGTCCGGTCGTGGTTGAGCAGCAGGCCGATGGAGTTATGCTGGTCCTTGAGGCGGTAGTCGGCGGCGAGCTGGCTGGTGGTGAAGGTGCCGGCCAGCGTGGGGAACTGGTTGCGGTAGCTGAGCGTGACGCTGGCATCGTCGAGAAGGCCGGCGAAAGCGGGGTTCTGGTGCAGGCGGTTGGCGTAAGGCTGGGCAAAGTACAGGTCCTGCGCGGCGGCGGGCAGCGCCACTACGGCGACTACTGCCGCCAGCAGCGGCCGGCGGAAGCGGCCGGAACGGCCCCTGATTTTGCGTCGGAATAGCCCTGTCATCAAGAGGTTAAACGCCGGCCTGGCTTGGTATCGTACACAACAATGTGGCTTTGCGGAAACTAAATTGCCACTTTCCGGCCTCATTAGCAGTATCCGGCGGGCATTAATCGACCAACGCGGGCATTTTGGCGACCAGCCCGCGGCCGTTGCCGGGCCAAGGCTGCTACTTTTGCTACGCTTTAGGCTTAGTACATAGGGCTTGGAAAGTAGGACGTTTGTCCTTCCTAAGCCCTATGCCCTAAGCCCGGTTTCCTAAGCCCTAACTCCTCTCTCCTATGCGTAAATTCTGGATTGGCTTACTGATTTTCGTGGTGGTGCTGGTGGCCGGCGTGGCCCTGACGCCGCTGCTGTTCAAAGACAAAATCAAGCAGGCGCTCGACAAGCAGCTAGCCCAACGGGTGGACGCCGAGGTGCAGTACCAGCCCGAAAACGTCAGCCTGACCCTATTCAGCACCTTCCCGGATCTGGCACTGGGCATCGATGAGCTGCGCGTGATTGGGCAGGACTCGTTTGCGCGCGACACGCTAGCCTATCTGCCGTCGTTGCGGGTGGGGCTGGATCTGATGAGCGTCATCCGGGGCGAGCAAATCAAAATAAAGAGCATCGTGCTCGACCGGCCCGACATCAGCGCGAAGGTGCTGAAAAGCGGCCGCGCCAACTGGGACGTGATGCTGTCCGACTCGGCCGCCGCGGCCCAGGGCCAGGATACGACTTCGCTCAACCTGGCCATCAGCAAATGGGAAGTGACCGACGGGCACCTGCGCTACGAGGACCGCACGATTCCCTTCAACATGGAGCTGCGCGGCCTCAACCACACCGGCTCCGGCGACTTCGAGCAGAACGTCTTCGATTTGGTCAGCCAGACTGAGGCGCGGGAGTTTTCGATGACCTACGACGGCACTGAGTACGTGACGCGCAAAAAGCTGACCGGCGACGTGACCCTGGCCATGGACCTGGAGAAGATGCTGTTCACGTTCAAAGACAACAAGGTGCAACTCAATGATTTCCCGGCCCAGTTTGCCGGCACCATCGGGCTGCCGAATGACACGGACATCACCTACGACCTGACATTCAAGGCGCTGGAAACCGACTTCAAGAACATTCTGAGTCTGGTGCCGGGCGTGTACACGGCGCAGTTCAAAGACGTGGAAGCCAGCGGGCAGGTGGCGTTTAATGGCTACTTCAAGGGCGTGCAAAACGACGTACGGATGCCCGGCTACGGCGTGAACCTGCAGGTGAAGAACGGTATGTTCAAGTATCCGCAGCTACCGCAGGCGGCCAAGAACATCAACGTGGACATGGTGGTGGACAACCCGTCGGGCTTTACCAACAACATGAAAGTCAACGTGAAGCAGTTTCACCTCGACCTGGGCCAGAACCCGATTGATGGCAACGTGGCCATCGACGGGCTGGAGCCGATGAAGGTGGACGGCCGCGTGAAAGCCAACGTGGACCTGGCCGAAATGATGAAGGTGTACCCGGTGCAGGACTTGCTGCTGCGCGGCAAGCTGTTCGTGGATGGCACCGCCAAAGGCACGTACTCCAGCACCCAGATGCCGGTGGTGCAGGCCAAGATGAACCTGACCAACGGCTACGTGAAGAGCAAGCAGTTTCCGGCCCCGATTGAGAATCTGACGGTTACGGGCGTGGTGACCAACCCCACGGGCCAGCTCAACGACACGCGCGTGGACATCAGCAACTTCCGGATGCTGCTGGACGGCGAGCCGCTGGCCGGCCGCGTGAGCACCCAGGGCGTAGACAAGCTGCGCTTCGATGCCGACGTGAAAGGCACCGTGGACCTCACCAAAATCACGAAAATATTCCCGCTGGACGGCATGACCGTGACGGGCCGCCTGAACGGCAACGTGGCCGCCAAAGGCAACATGGCCGACATCGAGGCCGGGCGCTACCAGACGGTGGTAGCCTCGGGCACGGTGCAGGCGCAGAACATCACCTACAAAAGCGCCGACCTGCCGCAAGGCATGCGCGTAACCCGCGCCACGGCCACCTTCAATAACGACAAGATTGTGCTGCAGAACATGGCCGGCTTCGTGGGCTCGTCGGACGTGGCGGCCTCGGGCACCATCAGCAACTACATGGGCTACCTGTTTGTGCCCGGCCAGCCGCTGCGTGGCAACCTGACGGTGAACTCCAGCCGCTTCAATGTGAACGAGTGGATGGTAGACGAGGTGACGGCGGCGCCGAGCAAGGGCGCCACGGCCGCCACCAAAGCCCCCACCGCCGCCACCAAGGCCGACGGCGTGCTACAGATTCCGAAGGAGTTCGACCTGACCTTGAACACCACTGTGGGCCAGGTGATTTACGACAACCTCAAGCTCGACAACGTGAAGGGCACGGTGGGCGTGCGAGACCAGACAGCAACGCTCAACGGCCTGACGTTTAACACGCTGGGCGGCGCGTTTGCCACCACCGGCTCGTATAGCAGCAAGAACCTGGCGCACCCCAAGTTCAACTTCGGGCTGAACATCAAGAACCTGAACTTCCAGAACGCCTTTGCGGCCTTCAACTCCATCAAGACGCTGGTGCCGCTGGCCGACAACCTGGAAGGCATCTTCTCCACCAACTTCAGCGTGAGCGGCGAAATGGGCCCCGACATGATGCCTAACTACAGCACGCTCACCGGCAAGGGCCTGTTTGAGGTGGTGCGGGCGGCCGTGAGCGGCTCGCCGGTACTCAATAAAATCAGCAGCCTCACGCAGTTTCAGGAGCTGAAAAGCTTTGCGGTGAACAACAAGGATGTGGCCGCCGAAATCCTCAACGGCAACTTCATCGTGAAGCCGTTTGACCTGACTGTGGGCCAGGTAAAAATGACCGTGGGCGGCTCCAACAACATCAGCAGCGGCGGGCTGGAGTACGTGACGGCCCTGAACGTGCCCACCGGCAAGCTCGGCAGCCAGCTCAGCGGCCAGCTCACGCGCCTCACCGGCGTCTCCGACATCAAGGGCACGGAGCGCGTGACGCTGGGCCTCAGCATCGGGGGCACCGTGAGCAACCCGCAGGTGAAGCTGACCACCGGCAGCGTGAAGGCGCAGGCCAAGGACATCGTCAGCAACATCGTGCAGGCCAAGGTCGACGACGCCAAGGTGCAGCTGCAGGCCAAAGCCAAAGTGGCGCAGGACAGCCTGCAGCGCGAGTTGCAGCGCAAGCAGCTGGAGCTGCAGAACAAGGCCCAGCTGGAAATTGAAAAGCGCCGCCTTGAAGCCCAGGCCAAGTTGAAGGAGCAGGCCACCAAAGGCCTCAACTCGCTGTTCGGCAAGCCCAAAGCCCAACCGGCCAAGCCCGCCACCCCGGCCCCCGACCCCACGCCGGCCCCCGCCGACCCCAAACCCGCCGACCCGGAGCCCACCAAGCCCGACACGGCCAAAACCGGCGGCTAACCCTCGTAACCGCACACACGCAAAAGCGCCCCGCAGCAACAGCTACGGGGCGCTTTTTATTGGCCGGTGGGCGTTCTAGCGCAGCTTTTGCACCAGGGCCAGCAGCTCGTGCTGGGTGGTTTGGGTCTTGTCTTTGGCGTACCAGCCGTGAATTTTCTCGGCGTATTCCTCGTGGGTGGCGCCCTGGGCTTTCAGGTCGAGTAGCAGCGCTTGGGCGGGCACGGGGCGCGGGCCCCAGTGGGCGGCCTCGGTGAGCGTCTCGGCGTGGAGCACTACCAGCTGCGGGATGGAGCGGGCGCCGTTGGTGAGGTAGCGGTCCATGAGGTCGGGGTTTTCGTCGCGCAGCAGGTAGTGGGTGCGGATGTTGCCGCCTGAAGCCTGGGCCACGGCTTCCAGCACGGGCACGATCTGGGCCGCGTCGCCGCACCAGCCTTCCGTGATAATCAGCCACTCGTAGCGCTGCGGCAGGGCCTGCACGGCGGCCGCCAGCTCGGGCAGCACGCGGGTGGTTTTGTCGAGGCGCTGCATGCGCTGCACGTTGAGGTGGGTGTACTCGGTCAGCTCCGGGCTTTGCTGGGGGCCGGTGGTTTTGCCGTCGGCCTGCAGCTCGTCGATGAGCTGGCGGTAGCGGGCGTAGGTGTAGGCCGAGGCGAGGCGCTCGGGCGTGAGAACGGGCTGGGTGGTGGGTTCGGTGGTCATGCAGGAAACAAGGTTAGCAGCACTACATACGCAGGCGGCGCGGCGGCGGCGGTACCCGGTTGTGGCCAAAAAAAGCCGAAGCCTTTCCAGGAAATCCTGAAAAGGCTTCGGTATAACCCGCAAACCGGGATTTTGCTTACAGGCTGGGCACGTCGGCGGCCTGCGCCTTCGCCGACAGCTCGCGGCAGTAGGTGATGTAGTCGGTGTTGATGGGCTCCAGGCCCTGCTCGCGCAGCTTGATGGCCACCTGGCCGCGGTGGTAGTTGCCGTGAATGGGCAGGTGCGTGAAGATGTCGGACACTTGGCTGGTGAAGCTCTCCCCTACCGAGTTGGTGTAGCTGATGAGGCGGTGCAACTCGGTTTCGTCGGCGGCGGCGGCCAGGCCGTAGAAGCGGGCCGTCGACTGCTCGTGCCAGTGGTGCAGGCCGGCCAAGTCGTGCTCCTGCCATACTTTCACGGGGCTGGGCGTGCCCGTGAGGCGGCCAATCCAGATAGACTGGGCGTTGAGCACGTGGCTGAACAGCCGCAGCACGTTGGCCGGGATGGTAGCGCCGTTGGCTACGAGGCCGTCGAGGTGGCGGAGCAGGGTTTCGTTGGCCCACACGTTGTAGGCCCCCAGTTTGTCAATGGTATTAATCATACGTGTGCTGTGCTGGTGGAAGAAGCGCCAGGGCTGCCGCCGGCAAACTCAGGCGTTATACCACGCCCGATGGTCTTGCCGCCCGCAGGCCGCTGGCCCCTATCTGGGGTCCTGCCAAACCAGCTTTTCTTCGGTTTTATTTTTGTTGAAATCAGAGCAGTTGCCGTCGCCGCGGCCCGTGAGGCCGCCGTCGGGGTGGCACAGTAGCTTGCCTTTCTGGTCGTAGAGGTTGGTGTACTGGTCGCAGCAGGGGCTGGTTTCGTAGTACACCACGGCACCTTTGTAGCGGTACCGGAACACCTGAATGGGCGGGTTCTGCTTCTCCTCGGCCAGATGCGCCTCAATGCGGGCCTTCAGCCAGCCCGGGCGGGCGGTGGTGTCGAACTGCGCTACGGGAGCATCGGGCACGGGCGTGGTGGTGTTGCGGGCGGCCGGGGCCGGCGTGGAGGTGATGCCCGTGGTGCCGTTGGCCGGTGTGTCGGTTGGCGTCGTGACACTCACGTTTTTCTGGCAGCCGAAGCTGCAGAGCAGTACACCCAGCGCAGTGGCCGGCAATAGTAGAAAGGAGCGCATGGCAACGGGAAAAGAGGGCGCAAAAGTACAGACGGCAGCCGATAAGCCAACCGTTGGTCTGTACGTACGCCTATCCGGCGCTGAGGTTGGTGATGAGGTGACAGGTGACAGGTGACAGGTGACAGGTGACAGGTGACAGGTGACAGGTAAAGAAAGAACGTCATTCCGAGCAGAGCGAGGAATCTCGCCCGCGGGCTAATTCAAGAAAACACGGCCGTCTGAGAAAAGTCGTCTGTCTCTCCCTCTCTGAAGGAGAGGGGGCCGGGGGGTGAGGCCCACGCGAGATGCTTCGGCTGCGCCTCTGCATGACGTTCATGGTTTGTCACTCCATTATCATTCCATCACCCTATCACAATAACGCCCACAAGCGCGGGCCAAATACTAGCGCGCCCACTGCTGCGGCGGCTATGGCTCCGGCCAGCACGGCGCCGGCGGCCACGTCCTTGGCTCGGCCGGCCAGCGGGTGGTACTCCGGCGACACCAGGTTCACAACGGCCTCCACGGCGGTATTCAACAGCTCCAGGCTCCAGACCAGCCCCACGGCCAGTACCACCAGCGCCCATTCCCAGCGCGCCAGCTCCAGATACCAGCCCAGCCCCAGCACCGCTACGGTGGCGGCCGCATGAAACTGCAGATGCACCTCCGTGCGCAGCGCCGCCGCCACACCCCGCAGCGCATAGCCGAAGCTAGCGGCCCGGCGCCGCAGCACCGCCGGAAACCGCCGCGGCGGCCGCTCCGGGCTAGCCACGGGCCACCGCGTCGAAGGCGCCGAATACCGTCCGGCGCAGCTGCTCCCACTCGGGCCGGATGATGCTGAAGATGACCGTGTCTCGGCGGATGCCGCCTTGGGTGCGGCGGTGGCTGCGCAGCGTCCCTTCCTCGGTGGCCCCCATGCGGCGCATGGCGTTCTGCGACTTATGGTTGCGCGAGTCGGTTTCCAGCTCCACCCGCTCACAGCCCAGCACCTCGAAGGCATAGTGCAGCAGTAGGTGTTTGGCGGCGCGGTTGAGGCCCGTGCGCTGAAACTCCTGCCCCACCCAGGTGTAGCCAATGCTCAGCCGGGCGTCAGCCTCATCCAGGTTGTAGTAGCTGGTGCTGCCGGCTGCACGGCC
The DNA here is from genome assembly GCF_027625995.1 of Hymenobacter yonginensis. NCBI lineage: Bacteria > Pseudomonadati > Bacteroidota > Cytophagia > Cytophagales > Hymenobacteraceae > Hymenobacter > Hymenobacter yonginensis. Next base: position 3,895,544 of record NZ_CP115396.1, read on the forward strand.
GGTCTGCTTGTCCACGATAAGAAACGGGTAGCGGCGCTGCTGCTCCCGGCCCCGCACGGCCTCGGTCAGATACGCGGCCAGGCTGATTGGGTCGTCGGCGCGGGTGAGGGTGTAGGCCCACAGCTCCGGTGTAGCCGCCACGGGGCGCAGGGCCTCGAAGTCGGCCGTTTGCAGCGGGCGCAGCAGGACGCGGTGGTTTTCCAGAACGATATCCTTGGCGAAATCCATGCGGGCAAAGGAGTTGGGGGAGTACGCCGTAAAGATGCCGAAAAAACAAAACGCCGCTGCCTGGAGTAAGGCAGCGGCGCTTTGTATTAGCGGGACGAACCCGCTGTAAGCACTACTTCTTGATTTCGCCTACCATATCTTCGGGCTTGAGCCACTCGTTGAACTGCTCCTCGGTGAGGTAGCCGAGTTGGAGGGCGGTTTCCTTCAGGGTCGAGCCGTTTTTGTGGGCCGTCTGGGCAATTTCGGCGGCTTTGTAGTAGCCGATGTGGGGGTTGAGGGCCGTTACCAGCATCAGCGACGAATCAACGTGCTTCTTGATGTTGGCTTCCAGGGGCTCGATACCCACGGCGCATTTGTCGTTGAACGACACGCACACGTCGCCGATGAGGCGGGCCGAGTGCAGGAAGTTGTAGATCATCACGGGCTTGAACACGTTCAGCTCGAAGTGGCCGTTCATGCCGCCGATGTTGATGGCCACGTCGTTGCCCATCACCTGGGCGGCTACCATCGTCATGGCCTCGCACTGGGTGGGGTTCACCTTGCCGGGCATGATGCTGGAGCCGGGCTCGTTGTCGGGAATGTGCAGCTCGCCGATGCCGGCGCGCGGGCCCGAGGCCAGCAGGCGAATATCGTTGCCGATTTTCATCAGCGAGGCGGCCACCGTTTTCAGCGCGCCGTGGGCTTCCACGATGGCGTCGTGGGCGGCCAGAGCTTCAAACTTGTTTTCAGCGGTGATGAAGGGCAGACCGGTGAGGTCGGCAATGTGCTTGGCCACGTTCTCTGAGTAGCCGGCGGGCGTGTTGATGCCGGTGCCTACGGCGGTGCCGCCCAGCGCCAGCTCCGAGAGGTGCGCCAACGTGTTCTTGATGGCGCGCAGGCCGTGGTCGAGCTGCGACACGTAGCCGCTGAACTCCTGGCCCACCGTCAGCGGGGTAGCATCCATCAGATGGGTGCGGCCGATTTTGACGATGTGCATGAACTGCTCCGACTTCTGCTTCAGCGTATCGCGCAGCTTCTCGATGCCGGGAATGGTGGTTTCCACCAGGATTTTGTAGGCCGCAATGTGCATGGCCGTCGGGAACGTGTCGTTGCTCGACTGCGACTTGTTCACGTCGTCGTTGGGAGCCAGCACTTTCTTCTCGTCGGAGAGGCTGCCGCCCTGCAGTACGTGGCCGCGGTAGGCCACCACCTCGTTCACGTTCATGTTGCTTTGGGTGCCCGAGCCGGTCTGCCACACCACCAGCGGAAACTCCTTGTCGAGCTTGCCGTCCAGGATTTCGTCGCACACGCGGCCAATCAGCTCGGCTTTGTCGGCAGGCAGGATGCCGGCGTCGCGGTTGGTGAGGGCGGCAGCTTTCTTGAGGTAGGCGAAGGCGCGGATGATTTCCTTGGGCATCCGGTTGATGTCCTGGGCAATCTGGAAGTTGTCGATGCTGCGCTGGGTCTGGGCGCCGTAGTAGGCGTCGGCCGGCACCTGCACGGTGCCCATGGTGTCTTTCTCGGTGCGGAACTGCGTCATGCTTCTTGTGGGGTGAGAAGAGGATGAGGTGACAGGTAAGGATGGGGCAAAAGTACGGAAGGCCTGCCGAAGAAGCGGCGCGCCGGCCTACTTCACCACTTCCACCCAGCCTTTGCTGGCCGGCGTGCAGAACAGCTCGTTTTCCAGCGTGTAGTAGTAGACGCCGGCCGGCTGCTCGGCGGCGTTCCAGTCGTTGCGGTAGTTGTCGGTGGCGTATACCTGGCGGCCCCAGCGGTTGTAGAGGCGCAGGCGGGTGCCGGGCTCCAGCACATCCTGGTCGGGCTTGAAGAAGTCGTTGTCGCCGTCGCCGTTGGGCGTGATGACGTTGGGCGGCAGAATGGGGCGCCGCAGGTTCACGGTCACGGTTTTTTCCTCGGTGCAGCCGCCCTGCGTGACGCGCACCGTGTAGCGGCCCGAGGTGGTGGCCACAATCTCCGGCGTAGTAGCCTGCGTCGACCAGAGGTAGGTGCTGCCGGGCGCGGCCTGCGCCCGCAGCCGCACGCCGCCGCTTACGCAGCCCGTGGTGTCAGCCGGCAGCCTCGCCAGAGCCGGCTGCAGCACCACGGTACTGTCGCGGGTGGTGCAGCTGCCGTTGCTGACCGTCACGACATATTTGCCGGGCTGCGTGATGCGGATGCCGGCGGTGGTGGCGCCGGTGTTCCAGCGGTAAGTAGTGCCGGGGCTGGCGGCGGCCGTCAGCGTGAGCGAGCCGCCGGGGCACAGCACCTGGTTGCGGGGCAGCGTCACCGTTGGGCGGCTTTTCACACGCACCGTCACGTAGGTGGTATCGTTGCGCGAGCAGCCCGTGCCGGTGCCCAGCGCCACCAGCCGCACCCGGTAGGTGCCGGGGTTCTGGAACAGGTGCACCGGGTTCTTGTCGGTGCTAGGGGCCGTGCCGTCGGCGAAATTCCAGAGGAAGCTGCTGCTGCCAGTCGAGGTGTTGGCAAACGTGACCGTAGCCGGCGCGCAGACAGAGTCGACGGCGGCCACGGTGGCCTGCACCAGGGTACTGGCGCTACTGGCCTGGTCTATCTTGAACGTCAGCATATCGAACCCGGAGCTGCGGCGGATGGGAGAGTAGGCCGAAACAGTAGTAATAAAGCTGCTTGTGGTACAGATGCTGTGGTAGAGCTTCCCCTGCGCATCGAAGCGGTGCGCGGGGCCATGCGCGTGCTGCACCGACGGGCCGAAATACGAGCCAAACAGTCGGGCGTTGCCGGCCGCGCTGAGGGTGGTCAGATATACGCCGCCCGTGGTGCCGGTGCCCGGCAGCGGGTTCAGCAGCGGCTGCCCGCCCCCATCAAAGCCCGCCAGATGGATATTGCCGCAGGCATCCACGCCCAGCGCAGTAGGCTGGGAGAAGGAGAAGTTAACCGGCTTGGCCAGAAAGAACTGGCTGGTCAGGGCCTTGTTGAGCTTGGCAACAAACACGTTGCCCGCCAACGCCAGCGCGCCGGGCGTGGCTTCCAGGACACCGACACCGCCGGCGGTGCCGCACACCACCACGTTGCCCTCCGCGTCGAGCCCCAGCTTTTGTACCTGGTCGATGCCAAGCAGGGAGCCTATAAACGTGGAAGCCAGCAGCGCACGGCCATCGGCCTGCAGACGCGCCACAAACCCGTCGCCGGGAGCGGCGTAGGTGGTGCGCAGCGCGCCGGGCGTTACCGGAAAGTCGGGGGCATTGGTAGCGCCGGCCACCAGGATGTTGCCGTTGGTTTCCACCTGCAGGCTGTTGGCCGTTTCGGCATTGCCAACGCTGCCGCCCAGAAACGTGCTCCACTGCAGCGTCGTCAGCGACTGGCTGAGGCTGGCTACCAGCACGTCCTGGCCGCTCAGCGTCCGGTCGTAGGCCCCGGCGGTGGTCGGGAAGTTGTCGGAAGTGGTGTTGCCGGTCACGACTACTCCGGTACTGGTCAAGGCCAATTCGGTGCCGTAATCAGAGTAGAGGCCGCCCAGATACGTGGACCCCAGCAGCGACGTGCCGGTAGCATTGAAGCGTGTAATGGCCAGATCGACATTGCCGTTGGCCGAGGGGTCGTAGCAGCCGGCTGTCACCGGGAAGTTGCTGGACGAGGTCTGGGTGAGAACGTACAGGTCGCCCGTTGCCGAGGTGCGCAGGGCCCGCACTTCATCCACCCCGGCGCCGCCCAGGTAGGTGGCATACAGCAGCTGCGAGCCGGTAGGGCTGAACTTGCTGATGGCTACTTCCGTGCCCCCCTGATAGGCATTCTGGTAGGCGCCCGGCGTCACGGGAAAGCCCGGAGTCTGCGCGAAGCCGGCGGAATAGATGTTGCCGGCGGCATCGTAGCCGCTGGCCGCGCCCCAGGTTTCGCCGGCGCCGCCCGAGTAGGTGCAGGCCACCACCGCCGGGTCAATCACCAGGGTTGTGGCGGGGTCGTAGCCCTGCGGAAACTCGTAGTGCAGCAGGTTGCCGCTGAGGCGGTAGCGGCAGGGCACCGCGCGGCGCTGCCCCTGCACGAGCTGATAGGCGTAGGGGCGCTGCTCCACCACATCTGTCACGGAGGTGTGCACCAGCAGCGTGCCGTCGGGCTGCACCTGCAGGCCGTCGGTGCCGCGGTAGCGCAGGGCAATGGCTTCGGGGTGGCCGCCGGGCTGCACCTCAAAATCGTACTTCAGGCCGCCCGGCTCGGTGCCGTACACGCGCAGGTCGGTGCCGGGGTAGAGGCCGGAGTAGCGCACCTCCCCGAACAACGCCACGTTGCTGGCCCAGCGCGCCGGGTCGTTGCCGAAGAAGTAGTTGTGGTAGGTTTTTTCCTGCTCCCGGCCCACTGGCGCCCCAGTGGGCGCGGCATCCACAAAATCAACGAACACCGCGTGCCCGCGGACAGGCACGGCCGGAGCCGGCTTGGACGCGCGGCTGGTCGTTTCGAGGGCGTCGTGGGCCCGGCGCAGGTCGGCGGCGCTGTGCCAGTCGTAGACGAAGCCGCTACAGGTCAGGTAGACGCTGCCACCCGGTATTTCGGCCCGAAACTTCACCGGGTCTGCCCATTGCTTCCGGTTTTCGACAAAGTGCAGGCCAGAGCCGGCATAGGCGGAGGGGCCGGCCAAGGTGGCCAGCAACGCCAGGGCCTGCGGCACCCGGCGGGATAGTAGTGACATAATGCTTGGTAAAGGATAGAAATCGGGTGTAAGGTAGCAAGTAATCAGACACAAGCATCGAGTATTTAGATTACAAGCAACTGCCTTTAAAACAGGAATTTGACGATAATTCAACTACTCACTACCTGTAAATCAGCACGTAAACCAGATGCTCTGGCACTGGCGCCGCCACGCTTGTTCCGGGTGTACACGGTTCGGCCCGGGCGGCACGTCAATCCCCAAATTATGCGCGGCCCGGGCATAGCCCCGGCACTGGCCGGCTGCGTATACACCGGCACATCACCAGCCTATACTTTCCCATGAAAAAGACCTTCGAAGACGAATCCGACGCCCTGTCGACCTCGCCCGCCACACCGACCGCCCACCAGGACGCCGCCGTAACGCCGCCTAACCACGAAAACCAGGAGTCCACCAGCACCCGGATATCCGCCACCGCCGAAACGCCCGTGCCCACCGCCGGCAACGGTGCCCCCGACTACAGCCAGGTAGAGCTGAAAACCGAGCCCGAGCTACCCACCCCCGATAAAGCCGGCGGCAGCGCCACCGAGCCCGAAAGCGGCGGCGGCTACAGCGGCTAACGGCGTATTAGCGGGTAGTTACCGCCCGTCATGCAGAGGCCGGCGGCCAAAGCGTCTCGCCAGTGTAGTAAACTAATTCTACTACACCGGCGAGATGCTTCGGCCGCCGGCCTCTGCATGACGTTGTATTATTCAACTATCACGCTACCGCTGCACAATCTTGAACGGCACGTCAACCACGACTTTGCGGGCTACGCGGCGGTTGCTTTGCACGGCCGGAAACCAAGCCGGGCCCGCCTGCAGCAGCCGGATGGCTTCTTCATCGCACTCCGGCGACACTTTGCGCAGCACCTTAAAGTCGCTCAGCTTGCCATCGGTGCCTACCATGAACTGCAGGCGCACGGTGCCTTCCAGCCGTTCGTCCAGGGCTTTTTGCGGGTAGTCGAGGCTGTCGCGCAGGTACTTGCGCAGGGCGGGGTAGCCGCCGGCCGGGGTGGCGCCGATGCTGGGCAGCAGCGGCGGTGCCTCGCGACGCACCACTACCACCTCGCTCAGCTGCCGGCTATCCGGCGCCAGCGCCAGGGCCAGCGTGGAGTCGGAGGGACGCAGGGTGCGGGTCTGGGCGACGTAGCCGACGGAGCTGACCGCCAGCTGTGGGGCCGCGGCCGGCACCTGCAGCGAAAACGCCCCGTCGGCGTTGGTGCTGGTGGCAGTCTGGGTGCCAGCTACCAGCACGGTGGCACCGGGCAGTGGCTGGCCGCTCGTATCCGTAATGCGGCCCTGCACGGTGCGGGTAGCCGGCGGAGCCACCGGCGCGGCCGTTACCGAAACGCCGGCTACGCGGGCCATTTTAGCTTTGGCTGCTGCCGGAGCCGCGGCCGCCGCCACCGACTTACTTTCCACAGTATCCGGCGCGGCCACGGCAGCCACGTCCATCATGCTGCCCAGGCCAGAAACCTGACTGCCGGACGCAAGATCAGCCGCCGGAGCGGGCACTTCGGCATCAGACACTACTATTGCCCGCTGCCGCATTGGCGCTGCCGGTGGCCGCCGCAGCGGCGAGGCCGGCGCAGCAGGCGGGATTACAACTGCCACATCAGAAGCGGCGGCCGCCGGCTCGGCGGGCTGCACGGTGGCAGGCGCGCCGGTGGGTTGGCGGGCGGCGGCTTTCGGGGCTGTGCGGGCCGCTATGTTGGGCGCGCTGCTGAACCGACTGACTGCCAGCCAGCCCACCACGCTCAACGAAATCAGCAGCACGGCCGCTGCCGCCAGCGGCCGCCACGCCCACAGAGGAACTACGGCGGATTCGGGGGCAGCTTCAGGGGCCAGCTCGGCTACGCGGGTGTGCAGGCGCTGGCGTAGCGCGGCCAGGCTGGCCTCGTGGGCGGCGGCGGGCTGCAGCTCCAGGCCTTCCAGCATATCGGCGCACACGGCGCAATCCAGCGTGTGGGCTTCCACGGCGTGCTCCTCGGCCGGCGGCAGCTGCCCGGCCACGTACCGGCGCAGCTGCTCCACCGGCAGGTGGGCGCCGGCCGGGGCAGAGGGTGCGGAGGTTGGGTTAGGGCGAGGCATCGGAGGCGGAGGCTTGCAGGAGGCGGCGCAGGTTGCGCTTGCCGTTTTGGAGGTGGCTTTTTACGGCGTTGAGGTCGAAGCCGGTGAGGGCCGCCACTTCGCGGTAGCTTTTCTTTTCAAGGTAAAACAGCTCCAGGCACTGGCGCTGACCGGGGGGCAGTTCGGCGAGGGTGTGTTCCAGCTGCTGCAGGTGCTGCTCGTGCAGCTCGGCGTCGGCGGGGTCGTCGGCGGTCAGATGCCGGGCCGCTACCGATTCCATACCGGCCTCGTCGGAAAAGTGCACCAGCGCGGGGCCGGCCCGTTGGCGGGCCCGCAGCACCATCAGGCAGTGGTTGCGGGCCGTGGCGTGCAGCCAGGGCGGGAAGTTCTCCACGGTGTGCTGCCGCAGCTTGGGCACTAGCTGCTCGAATAGCTGCATCACGGCATCCTGGGCATCGGCTTCGTCGCGGAGGTAGCGGCGGGCAATGGCCAGCACGCCGCTCATATGCCGCTCGTAGAGCACGCCCAGGTCGGCCACCTCGCCCTGGGCGTGGTAGCGCCGCAGCAAGTCCGCATCGGACAGCTCGGCAGCAGCAACAGGACGACGACGAAACAACATAGCGCAACGGCAGGGCCAGCCAGCGGCCCACAGGTTCCGCCAAGATACGGGCAGCGCGGCGTTTAGCGGCGCAGGTAGCCGGAAAGTGGCAAAGGTGATTACAGCTTCTTATCGAAGCGGCCTTGCGTGACGCGGATGGAGTCGCAGCCGGGTTTGTAGAGCGTGAAGTCGAACGTACCGGAGACGATACCGGCCTGCAGATCTAGCCGGGTGATAGTCAGATTGCCGCGTCGATAGGTAACTGCAGAATCTGTACTGCTCCAATAACAGTTGGTCTTCCGGTTTAAAAAGCCTGCGGCGGCACTTGATGAGTTTGCAAAGTAGAAAGTGCCGACACCCTGTATTCCTTTTGCCCAGACAGAAATCGTTTGGAAATCATTAGCGCCCTGTCCGTATATCCTGTACGTGCTAATATTTATTATCCCCCCACTCGGGAATAGGTCATACGACACTGTGTAATTAGCTGTACCATCGTTCCCCTGTGGTGTCCAAGCTTCCCCATTCACAAGGCAGCCGAAGGTGTTGGCGCCGGTTTGGGTGACGGGTGGTAGCCGGGCTTCGGGCGAAGGGTCGTTGTCCTTGCACTTGGAGCATTGCGAGAGCAGCAGCAGGGCCGCGTAGAGGAATAGTTTGCGCATAGAAATTCAGGCGAAATCCAGGATACTTGATTACCCATACTGTAGCCCGGCCTACCAGCCGGAGGCAATGCAGCGAGGCCACCAGGCCAGGCGAGCAGGGCGCAGATACAAAATATCCGTAAGCTATTGATTTTGCGCACACATACCCCACTTGGGTCAGCGGCCAGCCAACAAAAAAGCGCCCCCGGTTAGGGGCGCTTTTCAACCGCTTGCCAGCGCAACACCTACTCGCGCACCAGCTTTACAATCTGCTGCTGCCGGGCCTGGCCCACCGATAGCAGATACAAGCCCTGGGGTAGCTCGGCAGCGCGGGGCAGCGCCTGCTCGTTCCAGCCGGCTTGCACTGGCCGGGTTTCCTGCCACAGCAGGCGGCCGGTGGCCTCGTGCACGCGCACCGTGATGGTACCAGCCTCCGGGGCCTGCACGCGCAGCGTGAGCTTGCCGTTGCGGTGTGGGTTGGGGAAAGCCTCGGCCAGCAGCTTAGGCGTGGCGCCGGGCACCTGCACCGTCCGGACGGGCGAAGTGGTGGTGGTGCCATCCTGGTCTACCTGACGCAGACGGTAGTACACGGGGCTGGCCTGATAGCGGGCCAGATTCCGGTCGAGGAAACGGTAGTCGGAGCGCTGGCTGGTGGTGCCGCGGCCATCCACCTGCCCGATACGGCTGAACGTGCGCCCGTCGGCGCTGGCTTCCACCTCAAAGCGGGCGTTGTTTGTTTCCGAGGCCGTAGTCCAGCGCAACAGGCCGTCTTCGCCCTGGCGCTCAGCCGTGAACTCTACCAGCTCTACCGGCAGCGGATTGGCCGAGTTGCTGACCGTGAGCAGGCCCAGCACGGTGGTGCTGAACGAGAAGCTGCGGCTGCTGGGCGTAGTGGTGGCGGCCGCCTGCGCCCCGGCTTTCTGCCAGGACGAAGGCGTAGCAGCCTGCCACGCCTGCATCGCCGCGAAGCTGCTCAGGCTGTTGTCGTTCTCGGGCAGCCAGTCCAGGGTCACGGCCACGGCCGAGTTGGGGTTGTTGCCGCTGGTGATGGTCCAGATCCGGTCGATGCCTTTAAAGGCGGGAGCCGCCGTATTCTGGCCGTAGCTCACGTTGGGCAGCAGCAGGCCCGCGGTGCGCTTCACCGTTACGGTACCCAGGTTGTTGCCGGGGTTGAGCGTGGCGCCGTTGCCGAAGTTGGTGGTGCTGTTTACGCCGGTGCGCGTCACCTGCAGGTTGCCCTGCACGTAGCGGCCCGGCGCTTCCCCGCTCACGGAGGCTGTGTTGGGCAGCAGCACCGTAGCGGTGGTGGCCGTCTGCACCATACCACTAGTGAGCGTGAGCTGCTGCGTGATGGTCAGGTCGGCCGGAACGCTCACCACGTTCTGGCCCGCCGGGCCGGTGTTGGCTATTTCCAGCTGCGCGAGGCTGGCGCCGCCGGAGGTCAGGCTCTGGTTGGCGGTGCCCACCGCCCGCACCAACCCTGCCGACGTGAGCGTGCCAGCGTTGGTCAGATTGCCGCCGACCAGCACGGTACCGGCATTGCTGAGCGTGCTGCCCGCCTGGTTGTTCAGAGCGCCTGGCACGTAGAGCGTCGCGCCGGCCGGCACCGTCAGGACAGCGCCGTTGTTGGTCAGGCCCTGGGCCGCCAGCGGGCCGGCCGCCAAACCCAGGGCCAGAAGAGAGTAGAAAGGCTTCATACCAGACAACGCCTTAGTTCCGAGGCGGAAAAACCCCTTCCAGCGCAATGCAGAAGTTGATGCCCAAATACGGCGGCATGATAGAGTGGGGCTGGCTCGCCCCGGCTACCCCGATGCTCTGCGGAGCCAGCGTGGCGCCAGCGGTGCCGGTTGCGTATTGCGTGCCGCCGCGCCCATCGTTAGCCAGGAAAGCTCCATCGGGAGAGGCCGAGGTGCCAGAGGCGGTGGTAGCTACCATCTGATGGGTGTGGGCCGGCATCTGGCTGGAAAGCAGCGTTACGCTTTCGGCGCCAGCTTTCTCACCCAGCGCGTGCGGGCTGAGTCCTGGCCCTGTTGACGCGCCGGCGTGCATAGGAAAACGGCCGCGCAGGTCTGGTAGGCCAAAATTCTGAATACCATTTCCGCCGTATGTCGTTCCGAGGATAGAGAACAGGGCGGTATACTGCGAAATAGACAAGAGCTGACCTTCGCAAAACGCGTATCCTCTGGGTGGAAAGTTGCCGGCAAACAGCATGATTTCACCAATAAAAGGATCTGCGCTTTGCACCGAGGCCGTACCACGGGTGCCGGCGGCTGCAGTGCCAGCCAGCAGGCCGCCGCCCAGCAGGGCGCCCAGGCGCTTGAGCCAGCCACGGCGCTCGGGCTCAGCAGCAGGAAGAGAAGAGGCCGGTACAATGCCGGCAGGAGTAGCGAGAATTCGCATATTCAGAGAAAAAGAAGGTCGGAAGAAAAGGATTAGTTGACACGGAACCAGCCACTGGTGGTGCCATTCACGATGTACACGAACTCCGCCGCGAAATTGGGCAGCAGGTTACCCGTGCCGCTGGTGCTAATCAGGCTCACGGCCTGCGCATCCAGGTTGGTGACCAGCAGCGTCTGGCCGTTGGTGCCGGCGCCCAGCGTGATGGTGCCGTTGCCGGTGCTGGCATTGTCCGTCAGTACCACTACGCCGGTGGTGGGTGCCAGCGAAGCGTTGCCGGTGCCAGGCACGGCAAAGGTGCCGGTCGTCTGGATGTTGGTGGCAGTAGAACCAGCGGCTGGGGTCTGCCATGTAGCTAGGCCGCTGGCGTCGGAGGTCAGAACTTTACCGGCACCAGGCGCGCCGCCCGTAATCTTCACTTGCCCTGCCACTTCCAGCTTCGCGCCGGGGTTTGTCACGCCGATGCCGAAGTTGCCGTTGTTCAGGAAACGGGCCCACTCGGTCGCAGCATTGCCCTGCGTTACGCCACCAAACCGGATGCCCGCGTTGCCCCCGCCCAGGCCCTGCTGGTTGAGCAGCCAGGTTTCGCCATCACCGCCGGAGCGGTTCCACTCCAGAAATGCGCCCTGCTTGCTGATGGCAGTGGCCGAAGAAGCCGAAATGCCCCCGGCTACCTCCAGCGCCTGCGCCGGGTTCGTAACTCCGATGCCGACGTTGCCGCTGGTTAGCAGACGCATCACATCGCGGTAGTTCTGGGTGGGGTCGCCGTAGCTGCCTTGGGCGCTGCTGCCTACACGCAGCGACAGGCCGCCTTCGGCCCCGCCGGCATTCACAAAGGCCGTGACGCCATCGTGGGTGAAGTAGAGATGGTCCCAGGCAGCATTATTGCGCAGGCCAATGGCGCCAAGCGCGTCCAGTGTGAGGTCCGGCGTAGTGCCGATGCCCAGGCGGCCTTCCTGGCTCAGGGTCATGAAGGTGGCGCTACGGGCGGAAGCGGCGTCGTAGCTCACCCATTGAAACTGCTTGCCGCCCAGCGCTGGCACCCCAAACGTGAGGGTGTTGGCTTCCATGAACAGGCCCCAGCGGCCCAGGCCGTTGTAGGCGCCCGAAGTAAACTTGTCCCAGCCGCGCGTGATGAGCGGCGCATCCGCCTGGTTCAGTGCAATGCCTTTAGCCGAGGTGGCGAACTGCGTGCCGTCGATGTCGAGGCGGAGCTTCTCGGTGTTGTTGGTGCGCAGCACCAGGTCCTGCGCATCAGTAGTTCCTACAAAGTTTGACGCCGGGGTAGTACCGGCATTGCCGGTGCGCAGCCAGCTTTGGGCGCTGGTGCCCGAGCCAATGCCCAGCGGCAGCCACTGCCCGCCCTGAAAGTACCAAAAGCCCGGCTGAGTGCCATTGGTCTGGTACACGAGCATCCCCTGGCTGGTGGTGGTGAGGGCCGTGCGCTGGGCTTCCGTCATGCGCGGAACCAGCAGGCCCTTGTTGGCCCCTGTGCCCGCCGAAATATCCAGGGCGGCGTTGGCATCGGGGGTGGTAGTGCCTACGCCAACTGCGCCAGTCTGCGCCAGCGCTGAGTAAGACAATCCGCTGAGGCCGACGCCAAGTAGCAGACGGTAATAGTGTTTCATACTTGAACAAGTAAAGAGAAGAGAAAACCGATCAGAAGACTGATGCTTGGAACCAGCCCACGCAATAAGGCAAAAATACTATATAGAAGGTATTATTCATTTTATTATTCGAGTTATTATATAAGTATTCGCTTCGACACTATCCTGCCCACCGCAGGGCGGATTTGGGCTTACTCCGGCTGTAAAGGCTCATATACTACCGTCCATAAAAAGCGCCCGGGAAACCTGCCGCCAAATGCCGTTCTTGCTAAACTTTTTGGCGCAAATTTGCCTTACACCCATTCTCCCCAACCTGTTTAGGAATGGCCAAGCTCAAGACCTTATTTTTCTGCCAGAACTGCGGCGCCCAAAGCGCCAAATGGCTCGGCCGCTGCGCCAGTTGCGGCGAGTGGAACACTTACGTTGAGGAAGTCATCCAGAAGGAAGACAACTCGGCGGCCGGCTCCTGGAAAGCCTCCACCACGGTAGGCACCACCAAGGCCGCCAAGCCCCGCGTCATCTCCGAAATTCACTTCGAGGAAGAGTCGCGCTTTGATACCAACGACGGCGAACTGAACCGGGTGCTGGGCGGCGGACTCGTACCGGGCTCCTTGGTGCTCATCGGCGGCGAGCCGGGCATCGGCAAAAGCACGCTCATGCTCCAGATTGCCATGAGCCTGACGCAGATGAAGGTGCTCTACATCTCGGGCGAGGAAAGCGAGCAGCAGATCAAGATGCGCGCCGAGCGCCTCGGCGAGCAGCACCCCAACTGCTACATCCTCACCGAAACCAACACCCAGAACATCTTCAAGCAGATCGACGCGCTGCAGCCTAACGTGGTCATCGTCGATTCCATCCAGACCCTGCACTCGCAGTTGGTAGAGTCGGGGGCGGGCTCGGTGAGCCAGGTGCGCGAGTGCACTCAGGAGCTGCTCAAGTACGCCAAGGAAACCGGCGTGCCGGTGCTGCTGATCGGCCACATCACCAAGGACGGCTCCATTGCGGGCCCCAAAATCCTGGAGCACATGGTGGACACCGTGCTGCAGTTTGAGGGCGACCGGCACCTGAGCTACCGCATCCTACGCACCACCAAAAACCGCTTCGGCAGCACCTCCGAGCTGGGCATCTACGAGATGCAGGGCTCGGGGCTGCGGCAGGTGAGCAACCCCTCCGAAATCCTGCTCTCGCAGCGGGCCGAGAGTCTGAGCGGCATGGCCATCGGGGCCACGCTGGAAGGCAACCGGCCGCTGCTGGTGGAAGTGCAGGCCCTCGTGACACCCGCCACTTACGGCACGCCCCAGCGGTCGGCTACGGGCTTCGATGCCAAGCGCTTACAGATGCTGCTGGCAGTACTGGAGAAGCGCAGCGGCCTGCGCCTCGGCCAGCACGACGTGTTCCTGAACATTGCCGGCGGCCTGCGCCTCGACGACCCCGCGCTGGACCTGGCCGTGTGCGCCGCCGTGGTGTCGTCGCTCAACGATTTGCCCATCCGGGGTGAGGTGTGCCTGGCGGCAGAGGTGGGGCTGAGCGGCGAAATCCGGGCCGTGAGCCGGCTCGACCAGCGCCTGAGCGAGGCCGAGAAGCTGGGCTTCGCCGAAATGTACATCTCGCAGTACAACGCCCGCGGCCTCGATCTGGCCCGATATGGGATTCGGGTGCAGCCGGCGGGCCGTCTGGATGAAGTATTGCAGGGTTTGTTTGGATAAATCCGCCAAAAACCCGGGGTGGTAGTCCGGTACGAAAAAAAGACATAATTCGGATTGGACTATCACAACCCAAAACCCGTATCTTCGGTACAGGAATTGACTTTTACCGCGAATAGTGTTGGCGTTCAGCTTGCGGCTGCAACAGCGGCCAGCGGCCCGGTTCCGACGCTATTTCCTGCAATACCCGTTCTGATGTCATACTCTATTCGCTTTCTTGCCGGGTGGCTGCTGGCTGCAAGCCTCACGACCCTTTCTGTTGGGGCGCAGGCCCAGGGTACGGTTACGCTCACCGGCAAAGTAAGCGGCCGCACCAACGACACCATCGCCGTATCGGTCCGCGAAAACCCGCTGGACCCGAAAGAGCAGATCACCTACGCCCGCCTCGATGACAAGGGCGAGTTCCGGATGGCCCTCAAGCTCGACGGCCCGGCCCGCGCCGACCTCGTGTACGGCGACGACGTCGCCGACCTGTTTCTGGAGCCCGGCGACGCGCTGGATATTCGGTTCCGGGGCAGCAACATGGCGGGCTCTGTGCGCTACAAAGGCAAGGGCGCCGACGCCAACACCTACCTGACCGACGTAGCGGAGCAGTTCATTGAAAATGATGGTTTTCAGGTGCTTCCTGATAACATCATGCTCTACGAGCCCGGTTTTCTGTCATTTCTGGACTACCGCCGCAAGGAAGAAAACAAGTTTCTGAAGAACGCGCTGGAAGACAACAAGTTCTCAGAAGCTTTCCGCCACTACGCCCAAGCCGAAATCGACTACAGCTACGCCAACGACCGGCTCACGTTCCCGGACCTGCGCGAGCAGGTGGTGGCCACCGAGGGCCGCCTGAAAATGTCGCCGGCGTTCTACGAGTTCCTCAACGACAAGAGCCTGACCAACAACGCGCAGGCTATGCAGAGTGAGATGTACCAGGAGTTTCTGCTCAACTACGTCCACTACCTGGCCAACAGCAACGGCAAGCTCCGCACTCACCCCGACTTCTACCAGGCCTGCTACGACATCGCCAAAACCCAGCTTAGCGGCCCGGTGCGGCCCATCATCATGGGCCGGGTGCTACAGGAGTCGTTCCGGTTTGGGCACGTGAAGCAGTCGGCGGCTATGCTGGCCGATTTCCGCACTGTGGACACCAAGAACCGCTACGCGCCGGTGCTGCAGCAGGACTTCGATACCCACAAGGCCTTTGCCATTGGCGCTCCGGCCCCGGAGTTCCGGCTGCAGACCGTCAACGGCGACTCGGTGAGTTTGCGCGACTTCCGGGGCAAGCTGGTGTACCTCAACTTCTGGCGCACCACCAGCGGCCTGAGTTTGCGCGACCTGCCCTACGCCGCCGACCTGGCCAAGAAGTTTGAAGGCAAGAACATTGTGTTCATCAACATTGCCCTCGACGAAAACGAAGGCGCCTGGAAGCAGCTCGTGACCAGCAAGCGCCTGCCGGGCGTTCAGGTGCGCGCCACCGGCGGCATGCGCAGCCCCATCCTGCGCGCCTACGCCCTCGACGATGTGCCGGCCTACTTCCTGCTGGCCGAAGACGGCACCTTCCTCAACACCAAGCCCAAGCGCCTGAGCAGCCGCGCAGCCGTCGACGAAATCAAGGAGTCGTTTGGCAAGGCCAGTACCTACACCAGCCTGCTTTCCAACGAAGCTAGCAAGTAAGTAGGTTGGAGCTGTCCTTCCGACGAAGGAGGAATCTGGGTCGGAGAGCTAAACGACCTGATCCAGATTCCTCCTTCGTCGGAAGGACAGTTCTGTAAGCACTACCGCTTTTCTATACTCTGTAAACGCCTTCTGCCCTGGCAGGAGGCGTTTTTGTTGGTATCGGGGGCGGCACCGCGCCAGCCGCTACCTTTGCTGCTACATGGCTTCTCTGCTCACCGACTCCGTTATTTTTCTTTCGAAAGCTACGCCGCGCCGCGTCTGGAATGCGGCGCAGGTGGTGGGCGGCTACGCCCTGAGCAAGCTTACGGGCAAGGCGCGCCACTGGGGTTTGCCGGTGGCGCTCAGCTTTGAGCCTACCACCAGCTGCAACCTGCGCTGCCCGGAGTGCCCCAGCGGCCTGCGCAGCTTCACGCGCCCCACCGGCATGCTGCCCGACGAGTTGTTTCGCAAGACCATCGACGAGGTGGCCTCGCGGCTGTGGTACCTGATTTTCTACTTCCAGGGCGAGCCGTACCTGCACCCCAACTTCCTGGATCTGGTGAAGTACGCCAGCCAGAAAGGCATCTACACGGCCACCAGTACCAACGCCCACTACCTCAACGACCACAACGCCCGCCGCACCGTGGAGAGTGGCCTCGACCGGCTCATCATCTCCCTCGACGGCACCACCCAGGAGGTGTACCAGCAGTACCGCGTGGGCGGCAAGCTCGACAAGGTGCTGGAAGGCACGCGCAACCTGATTAAGTGGCGGCGCGAGCTGAAAAGCCAGACGCCGCGGGTGGTGTTCCAGTTTCTGGTGGTGCGGCCCAACGAGCACCAGATGGACGAGGCCCGGCAGTTGGCCAAGGACATGGGCGTGGATGACGTGTGGTTCAAGACGGCCCAGATCTACGACTACCAGCACGGCTCGCCGCTGATTCCGACCATCGACTACTACTCGCGCTACGAAAACAACCAGGACGGCACCTGGAGCATCAAAAACCGCCTGCTCAACCACTGCTGGAAGATGTGGCACAGCTGCGTGATAACCTGGGACGGCCTCGTAGTACCCTGCTGCTTCGACAAAGACGCCGAGTACCGCCTCGGCGACCTCCAGACCCAGACCTTCCGCCAGCTCTGGCACGGCCCCAAATACCGCCAGTTCCGGGCCTCCCTGCTCAAGGGCCGCGACCAGATCGACATGTGCCGCAACTGCACCGAGGGCACTAAAGTCTGGGGCTAACCCCCTGTCGGCCGCGCCAGTAGCGCGAACTTTGTAGTTCGCGCCTCCGCGCCGTTACAGCCGCTCGAATGGCACGGCGGTGGCGCGAACTACAAAGTTCGCGCTACGGCACGGCGTAGCGGCCGTGCGTGCTTGTGGCCTGGTTTCTATCTTGCCGTGTTGCTCACCTTACTGCCCGTTTCTATGTTCGGCCTGACCCAGATCGACAAAGCCTTTACCATGCTCACCCACAAGCTGATTGGCTGGGGGCAGGAGTTCATTGTGATGCTGCCCAACCTGCTGATTGCGGCGCTGGTGCTGGTGGCTACGCTTTACGCGGCGCGGCTGAGCAAGCGCCTCATCACCAATATTTTTCCGCGCATCTCGCACAGCGCGGCCCTGCGCGATTTGGTGGCCACGCTCAGCTACGTGCTGGTGCTGTTGATCGGGCTGTTTTTTGTGCTGGAGGTGCTCAATCTGCAAAAAACCGTGACGTCGCTGCTGGCGGGCGTGGGTATCATCGGGCTGGCGCTGGGCTTTGCGTTTCAGGACATTGCGGCTAACTTCATCAGCGGCATCATTCTAGTGCTGCAGCGGCCCTTCACGGTCGGCGACGTCATCAAGACCAACGACTACACCGGCCTAGTAGAGCGTGTGAGTTTGCGCACCACCGACCTGCGCCAGGCCACCGGCGAGCTGGTGCGGGTACCCAACCGCAAGGTGTTCGAAAACGCCCTCATCAACTTCACCATCAACAGCTTCCGGCGCGTGGATGTGGACTGCGGCGTCACGTACGACGCCGACCTGGACCAAGTGCGCAGCGTGGCGCTGGCCGCCATCCGGGAGGTACCCAACCTGGCCCCCGAGCGCCAGCCCGACGTGATGTTCACCGAGTTCGGCGAGAGTGCCATTGCGTTTCAGGTGCGGTTTTGGGTGCCGTTTGAGCGGCAGCTCGACTATGTATCGGCCAAGAGCGAGGCCATCATGCGCATCAAGCGCGCCTTCGACGCGGCCGGTATTGTCATCCCGTTCCCGATCCGGACGCTGGACGTTCCGGAAACGGTGCTGCGCCGGCTGGCCCCGCCGCCAGCCGATCCGCCGGCAACGCCGAAAGCCTAGCCATCCGTCAGACACGCAAAAAGGCGCCCGGAACAGATTCCGGGCGCCTTTTTTTATAGCTAGCAGGGCTGAAACCGGCCGCTTACTTGTGGTTCTTGTCGAGGTCTTTGCCGAGGTCTTCCACGGTGCGTAGGAACTCGTCGACGTCGCCGTCGGCGTAGGTGCCGAAGGCGGTAGAGATGGTGCCTTTCACGCCGTCGGCGGTCTGGATGGCGTAGAGGATGGACATGTCGTCGGGGTTGCTTTCGCCCTCGAAGCGGTAGAAGTCCACGATGGTTACCTCGCTGGGCGCGTAGCCCTTGCTGCGGTCGTTGCCGATGGTGTGCAACCGGCCATCCTGCACGCGGAAGTCTTCCGTGAAACCGTCCTTGTTGAGTTGCTGCTCTACCTTCACGAGGGAGCGTTCTTCTTCTTTGTCTTGCATGGTTGTGTGGTATGCGAGGATGGAAACAGGCCGTAGGAACAGGGGCAAGCGAAACGCCCCCGCACCGGCTATACGAGGCCGGTACGGGGGCGGGTTGCTTTATTTTCAGGAAGGAAATCCGGCCTACTTTCCAGCGTCGGGGCGGGAGGCCGCCAGCTCGATGGTGCGCTGCAGCCGGTCGACATCAATAGCAGAGCAGGCGCCGCCGCAGCCTTTGGCGCAGCCGCCCGCACTCTTGGCGAAGAAGGCCCGCCAGAACAGCCGGCCTACGTAGAACGCCGCCGCCGCAAAGAGCAGCCCGATGATGAGAGTTTGCATCCACATAGTACCCGCAAAACTACGATGCCGCAGTAAAAGTTTGGTGTGAGCGGAAGACGAGCTGCCGCGGGCGCCGCCAGCCTGCGGGCGGCAACGTCCGGCGCGGGTTGGGGGCCTGTTTTGCCGGGGTCTGGTAAGATTTCCGCTTTTACTTGATGATCTGGCATCTGGCTGTACTTTAGCCAAGAGTTGGTCTTCTCCAGCTGAACGCCGGCCGGCCATTTGGCAATGTTCGTGCGGCCTTTCACCCTACCATCTGCATGCAAACTTCTACTCTTCGATTTACGCTGGCGGGCGGGCTGCTGCTGGGCGGCCTGGGGGCCTACGCCCAGCCCACCACCTACCCGCGCAACGGCGTCTACGACCAGCGGCCGGGCCTCTACGCCTTCACCCACGCCACCATCTTCACCGACTACAAAACCAAGCTCACCGACGCTACCCTGCTGGTGCGCGACGGCAAGGTGGAAGCCGTGGGGCCGAACCTGAAGATTCCGGCCGGCGCGGTGGTGCAGGACCTGAAGGGCAAGTACATCTACCCCGGCTTCGTGGATCTGGCCGCCAGCTACGGCCTGCCCGAAGTGAAGCCGCCCGAGCGCACCGGCCGCCGCCCACCGCCGCAGTTCGAAACCAAAAAAACCGGCGCCTACGACTGGAACCAGGCCATTCATCCGGAAACCCAGGCGGCGCAGGACTTCAAGGTGAACGACGAGCAGGCCGACGTGTACCGCCGCCTGGGCTTCGGGGCGGTGCTGACGCAGCAGCCCGACGGCATTGCGCGCGGCACGGCGGCGCTGGTGACGCTGGCCACCGCCGGCCACCGCGAAAACGAGGTGCTGCTGCTGGAACGCGCCGCCGCCGGCTACTCCTTCGACAAGGGCAGCAGCACCCAGAACTACCCCGGCTCGCTGATGGGCAGCATTGCGCTGCTGCGCCAGACGTTTCTGGACGCCGACTGGAACCAGCGCAACCCCGGCAAAGAGCAAAACCTGTCGCTCAGGGCGTGGCAGGAGCAGCGCAGTCTGCCGCAGATATTTGAGGTGAGCGACAAGCTGAACGCGCTGCGGGCCGACAAGCTCGGCGACGAGTTCAAAACTCAGTACATCATCAAAAGCCGCGGCGACGAATACCAGCGCCTGACCGACATCAAGGCCACCGGCGCCTCGTTCGTGGTGAGCCTCAACTTCCCCGACGCCTACAACGTGGACGACGTGTACGACGCCTCCCGCATTTCGCTGGAAGAGCTGAAGCACTGGGAAATGGCGCCCGCCAACGCCGCGCTGCTGGCCAAAGCCGGCGTGCCCTTCGCGCTGTCGGCCGCTGATCTGAAAGACAAAAAGAAGTTTCTGCCCAACCTGCGCAAGGCCATCCAATACGGCCTTACCGAGGAGCAGGCGTTGCGCGCCCTCACGGCCACGCCTGCCGAGCTGATCAAGGCCCAGGACAAAGTAGGCAGCCTGAAACCCGGCCTGACCGCCAACTTCCTGGTGTGCTCCACCCGCCTGTTTGCCGAAGACAACGTACTGCTCGACAACTGGATCCAGGGCGAGCGGTACCAGTTCAGCACCCTGCCCGCCGACTACCGCGGCGTGTACACGCTGCAGCTGGTTACGGCCGAAAAGGTGAAGAACAATGAGTTCAAGCTTTCTGCGGATATGGCGCTCCTCGTGGAAGGCAAGCCGGAAGCGCCCCAGCTGAAAGCGGTGCTAGCGCCGGGAGACACCCTGAAAGGCAGCATTAGCGTGAATGGCGAGCTGGCGACCATCGTGTTTCCGGCCGGCAAGGATAAAAAGGCGGAGGTCATCCGCCTGAGCGGCTACTACACCCCCGAAACCCGCGTGTTTCAGGGCGACGGCCAGCTGCCTGACGCGGCGCTGGTGAAGTGGACCGCCCGCCGCCAGGAAGCCGCCAGCCGCGCCGCCCGGCGCGACTCGGCGAAGGCGCCGGAGCCGGTGCAGCTCGGGGCCATTCTGTACCCGTTTGCGGCGTACGGCCGCCCAGCCATTCCGCCGCAGGAGACAGTGCTGATCAAAAACGCCACGGTCTGGACCAGTGAGGCCGCGGGCAAGCTGGAAAACACCGACGTGCTGCTGGTGGGCGGCAAAATCTCGAAAATCGGTAAGAGCCTGACCGCCAAAGACGCCCGCGTGGTGGACGGCACCGGCAAGCACCTCACGCCGGGCATTATTGATGAGCACTCCCACATCGGCATTATCGGGGGCGTAAACGAAGGCACCCAGGCCGTAACGGCGGAGGTGCGCATCGGCGACGTGCTCGACCCCGAGGACGTGGACCTGTACCGCGACCTGGCCGGCGGCGTGACGGCGGCGCAGCTGCTGCACGGCTCGGCCAACCCCATTGGGGGCCAGTCGCAGCTGATTAAGATGCGCTGGGGCGCGGCGCCTGAAGACCTGAAAGTGGCCGGCGCCGATGGGTTCATCAAGTTCGCGCTCGGCGAAAACGTGAAGCAGTCGAATGCCGGCGAGGCCAACGTGCTGCGCTTCCCGCAGTCGCGCATGGGCGTGGAGCAGGTGTTTGTGGATGCCTTTACGCGGGCCCGGGAGTACGAAAAGGAGTGGGCCGCCTACAACAAGCTCGGCAAAGGCAAGCAGAAGAAAACCGAAGCTCCGCGGCGCGACCTGGAGCTGGACGCGCTGGTGGAAATCCTCAACAACAAGCGCTTCATCACCTGCCACAGCTACGTGCAGAGCGAAATCAACATGCTGCTGAGCGTGGCCGACCGGATGGGCTTCAAGGTGAACACGTTCACCCATATTCTGGAAGGCTACAAAGTGGCCGACAAGATGAAGGCCCACGGCGCCGCCGCCAGCACCTTCGCCGACTGGTGGGGCTACAAAAACGAGGTGCGCGACGCTATTCCCTACAACGCCGCCATCATGCACGATGCCGGCCTGAACGTGGCCATCAACTCCGACGACGCCGAAATGAGCCGCCGCCTCAACCAGGAAGCCGCCAAAACGGTGAAGTACGGCGGGCTGTCGGAAGAGGAAGCGCTGAAGCTGGTGACCATCAACCCGGCCCGCATGCTGCACCTGGACCAGCAGATGGGCAGCATCCGGGAAGGCAAAGATGCCGATGTGGTGCTGTGGAGTGGCCACCCGCTGAGCGTGTACTCCCACGCCGAGCGCACCTTCGTGGATGGCCGCCAGTTCTTCGACCTGGAGTCGGATAAGGTGCTGCGCCAGGACATGGAGCGGGAGCGGCTGCGCATTGTGCAGAAAATGCTGGCGGCCAAGAAAGGCGGCGCGCCCACCCAAACGGCCACCGCCAAACCCACCGGCCACTTTCACTGCGACACCGACGGCGAGGAAAAAGAGCTGGACCAGTAGAACAGAACGATTAACTCCACCGCGCCACTTAGAAGGGCGCTGGACTACCAGAAACTTCAGCAACAATGAAACAACTACTGTTCTGCTTACCCCTGCTGACGGCTCTCACGGCTGCCGCGCAGGTACCCATGCCGGCCCCGGCCCAAAGCAAGCCGATTCTGCTGGTGGGCGGCAACCTGCACGTGGGCAATGGCACGGTGGTGCCCGACGCCGCCGTGGCCTTCGACAAAGGCCGCATCACCTACGCGGGCGCCCAAAGCGGCTTCGCGCAGCGCGCCGGCTACGAGGTGATTGACGTGAAAGGGCAAGAAGTGTACCCCGGGCTGATTCTGCCCAACACCACGCTGGGCCTCACCGAAGTGGAATCCATCCGGGCGACGGTGGACGAGCAGGAAGTGGGCCAGATGAACCCCAACGTCCGCTCCCTGATTGCCTACAACACCGACTCCGACATCATCCCGACGGTGCGCACCAACGGCGTGCTGCTGGCCCAGATTACGCCCCGCGGCGGGATGCTGTCGGGCCAGAGCAGCATTGTGCAGCTCGATGCTTGGAACTGGCAGGACGCCGCCGTGCGCCCCGACGACGGCCTGCACCTGAACTGGCCGGCCATGGTGCTCAAGCTCAACCCCGCCGAAGACGAAAAGGCGGTGGAGCGCCGCACCAAAGAGCGCCAGACCCAGCTGCGCGACCTGGAAGCCATGCTCACCGAAGCCGCCGCCTACAAGAGCCTGCCGGCCGGCCACCGCGAAAACCTGCGGCTGTCGGCACTGAGCGGCATTTTCGACGGCTCCAAAACCCTGTTCATCCACGCCGACTACGGCAAGGAAATAGTGGAAGCGGTGAGCTTCGCCAAGCGGCTGGGCGCGCAGAAGGTGGCCGTGGTAGGCGCCCGCGACGCTTGGATGATGCTGGACTTCCTGAAGCAGCACGACATTGCCGTGGTGCTCTCGCGCACCCACGCCCTGCCCCGCCGCCCCGGCGACGACTACGACCTGCCCTACCGGCTGCCCAGCATCCTGCAGCAGGCCGGCATCCGCTACTGCCTTGATTATGAAGGCAGCATGGAAACGGCCGGCTCGCGCAACCTGGCCTTCATTGCGGGCACCTCGGCTGGCTTCGGCCTCACCCAGGAGCAGGCCCTGACGGCCGTCACGCTCAGCCCCGCCCGCATCCTGGGCATCGACAAAGACTACGGCAGCCTGGAAACCGGCAAAAGCGCCACTCTGGTGGTAAGCAGCGGCGACCTGCTGGACATGCGCACCAACAACGTCACCCACGCCTACATCGACGGCCGCGCGTTCAGCTCCGAGAACAAGCAGCTCTACCTGAACCGCAAGTTCAAGAGCAAGTACAGCATGCCGTAAGCTGGAATCTGGGCACATGCAAAGGGGCCGACTCCACGTGGAGTCGGCCCCTTTGCATGTGTGCGAACTGTCAGGCTACTTCCAGAACTCCCGGATGGTGTCCTGCATTTCCTGGTGCACGTGGCCGTTGGAGGCCAGCACTTGCCGCCCAAACAGCGGGTCGCCATCCTGCAGAAACTCGGTGGTGCGGCCGCCGGCCTCGGTCACAAGCAGCAAGCCGGCCGATACGTCGTAGGAGTTGAGGTTGAACTCGAAGAAGCCCTCGAAGCGGCCGGCCGCCACGTAGGCCAGATCCACGGCCGCCGAGCCCAGCCGCCGCACGCCGTGCGACTTGCGCATAAACGCGCCCAGCACCTGCAGGTAGTCGTCCATCAGCCCGAAGTCGGTGTAGGGGAAGCCGGTGGCAATGAGCGAGCTGTTGAGGTCGGGCACGTCGCTGACGTGGATGGGCAGCTCGTTGCAGAAGGCGCCGGCGCCTTTGGCGGCCCGGAAGCACTCGTCGCGCACCACTTCGTACACCACGCCCGCCACCAGCTCCTGCCCCCGGATCAACCCCACGCTCACGGAGTACACAGGCAGGCCGTGCACGAAGTTGGTGGTGCCGTCGAGCGGGTCGATAATCCAGTTGAACTCCTCGGCGCGGTCGGCGCCTTCGGTGCCTTCCTCGGTGATGAAGCCGGCCTCGGGCAACACCTCGCGCAGGCCCGCTACCAGCAGCTTCTCGGTTTCCTTGTCCACGTACGACACCAGGTCGTGGACGCCTTTGCTC
Source organism: Hymenobacter yonginensis (assembly GCF_027625995.1). NCBI lineage: Bacteria > Pseudomonadati > Bacteroidota > Cytophagia > Cytophagales > Hymenobacteraceae > Hymenobacter > Hymenobacter yonginensis. Next base: position 3,919,636 of record NZ_CP115396.1, read on the forward strand.
TCAATCTGGCCGCGGTGAAAAGTAGCCGCCTCCTGGCGGATGAACTGCCCGGCGTGCCGCGTGACGGCCGCCAGCTGAAAGCTGATTTCGTTGTAATCCATAGAATGTAGCATAAGCTTTAGCTTGTGCCTTGAGTTGAAAGAAAAGCACCTTACCGAAGCAGCAATGGCTTTTTGGAAGGCGCTGAAGAACGCATACGGGTTGCGGTGGCTGACGGCACAGGCTGAAGCCTATGCTACACTTCGGCGCCGCACACCCTGCACCACCGTGAAACCCAGCAGCAGCGCCGCCAGCACCTGGCAGGCGGGCCCGATCAGCTCGCCGTGGCGGACGTAGAACGTCTGCTCGGTGTTGAGGTGCACGGTGTAGCGGCGGGCGTCCTGCGTCCACCAGGCGGTGCGCGCCAGGAACTCGCCTTTCTGGTTGATGAAGGCCGAAATGCCCGTGTTAGCTGAACGAGCTACGTCGCGGCGGGTTTCGATGGCACGCAACGTGGCGTACTGCACGTGCTGCTGGTGGCCGGGCGAATCGGACCACCAGCCGTCGTTGGTGATGATGCCGATGAGGGTGGCGCCGCGCTTCACATATTCAGCCATGAAGTCGCCGTACACCGACTCGTAGCAGATGCTGGGTGCCAGGCGCAGGCCAGGCGTGGCGGTCTGGAACACGGTGCGCTCGTCTTGGCTGCCGTAGGAGCCCACGAAGCCACCCAGGTCGATGTTGTTGATGAGCGAGGCCAGCGCCACCGGCACCTTCTCCACGCCCGGCACCAGCCTGGACTTGTGGTAGAACGTCACGGCCCCCGTAGCGCCCGGGAAGTGCACGGCCGTGTTCGATACGTCGTAGTAGCCGAGGTCGTCGCGGAAGCGGGCGGTGGGCGTGGCGGTTTCCTTAGAAGGGTACTGCGTGATGCTGGTGATGCCCGTAATCAGCTCCAGGCCAGGGTGCTGCCCCAGAAAGTTGCGCACCCGCTGAATCTTAGGGTTGGCATCAAACGACTGTTCGAAATACGGTTCTTCCAGCGCCGTTTCGGGCCAGAGCACCAGCTTGGTCTGGGGCGTAAGCTGCTGCTCGGTGAGGCGGATGAGGCGGCTGAGTTGCTCGTCGTAGGGAATGAAGTTGGGCGTGCTGCTGAACTTCTCCAGGTACGGATCTACGTTGGGCTGAATCACCACCACCTCGGCGGCCGCACCCTTTTCCTGGTAGTTGCTGCCGATGAAATACGACAGGCCGATGGGCAGCAGAGCAGCTACCAGCGGAGCCAGCCAGCGCCGGGCCGGGCCATCCGTGGCCGAACGCCGATATAGCGCCCCAAACGCTAGGATGTTCACGGCCCACATCCAGACGGAGCCGCCTAGGAAGCCGGTGTACTCGTACCACTGCACCAGGTAGTTGGCCTGCGCGAAGCCGTTGCCGAGCGTGAGCCAGGGCCAGGTGAGGTCCCAGTGCAGGTGCAGCTGCTCGAAGGCAATCCAGTAGACCGGCAACGACAGATAGCCCAGCACCGAACCGGCCAGCCGCTTGGTGTGGTAAAACGCCATAACGGGCGCGCTCATCAGCAGGGCATTAAGCACCACGGCCGTGATGCCGCCGCCCAGCGTGCTGTAGCTCACCCAGTAGGTGGTGAAGGCGTTCCAGAGCAGCAGACTGAGGTAGGCGTAGCGAAACACCTTCCAGCCGCTGGCCCCGCGCTGCACCAGCAGCTGCTCCATCCGTAAAAATGGCACCCAGGTCACCAGCAGCACCAGCGCCAGCGGGCCGGGGTGCACCGGCCAGCCCAGCCAGAGCAGCGCCGCGCTCAGCAGCGCCAGCAGGCTGGGCAACCAGTAGGCCAGGCGGCCGGCGGTGGGCGCGGCCGTTTCGGCGGAAGTCAGGGTGGGGTTATTCGTCACGGTCGTCGGTTGCGTAGCGGTCTTGCTTGATGCGTTCTTCCTTTTCGCGGCCCTGCACCACCAGCACAATCTCGCCTTTGATGGCGGCGCGGGCGGCGAAGTTGGCAGCCAGCTCGGCCAGCGGAGCCGTCACGGTTTCCTCGAACAGCTTGGTTAGCTCGCGGCTCACGGAGGCGGGGCGCTCGGGGCCCAGCACGGCGGCCAGCTGCTCCAGCGTCTTCACAATCCGGTGCGGCGACTCGTAGAAAATCATGGTGCGGTGCTCGTGCGCCAGCTCCTGCAGGCGGGTCTGGCGGCCCTTCTTCACGGGCAGGAAGCCCTCGAACGTGAACCGCTCGGCCCCGAAGCCCGACTTGAGCAGCGCCGGCACGAAGGCCGTGGCGCCCGGCAGGCACTCCACCCGCAGGCCCCGGGCCAGGCACTCGCGCACCAGCAGAAAGCCGGGGTCGGAAATGCCAGGCGTGCCGGCGTCGGAAACCAGGGCCATGGTTTCGCCGCGCTCCAGGCGCTCCAGCAGCCGCTGCACCTGCTGGTGCTCGTTGTGGAGGTGGTAGCTAAGCATGGGCTTTTTCAGGCCCAGGTGCTGCAGCAGGCGGCCGCTGGTGCGGGTGTCTTCGGCCAATACCGTATCCACTTCGCCCAGAATCCGGATGGCCCGCAGGGTGATATCCTCCAGGTTGCCGATGGGCGTGGGCACGAGGTAAAGCAGGGTTTTGGGAGCGTCAGCCATAGCCGCAAAGGTAGCGGAGTTGCGGGCTGCGAGTAGCGCGAACTTTGTAGTTCGCGCACTCACACCGTTCAGGCAGTTGGTATGGCGTGGGGACGCGAACTACAAAGTTCGCGCTACTGCCCGCCGTACTCGGCGGCCAGCTGGTCGATGGCGGCGGCCAGGGCGTGGTCTTTGTCGGTGACGGTGTTGCCGGCGTCGTGGGTGTGCAGGCGGAAGCTGACCACGTTGTACTCGTTGCTCCACCAAGGGTGATGCTGCTGGTGCTCGGCTTCCTCGGCCACGTCGGTCATGAAGCTGAAGGCCACTTTGAAGTCGGGGAAGCGGAAGGTGCGGGTCAGGGTGTTATCGGTTTCGGTCCACATGGGGGTTGGGAGATTAGGGTTCGGTGTATTGCCCGGTCTGACGGCAGAAGAATGCTTCTTGGGGTGCTTCGCTCTGAGCTCTGTCAGTTGCCGGTCTATATCGGTGGTGGCTTCAATGGCTTGCCGCAGTATTGCGTCGACATCCGTGCCCGTCATTTCGATTGCCAGGCCGTGCCGGGACTCCAAACGAACTACATATACACCGTTGGATACCTCTTTGTACGTGAAGCTCCAGCCGGGTGGCAGGTTGGGACTATCGGATTCAGTCCACATGGGGGTTGAGGGTTGCAGTACAAAGTGAAGGGCAGGCTGAGTAACTCAGCCTAATGCTCTTCTACCCAGCTGCGTAGCACACGACCGTCCGGTGTGAGAGCAACCGTCAGGAAGCGAGGATCAATAATAGACCATCCAACGGGATATTCCAGCAGCTTTACCTGCTGGCCATACGTCCGAAAAAACCGATTACTGCGGGCGTCAAGCTGCTTCTGTTGGTCTTCGCTCAGGGTCACCGAGTCGGGCCCACGCAGCGAATCAGGCAGGGCCATGGTGGGGGGCAACAAATAGGTTGCTGCTTCCTTGTACGGTGCCCCGAGCTTCTGGACAACCTGCTGCCGTGTCATGCCGGCACGAAGATGGTTTTTGATTACATCCTGCACCATGTAGGCGCGGGGATTGCGCGTGTCTTCCACACCGGAATTTTGCAACCACACTTCCTGATCGAAGGAAGCTGAATGTGAACAGCCCAGCACGAGAAAAGAGAGAACAGCAACTGGTGATAATTTCATGGTACGCAAGGCTTTATATAAACTGATTGCAGGAATTATTCAGGAACCTAAATACTATAACTAACCGGCACTATCCAAGCTGCGCCCGCACTTCCATCAACGCAAAGCCCAGCAGGTTGAGGCCGCGCCAGTTGGCCGGATTGGCGGCCTGCGGGTGGCTCTGCGCCATCCCGATGCCCCATACCGGGTCTACAGGGCTGGCCTCCACCATCACGCGGGCGCCCGTGCCCAACAGAAATGCCCGCAGCGCCGGATGCTGGCTGAACTTGGCCGCATTGCCGCGCACCACCACCGCGAAGCGGGCGTCATTCCAGCGGGCTTCGTCGAAGTTGCGGACGGTGCAGCCCAGCTTTTTAGCCTGTTCGGGATGGGAGGAAGCCAGAATGGCCTGGCGGGTGGCTTCGTCCTGAAACAGGCGGGCTTTTTCGGCCATCATGTAGTGCTCGGCGGTGGCGTAGGTGTCGCCATCCAGCTCGAAAGGCGCCGGATACCATTGGCTGAACACCTCCTTGCCGACGCGGCCAGCCCCGGTATGGCCCCAGAAATACAGATACTTCACAGCCGCCCCAGCCTCCAGATGGTGCAGCAGGCTCTCGACGGAACGAATGGCGGGTAAGTCGGCGGCGGGCATGGCAGGTGCGGGGAGGAAGCGCGAATATTTTAGGGCAGCGGGCAGGCCAAAGCTAAACCCATATCGGCGAACCGCAGTACACCTAGCTATACCTGACTCCCACCTCAACACCCCGACCTCCCATGGCTACTGACCCGAACAACCGCCCCGTGCGCGTCATCAACGACGATACCACCGAACAGGAAATGAAGGCCGGCCACCGCACGCCTGGCGGCGACCCACCCAAGAACGAGGATGCCCGCGGCGGCTTCGGCAACCGGGAGGGCAAGGAAGGCTACGGCACCGACAGCGGCGCGGGCATTTCGGCCGTATCGGTCAACGAAAACGCCGACCGCACCAGCTCGCCGCCCGACAACATGCGCAGCACCGACGAAGGCCGCCCCGACCGTCCCAACCAAGACCTGCCCGCCGACGAAGACTCAGATCTGGAAGCCCGCCGCCCCGCCGATGAGCTGGACCGCGACGACGCCCGCAGCGGCCCCGATGAAATGTCGGACCCCGACTCCCGGGTAGGCATGGGCCAGATGGAGCGCCCCACCGGCACCAACGCCGACCTCGCCCGCCAGGGTACCAACGCCGACCTCACCGACCCCGACGCCACCGACACGGCCATCGTGCAGTAGTCGCAGCACTTATTGATAGCACTGAAAAGCACCTTTTCCTTCAGAAAAGGTGCTTTTTTGCGTCTTCCTGCTTTTCCGATACCCCTATGGCCCGCTACGCCTCTACCGACCTGCACGGCTGCCTGGCCACCTTCCGGCACCTGCTGGAGCACACGCTGCACCTGCAGCCCACCGACGAGCTCTATCTGCTGGGCGACTACGTCAACAAAGGCCCCGACAGCCGCGGCGTGCTCGACTACCTGATGCAGCTGACCGCCCGCGGCTACCAGATGTACTGCCTGCGCGGCAACCACGACCAGGAGCTGCTCGACGCGGCGCAGGGGCGGCACCAGCTCACCTGGGCCTCTGCCGCCGACCGCCAGCAAACACTGGCCAGCTTCGGCATAGCGCGGCCCGAGGACCTGGCGCCGCGCTACCTGCGCTGGCTGAGCGAGCTGCCGCACCAACTCGATATTCCGGGCTTCACGCTGGTGCACGCCGGCTACGACTTCCGGCTACCACCCGCCCAGATGCGCCACGACTGGCACACCATGCTCAATGTCAAGCAGTTTACCCTGGATACCTCGCGCCTGCAAGGCCGGCGCCTGCTGCACGGCCACGTGCCCACCCCCACCGCCGAGGTGCAGCGCCGCGTGCAGGCCCGGTCCGGCGCTATCGGGCTGGACACGGGCTGCGTGTACCGCCACAACCCGGAGCTGGCCCACTTGGCGGCCCTCAACCTCGACACGTTGGAGCTGACGCTGGTGCCCAACCGCGAAGCGCCGTATACCATAGCCCGCCGCGCCTAGCGGCGGTGTAATCAGCGGCGCGCCCCCGTCTGCCCCAGCCGTTGGTGGGTGGCAGACGGGGGCGCATGTCATTTCCTCAATAGCACTTATCGGTTATCGGGACGAATTATTTTTGCACCATTCCTACCCATCGTTACACCTTTTCCAAATCAAAACAATTCATAATACCATTTTTTACCCACTCATATAAACATCTTTAGCAAAATACATTTCCTGAAAAAATCTATTACATAAAACCTAAACAACTATCACAACGACTTCAAAACGTCATTTTTAACGCTTTAATGGCTTAAACAGCCTACTTCAGCTACAATACCGGAAATGATAATACAAATTTCATTTGTGGCGAATTTGCGCAAATAAATTTCCCCTCTATATTTGACGAATTATATAACACGAAATTCTAACAGAACCAACTCAATTAAACTTTGCAAAGACGCGCCAGTAGCTGAGCGCATCTCTTGCCGGGTTGGGTGTGGACTGTGCGGTACGCCGGCCACAGGCTGGCGGGGTAGGCTGCCCGACTGCAGCCCGGCAACAGACCGGAGCAGGGCGCCGAAGAGGGGTACACGTTTTCTGTCATGTTCGCTTACCAATCAGAGGGATGAAAAGAACACTACTTTCTATGTCGGGCCCGTCGCTGAAGTGCCTGTGGGGCATGGTAGCCGGCTCGTTGCTGCTAGCGGCGCCGGCCTGGGCCGCGGCCCCGGTGGTGAAGACGGTGGGAGCCGCCGGCTCCTACGCCACCATTGCGCAGGCTCTGGCCTCTGTGCCGGCCACCTTGTCGCAGCCAATTGAAATTCAACTGCTTGATGCCAGCTACACCGAAAACGTGCTGATCAATAAGGCCGGCACCGCCACCAATACCATCACCATCCGCCCGGCGGCCGGCGTGGCGGCTGAAATTACCGGCACGCTCACGTTTGGGGCCGGCAGCCGCTACGTGGTCGTGAGCGGCCACAACGGCACCAACGCCCGCACGCTCACGCTGCGCCAGCCGGCCATCAGCCGGGCCACGGTGGTGTTTGAGGACGATGCCGCCGACAACCGCCTCAGCCAGACCCGCGTGCTGGGCAGCTGCCAGCAGCCCGGCCTGGGCGTGGTCACCATCGGCAACGCGGCAACGGCCGGCAACGACCGTAACACGCTCATTGACAACCTGATTGCCAACGCTTCGGCGGCGCTGCCCAAAACGCTGATCTACGCCTTCAACATCGTGCCGGAGGCGCTCAACGAGAGCATCAGCATTACCGACAACGACCTGGCTAACTTCACGGCTTTCGGCCTGCAGGTGCAGAGCGGCAACGGCTCAAACTGGAACATCTCCAACAACGACTTCTTCTACGACCAGGCCACCACGCCCACGTCGATGCAGACGGCCATTGACTTCGAGCCCGGCACGCTGTCCGACAACAACGTCATCAGCGGCAACAGCATCGGGGGGCGCGCCGCGGCGGCCAGCGGCGGCACCTGGGTGAACACCAGCGCCGAGTTCCGGGGCATCGTGGTGGGCTGCGGCAGCGGCATCAGCACCACCATCAGCAACAACCTGGTGAGCAACGTGAGCCTCACCAGCACCACCCAGCCTCTGACGGCGCTGCGCCTGGAGGATGGCCTGACCGCCGTGGCCGGCAACAACGTCACGAACGTAACCAACAGCGGCCAGGGCGGCGTCATCAGCCTCAACTCGCGCACCGACACGGATTTGGTGAACTTCACGGTGGCCAGCGGCCAGATTGTGAACGTGGAGCCGGGCGGCATCCTGACCCTGACCGGCAACCTGCGCAACGACGGCGTGCTGAAAAACGCCGGCGACGTGCTGGTGACCGGCAGCTTCCTGAACAGCGCCTCGGGCACCTACAACCAGACCTCGGGCACGCTGGAAATCAAAGGCGACATGAACAACCAGGGCGGCACGTTTACCAGCGTGGGCGGCCTGGTGAAGCTGACCGGCAGCGGCCCGCAGTTGGTGAGCGGCGGCGTGTATTTCAACCTGGAAATCAACGGCGCCGGCACCAAAACCATCACCAACGATGCCGACATCATCAGCCAGCTCACGCTCACGAGCGGCATTCTGGCCACGGGCCCGCATACGCTGGAGCTGCTGGAACAGGCCAACATCACGGAGTCGGACGCGAGCTACGTGCTGGGCCGGCTGCTGGCCAGCCGCACCGTGCGGGCCAACAACACTGAGCTGTTTGGCGGCCTGGGCCTGGAAATGACGCCCGCCGCCAGCTCCGTGCTGCCCGGCGCAACCGACGTGCTGCGCGTGACGGGCACGGCCGCCAGCGGCTCTAACGGCAACCAAGGCATTAAGCGCTATTACGACGTGACAGCCGCCACCCCCAGCGGCCTGAACCTGAGCCTCGTGATGCACTATTTCACGCACGAGCTCAACGGCATTGCGCCGGCCAACCTGCGCTTCTTTAAATCAACAGACGCCGGGGTGAACTGGCAGCCGCGCGGCATCAGCAGCAGCGGCCCCGGCTACGCCCAGCTCAACGGCGTGGATGGCTTCTCACGCTGGACCCTCGGCGACGTGCAACGGCCGCTGCCGGTGGGCCTGACCTCGCTGCGGGCAGTGCGCCAGGGCCAGCAGGCGCTGGTTTCCTGGACGACGGCCTCCGAAGTCAACAACCGCGGCTTCGAAGTGGAAGTGAGCACCGATGGCCGGCAGTTCCGGGGCCTGGGCTTCGTGCCCGGCCAGGAGGGCCCATCCACCCAGGCCCGCGCCTACCAGTTCCTAGATCGTGAGGCCAACAAGCAGGGCCTGCGCTACTACCGCCTGCGCCAGGAAGACCAGGACGGCAAAACCAGCTACTTCGGCCCTGTTACGGTATCGTTCCAGGAAGCCCAGGCCACGCAGCTGGCCGCCTATCCTACGGCCTTCAGCGGCCGCCTCACCGTGGAGCTAACCACGCCCACCGCCACGCCGGTAGCCTTCTCGCTCACCGACGCCCTGGGCCGGGTGGTCTGGCAGCAAACCCAGCCCATAGCCGCTGGCCTCAGCCAACTGGACTTGGCCCCACAGTGCCCTGCTGGCACCTACACCCTCACGGCCCGCCTCAATGGCACCGTGCTCCGCCAGCGCGTAGTACGCCAGTAGCAACCTGGTTTTCAGGCTGCTCACAGCGCCGCTCCTGCAAGGGCGGCGCTGTTTTTTTGGGGGTATTAGGAGCTGCCGGCCCGATGTAGAGACGCCATACTTTGCGTCTCGTCGCTGAACGACTGGAAGCGCGCTGGCTGAACTACATCAGCAACGACGAGACGCAAAGTATGGCGTCTCTACATCGTCACTATCTTGAAAGAGCCTTGCTTACAGCAACTTATTTTCAGAGTGGCGGCTGAACCGGAAACGGAGGCATGATTCGTGTAGCAGGGGCCGCGGTTATACTTTCTACTCCTTACTTCCTGGTTATGCCTGCTTCCTACGCCTCTGCCGACGTGTTGCCGCGGCCCCATTTGCCCCATCCTGCGGCCCTGCCGGCCCCGCGTCGCAAGCGGGCCTGGGTGAAGGAACGGGCGTTTCTGGTGCAGAACATCGTGCGCGGCAACGTGCTGCACAACACCGGCGGGGCGCTGCACGTGATGCGCCTGCTCACGCTGCACAAGATGCCCGCCGGCCTGCTCGGCCCCGAGCACCCCTGGGTGACAGGCCAGATGCCCGCCGGCCAGGGCGCCGTGTGGCCCCGCAACGTGGTGTTCCGGACGGAGCCCGCCACCAACTGGGCCCAGCCCGACTACACCCCGGAGCCCGACGACATCATCGCCGGCAAGGTGGGCAAGTTTCTGGCCACGATGGTCAGCAAATCGGTGCCGACGCCGGAGATTCCGCACGGCACGCGCCGTCGCATGCCCCACGCCATCAACTACCTGCACGGCGCCGTGCACTACAACGGCCTCACGCTGCTGTTCAACCACTTCGCCGAAGCCCTGCAGTACCTCGCCGACCCACGCTTCCGCCGGGAGCTGCGCCGCCTGATCCGCACGGAGCACCGCGAAGTGACGCTGGTATTCCGGGAGCGAAACTACGACCCCGTGGAATACGCCTATTTCTCGGCTTTCGTGATGTCACACCTGCCGTGGTTTGCCAACGTGAATGGGGCCCAACGCCGCGTCATGTGGGGCAACCCCTCGCCTTACCCGGCCGTGAACATCATCAACGGCAACTGGGTGGCCGACACCGAGCGCCTGCGCCACGGCGACACCCACAGCATCGTGCGGGAGCCCGTAGTGCCGGGCCTCTACTTCCAGGGCGACTACGGCGTGCCCACCCGCGGCGCCAACCGCCTCGAAAAAACCCACGCCTTCCTCATCAACAACTGGGTGCGGCGGCGCGGCTTCCGCGGCGGCCTCTACTTCGTAGACCGGCGCAAGATTGAAGCCGAGCGCTACCGCCAGTACCAGGCCACCGGCGGCCAGAACTTCGCTGGCAATGAGCTGATTGAAAACCCGCTGCGGCGTCGTACCAAGTAATGAGGTGATGAGGTGATGGGGTGAAAAGTAGCACGTCATAACCCACATCACTTCATCACCCAATCTCACACCTTATCCTGCCGGATCAACTTTCGGTACACCTGCACCATGCGCTGCTGCGACATGCCGAGGCGGTACATGGCCGTGATGAGGTAGTAGATGCCCTGCAGCCGCCACACGCCGTTTTCGCGGTATTTGCGGGCTGAGGTGACGATGTAGTGCGGCAGCACCCGTAGCGGCGCCACTTGGCGCAGGCGGCGCGTAATTTCCTGATCCTCAAACACCACCATATCCTCGCGGTAGCCCCCAGCCTGCCCGAATACGTCGCGCCGCACAAACAGGCTCTGGTCGCCGAAGCGGAAAACCTCTTGCGGAAAGCGGGTGAACCAGGCATTCAGGGCCAGAAACCAGCTGGGATGGTCGAAGCGCAGGCGGTAGCCGCCGCAGCCCGCGCCCCCCGCCACCGCCGCCCGGATGTGCGCGGTAAAGCCGGCCGGCGGGTAGGTATCGGCGTGCAGGAAATACAGGATGCTGCCCGTAGCAGCTGCGGCCCCGAAGTTCAGCTGGGCGGCCCGGCCCTTGCGTGGGCACAGCAGCACCTGGGCCCCGGCGGCGGCGGCTTCGGCGGCCGTGGCATCGGGGCTGTGGCCGTCTATCACCAGCAGCTCCAGCGCTTCATCGGTTCCGGCAGCTTCGTGTAGGTGGCGCAGCAGCGGCCCGATGTGGCCGGCTTCCTTGTATGTAGGAATGATGATGCTGATAAGCGCCGGCCCGGTTGCCGCAACAGGAGCAGGAGTCATGCGCACGTCAGGAAGTATTTAGTAGGGAGTAATGAGTAGTAAGAATGGGGTAGTGAGCAGTAGAAAATACTGGAACACTCTCATACTGCTCCTTATGAGACACTTACTACTCTGTATTGTCTACTCAATACTATCTACTCCACACCAAATACTCACTTGCTATTCAGCACGTTGGCTTGCAGCACGGCTTTGGCGTCGAGGCGGTAGGGGTTGCGAGGGTTCTGGGCTACGGCCTGCAGAGTGGTGCGGGCCTGCGGCAGCTGGCCGGTGCGCCACTGCGCCATCCCCAATTGATACTGCGCCTTGGCGGCCAGCGCCGAGCCTGGCTGCCGGCTGGCCCGCAGCAGATAGGGGCGGGCGGCGGCAGCCTCATCCTGGCGCAGCAGCGTGACGCCGGTGTAGTAGAGCAGGGTGTCGGGGCCGAGGCTGTTTTCGGAGATGCGGCGCAGCGAGTGCAACGCGGCGGGGTAGTGGCCGTCGCGGTACTGCTGCATGGCTTCGCGCAGAAACGGGTTACCGACGCGCTGGGCGGCGGCTTCCGTCAGGCCCGGATCGGGCGTGTAGTAGCGGGTCCAGGCCTCCTCGGCGCTGATGGCGTGCGGGCGCAGCAGCAGCCACAGCCCTACGCCCAGCAGCAGCAGCAGCAGCAGCACGCCGCCGGCCACGCCCCAGCGCACCTGCTGGCGGCGGCGGCGGCGCTGCACGCGCTGCAGCGCATGCTGGCGCTGGTCGAGGCGCTTGTCGAGGCCGGCGAGGCGGTGGCGCAGGGTTTCGTGGCCGGCCACCCAGCGCAGGTCGGCCGTAAACCGCTCGTAACGCTCGTAAGCCGTGCTGAGCTGCTCGTCCTGCTCCAGACGCAGCTCAAAGGCTTCCTGCTCGCTATCCGACATCTGCCCATCGGCAAAGCGTTCCAGCTCATCGAGGTAGGGGCGCAGGTCAGGCATATATTTTTTAGGGCTTAGGGAGTAGGGCTTGGGGAATAGGTCTTGCTTGGTGCTTAGTGCGTTGGGCTTGGCATTTAGGAGCTCGATTGGTGCTTAGGAACGGAGTACCTAGGTGTATTGAACGTCCTAAGCCCTAAGCACCATTCCCTAAGCACTATCCTTAAGGCTGAGTTCGTAGAGGCGGCGCAGGCAGTTGGCTTTCTGCAGGCGGGCCACGGTGGCGTTGGCGAAGCCCATCTTGCCGGCTACTTTCTCAAAATTGTAGCCCCGGAAGTAGAAGAACATGAGCACCTGCTGGCAGTCGGAGCTGAGCTGCCCGAACAACCCCAGCAGCCGGCGGCGCCGGCCGGCTTCGGCGGCGGGCAGCACCTCGGTAGCGGGGCGGGCGGTTTGCAGCTCCTGCACGGCCATGCCGTAGACGTGGGCCCGCAAATCGGGTGGGAGCTTGGTGAGGCGGCCGTCGGCTACCTGGTCGTAGAACTCTACCAGCACGGTGCGCAGCAGCTCGTGGGCCGCAGGCGGCTCCAGCTGGTGCTGCCGCCGGGCCCAGCGCGCGAACAGGTCGCGGTTTTCCTGGTAGAAAGTTATCAGAAACGACTGGTTGCCAACGCGCAGATGGGTCAGGGTTTCGGCTAAAGGCTGATTCACGGGGCCAGAGCAACAAAGACGAAATACGGCCCCGGCCGGCAGCAGCCTGCCCGGGCGGAACAAGATAACGCAGAAAGTTGGCTTGCGGGCTATTCGGGCCACCTCACCCACGCAAACCGCCACGCAAACCGCCGCCCGCCCGGGTCCTTGGCCGGCGCCGCGTGGTGCCCCCCGCGGCGCCGGCCGAGGATCCGGTGCCTGCCAGCCGAACCCGGCCATAATTTTATCGGCCGCACAGGCGGCACTCTATATCAGACATACAATCAGCTGTGTATCTTCCCGCTGACTTCATCCTTTCTTCATCTGATTCCACTTCTACCCTATTTCCTGCATGAAACACCTCTCCTCTCTGGGGCTGGCCGCGGCCCTGAGCCTGGCGCCGCTGCTGGCGCAGGCCCAGGCTACGCAACCGGCCAGCCGCTACACGCTGCGCCTAGCCAGCGGCCCCGTAACGCCCGCCGCCAACTTCGCCGACTGGCTGCGGCAGCCCGCCACCACTGCCCCCACCGATGCCTGGCAGGGCCAAGTGTTCCGGGTGCTGCAGTTTGAGCAGCTGCCCACCGAGGCGCAGAAAGCCAGTTTAGCCGCGGCCGGCGTGCGCCTGCTCGACTACCTGCCCCGCAACGCCTGGACCGCCGCCCTGCCCGCCAACCTGCCGCACCAGCGCCTGAGCGGCGTGGGCTTGCGCAGCGTGCAGCCCGTGGCGCCCACCTGGAAACTGGCCGGCGACCTGGCCCGCAACACCATTCCGGCCCACATGCGGCGGTCCGGCGGGCTGGTGGAAGTGAACGTGCAGTACTACGCCACGCTCACGCCCAACCAAGCCGCCCAGGCGTTGCGCCAAAGCGGATTTCAGGAGGCCGGCAAGCCGATGTTTGGGCAGCAGCTGCGGGTGCTGTGCCGCGAGGCCGACATTGCCCGGGTGGCCGCGCTGCCCTGGGTGAGTGCCGTGGAGCCCGCCACGCCGCCCGCTGAGCCCGAGAACTTCCGGGGCCGCACCGACCACCGCGCCAACGCCATCAGCACCGACTACGGCGCCGGCCGCCACTACGACGGGCGCGGCGTGACCGTGGGCCACGGCGACGACGGCCGCATCGGGCCGCACATCGACTACCAGGGCCGCTTCGACCAGAGCGCGGCCGGCGCTAGCGGCGGCAACCACGGCGACCATGTGGCCGGCATCATCATGGGGGCCGGCAACGCCGACCCACGGGTGCGCGGCAACGCTACGGGCGCTTTCAACCAGTACTTCTCCTATCCCGGCAACCTCACCAACACCCCCGCGGCCTACGCTGGCGCCCGCAAGATGCGCGTGACCAACTCCAGCTACGGCGACGGCAACAACACCGGCTACACCAGCTTCACGCGCACCGTGGACCAGCAGACGCGCCAGCGGCCCTACCTGCTACACGTGTTTTCGTCGGGCAACTCCGGCACCTCTGACTTCGGCTACGGGGCCGGTGTGGGCTGGGGCACCATCACGGGCGGCCACAAGATGGGCAAGAACGTGATTACCGTGGGCAACGTGACGTACACCGACGCGCTGGCCAGTTCCAGCAGCCGCGGGCCGGCCAAGGACGGCCGCATCAAGCCCGACGTGTGCGCCGTGGGCACCAGCGTTACTTCCACCGTCGACCCCAACACCTACGCTGTATTTACGGGCACCAGCATGGCGGCGCCCGGCGTGGCCGGCGTCACGGCCCAGCTGGTGCAGGCCTACCGCAGCCTTAACAACCAGCAGGAAGCGCCCGGCGCCCTGCTGAAAGCGGCCCTGATGAACACCGCCGAAGACCTCGGCAACCCCGGTCCCGACTTCCGCTTCGGCTACGGCCGCGTGAATGCGCTGCGGGCCGTGCGCGTGCTGGAGCAGCGCACTTATCTGAAAGACTCCCTGACGACGGGCCAGGCCCGCACCCACACCATTGCGGTGCCGGCCGGCAAGAAGGAGCTGCGCGTGATGGTGTACTGGCACGATTACGAGGGCGCCATCAACTCCACCGAAAACCTCATCAACGACCTGAATATGCAGGTGGCTCTGCCCGGCGGCACCATCTACCAGCCCTGGGTGCTCGACCACCGGCCCACCGCGGCCCAGCTCAATGCCAACGCCGTGCGCGGCCTCGACTCGCTGAACAACGTGGAGCAGGTGACCGTGGCCGAGCCCGCCGCCGGCACCTACACCGTGACCGTGCGCGGCGCGGCCGTGCCCCAGGGCCCCCAGACCTACTACCTGGTGTATAGCTACCTCGAAGACGGCGTGGAGCTGACCTACCCGCTGGGCGGGGAAGGCTTCGTGCCCGGCGAAAACGAAGTAATCCGCTGGGATGCCCCGGCCGGCTCCGGCACGTTTGCGCTGGACTACAGCACCGACAACGGCACCACCTGGCTCCCGATTTCCGCCACCGTCGCCGCCACCGCCCGCCACTTCGACTGGACGGTGCCGGCCGGCGTGGCCTCGGGCCGCGTGAAAGTGCGCGTAACGCGCGGCACGGCCAGCAGCCAGTCGGTGGCGCCGCTCACCGTATCGGCGGTGCCCGGCAACCTACGCCTGGGCTACGTGTGCCAGAACGAGGTGAAGCTGCAGTGGGATACACTGGCTACGGCCTCGGCCTACATTGTATATAAGCTGGGCGCCGAGTACATGGATTCGGTGACGACCGTGACGCGCACTTCCGTGATTCTGCCGGGCCTGGGCTACGGCGCCGAGCAGTGGTACGCGGTGCGCGCCATCCGGGCCTCCGATGGGCTGCGCAGCCGCCGCACCCGCGCCCTCAACCAGCCGGCGCGCATCTTCAACTGCCCCGGCCCGCCCCTCATTGCGTTTGAAGCCAGCCGCACGCTGGTCTGCCCCGGCGTGCCCATCACGCTCACCGACCAGAGCCAGTCGTTCCCAACCAGCTGGACGTGGTCGGTTTCGCCCAGCGCGGGCGTCACGTTTGTGGGCGGCACCAGCGCCAGCTCGCAGAATCCGCAGCTGCAGTTTGCCACGCCCGGCACCTACAGCGTTACGCTGCTGGCCAGCAACAGCTACGGCCCCACCACGGCCACCCGGCCGGCCCTCATCACCGTGACTACTGGCGACCCGCTGCCCGTGGTGCAGAACTTCCGCACCAGCACCTTCCCGCCCGCCGGCTGGCAGGTGGTCAACCCCAGCGCCACGTCCAGTTTCCGCTGGCAGCTGAGCGGCTCTATCCTCCCGGGCCCCGACTCGGTGGCGCGGCCCGTGCCCATGGCCAACGACTACGCCAACGCGGCCCGCGGCGCCGAAGACTATCTGATTACGCCCCCGCTGAACCTGAGCACGGTGCCCGCCACCGCCAACACCGTCCGCCTGACGTTCTGGGTGGCGTATGCGGCCTACAGCGCGGCCTACTTTGATGGTATCCGGGTGGATATGAGCACCGACTGCGGCGCCACATTCCAGCCCACGGGCTACCTGAAGCGCGGCACGGCCCTGGCCACAGTGCCCGGCTTCGACACCAACGAGTGGGAGCCTTCCCGCCCTGCCGACTGGCGCCAGGAAACCGTGGACCTGCCCGGCCTGCTGACGGCCGGCGGCACGCGTCCGGCCAACGTGCTGGTGCGCTTCGCCAACCTCAACGACTACGGCAACAACCTGTACCTGACCAATGTGCGCCTGCGCGCCCTGCAGGTGCTGGGCAATGCCAGCCGCCAGGCCAACCTGGGCTTGCTGAGCGCCTATCCGGTGCCTTTCTCGCAGGAGCTGACGGTGCAGCTGGCCCCCACCAAAGCCGGTGCCGCCACGCTGCAGCTGCTCGACGCCCTGGGCCGCACCGTGCGCGAAGAAGCCGTGCTGCTGCGCGCTGGCGCCCAGCAGCACACGCTGGCCACCGGCAGCCTGCCGGCCGGCGTGTACACGCTGCGCCTGCGCACCAGCGCCGGCACCCAGCAGCTGAAAGTGGTGAAGTAACGACGTTCGGCTTCCCGTAAAGTAATCCGCGCGTTAGCGCGTCTGCCGGAAAGCGCCTCCCGTCTGGGGGGCGCTTTCTTTGTTGAAGAATAGTCGGGAACTTGCCTGCCTGCTTCGCTTTTCCCCCTGTACTGCCATGGCTGCCGACCTGACCCCTGCCGATTTCTCCGTAGTGCCGACGCTGGAGGGCCTGCCCGCTGCTGTGCTCGACTGGCTGCTCACCCACGGCGAGCGGCGCGAGTTTGCCCCCAACGAAACCGTGGTGGAGCCCGGCATGCCCGCCGAGCTGATGCTGGTGCTACTCCAGGGCAGCCTGCAGTTCTACGTGGTGCGCAACGGCCAGCCCGAGCCCGCCTTCCGCCTCGATACTGGCCAAATCAGCGGGGTGCTGCCCTACTCGCGCATGCAGACCATCAAGGCGCGGGGCGTGGCCGTGGGGCCGTTGGTGGTTTACACCCTGCACCGCGACCTGTTTCCGGAACTGGAGCAGGTAAGCCCCGAGCTGGTGCAGCGGCTGGTGGCTCTGATGAGCGACCGGGCCCGCCTGGAAGCCCGCGGCCAGGAGCGCGACGACAAGCTACGGGCCCTGGGCAAGCTCTCGGCGGGTTTGGCGCACGAGCTCAACAACCCCGCCGCCGCCATCGTGCGGGCTGCCGAAGCCCTCAACCAGCACCTGCGCGCCTCGCCCACGCTGATGCGCGACCTGCTGCAGCACTGCCCCGACCCCGCCGCCCTCGACCGCCTCACCGCCCTCGCCTTGGCCCCAACTGCCGACGGCCCACCTCTCTCCGGCCTGGCCCGCGCCGACCGCGAAGACGAACTGCTGAGCTGGCTGGACGAGCAGCAGGTGCCCGACCCATATGCGCTGGTGGAAGGCCTGCTGAACGCGGGCCTCACCGCAACGCAGCTGACCGAAGCGGTGGCCGGCCTGCCGCCCACCGCCCGCCCGGCCGCGCTGGCCTGGCTGGAAGCCAAGCTGGCCTCCCTGCGCCTCGTGCACGACGTGCAGGAAGCCGGCGGCCGCATCAGCACACTGGTGCACAACGTGAAAACCTACTCCCACATGGACCGCGCCGCCGACTTCGCGCCCCTGGACGTACACGCCGGCCTCGACAGCACCGTGAATATGCTGGGCTTCGCGCTGCGCGAAAAGAACATCCAGCTCCGGCGCGACTACGCCCCTGGCCTGCCGCTGGTGCGCGGGCAGGTCAGCAGCCTCAACCAGGTCTGGACCAACCTGCTCGACAACGCCATTTCCGCTTTGCCACCGGGCGGCGAAATCACGCTCCGTACGCTGCTGGAAGGTGACTTCGTGCGGGTGTTCATCATCGACAACGGGCCCGGCATTCCGCCCGAGATTCTGCCGCGGGTGCTGGAGCCGTTCTTCACCACCAAGCCGGCCGGCGAAGGCTCCGGCCTGGGCCTCGATATTGCGCTGCGTACCGTAGAAACCCACGGCGGCAAGCTGGAAGTAAGCTCCGAGCCCGGCCATACCGAGTTCTGCGTATGGCTGCCGGCGCAGAGTAGCTGAGTAGGGGAGTAACTGAGTAAGTTATTCAGCACCGCTACTCGTTTTTTTCCCCTGTTGCGCAGCAGGCCGGTAGCGCGAACTTTGCCGGCACTGCCCCAACCATTCTACCGACGCGGGGCCGCGAACTACAAAGTTTGCGCTGCCGGCCACTACTCCGTTTCTCCACTACTCAGCTACACACCACATGGACAAGAAACCGATTATTCTGACCGTGGACGATGATGCGCAGGTGCTCAATGCCATCGACCGGGATTTGCGGGCCGAGTTCCGGCAGGACTACCGGATTCTGCGGGCAGCTTCGGGTGAGGAGGCCCTGGAAACCCTGCGCGAGCTGCTGGCCCGCGAAGAGGAAGTGGCCCTGATTCTGGCCGACCAGCGCATGCCCGGCTTGGAAGGCGTGGAGCTGCTGGCCGAAGCCCGCACCCTGTTTCCGGACGCCAAGCGGGTGCTGCTCACAGCCTACGCCGACACCGAAGCCGCCATCCGGGCCATCAACAACGCCCGCCTCGACCACTACCTGATGAAGCCCTGGGACCCACCCCAGCAGCTGCTCTACCCCACCCTGCACGATTTGCTGGGAGCCTGGCAGGCCACGCACCGGCCGCGCTTCAAGGGCGTGCGCCTAGTGGGGTTCCAATGGTCGCCGCTCTCGCACGACCTCAAAGACTTTCTGGCCGGCTACATGGTGGCGTATCAGTGGCTGGATTTCGAAACCAACCCCGACGCCCAGGCCCTGCTTTCAGCCAAAGGCCTAGCCGCCGCCGACCTGCCCGTGGTAGTGCTGGAAGACGGCACCGCTCTGGCCCGGCCCACCGCCACCGAGGTAGCCACCCACATCGGCCTCACCACCCAGGCCACCCAGGAACTGTACGATGTGGTGGTCATCGGGGCCGGGCCGTCGGGGCTGGCGGCGGCGGTGTACGGCGCTTCCGAGGGCCTGAAAACGCTCATCATCGAACGCCAAACCCCTGGCGGACAAGCCGGAACCTCATCCCGCATTGAAAACTACCTGGGCTTCCCAACGGGGCTGAGTGGGGCCGAGCTGGCGCACCGGGCCTGGGCCCAGGCCGTGCGCCTCGGGGCCGAGTTGCTGGCACCGCGTGAGGTGACCGAGCTGTGCGTGCAGGACGGCTACAAAGTCCTCACCCTCAGCGACGGCAGCACCGTGCGCACCCGCGCCGTGGTGCTTACCACCGGCGTCAGCTACCGCACCCTGGAGGTGCCCGGCATGCACCGCCTGAGCGGGGCCGGCGTGTACTACGGCGCCGCCCGCACCGAGGCCCGCTCCTGCGACGAGCAGGACGTGTACATCGTGGGCGGCGGCAACTCGGCGGGGCAGGCGGCCATGTATTTGGCCACGTATGCCCGGCGAGTGGGCATCGTCATCCGGGGCGAGAGCCTGGCGGCGTCGATGTCGGCGTATCTGATTGAGCAGATTGCCCATACGCCCAACATCGAGATTCTGCCCTTCACGGAGGTGGCCGAAGTATGCGGACAGGATCATCTGGAAGCCGTGGTGCTGAAAAGCCGCGGCGAGCTGCGGCAGGTGCCGGCCCGGGCGCTGTTCGTGTTTATCGGGGCCAAGCCCAGCACCGAGTGGGTGTGCCAGACGGTGCTCTGCGACGGCAAAGGCTTCCTGCTGACCGGCCGCGACCTGGTGACGGACCCGCGCTACGCCACCGCCTGGAAGCACCCGCGTGAGCCTTACCTGCTGGAAACCTGCGTGCCGGGCGTTTTCGCGGCCGGCGACAGCCGGGCCGGGGCCATGGCCCGGGTGGCCTCGGCGGTGGGCGAAGGCAGCATGGCTATCAAGTTCGTGCACCAGTATCTCGACGAATAGCGGCCGGATCTGACGGGGCAGGGGTCGGAAACCGAAGATTTCTTTGGTTCGGCCGCAGGCCACGTTTTAGGCCCGCGCAGCCCCGCCAAACGCCCCCGGCCGGAAACGCGCCGGCGACAACAGGCCCTTTCCGGGGTTTCAGGTGGGAATATTGAAAACCACCGGGCTGCCCATACAGTATATGCACTTCGGCGCCACTGGCGCGCCGCTGTGCTGTTTTGTCTGTGTGGACGCTTTTTTATGGCCCCTTCTTCTACCTTCTCTTCCTGGCGGCGCCTGTGCCTTGCGGCGGCGGCCTCCGTGCTGTTCAGCGGCTGCGAGCTGCTGGAATTCAGCCCCAACGATTTTCGCGGGCCTGAATCCCTGACCAACCTCACCCAGAAAAACCTCGACAAGCTGGCCGCAAAGCCACTGCCGCCCGGCGACACCCTGCGCTTTGTGTTCACCGGCGACTCGCAGCGTTTCTACAACGAGGTGGAGGCACTGGTGGCCAGCGTCAACCAACAGCCGGGCGTGTCGCTGATGGTGGTGGCCGGCGACATTTCCGACTTCGGACTGGCCCGCGAGATGCGCTGGGTGGCCGAGCGCCTCAACCGCCTCACCATTCCCTACCTCACCGTTATCGGCAACCACGACCAGGTGGGCAACGGCCGCGCCTCCTACCAGCAGATCTATGGCCCGCTGAACTACTCGTTTGTGTACGGCGACACCAAGTTTGTCTTCGTGGACACCAACAGCCGCGAGTACAACTTCAATGGCCGGATTCCGGACGTGCCGTGGCTGCAAGCCCAGGTGCAAAACCTGCAGGGCGCCCGCCGGCAGGTGGTGATGTCGCACGTGCCGCCCCAGGACAGCGACTTCGACCAGAGCCTGACGCCCGCCTATACCCGCACCCTGGCCGAAGCCCCCAAGCTGGCGTTTGAGCTGAACGGCCACCGCCACAGCTCCAGCATCGGCCAGCCCTTCGAGGACGGCGTGACCTACATCAACTCGGCCTCCTTCGAGCGCAACGAGTACCTGATTGTGACGCTCTGGAACGACGCCAACGACGAGCCGCAGTTCCGGCTGAAAAAAGTAAGCTTCTGATGCGCCACCTGCTTCTTCCGCTGCTGAGTGCCACGCTGCTGGCAGGCCCCGCCCTGGCCCAGACCTCACCTGACACGCCCAATCCCGACGCCGTGGCGCCGCACCCCTGGTTCCGGCCCCGCCACCTGATTCTGCAGACGGCCGGCGGCATGGGCATGGTGGCCGGCGGCGTGGGCTACAGCTTCCTGCGCGACCGGACGGAAGCCGATGTGCTGGTGGGCTACGTGCCCAAAAAGCACGCCGGCTCGACCCTGTCCATTGCCACGCTCAAGCTGCTGTACACGCCTTACACCGTGCCGCTGGGCGAGAAGCTGGAGTTGCGTCCGCTCACGTTTGGGCCCTACGTCAGCTACACGCACGGCATTGTCAATGATGGAGAGGAAGACCAGTACACCAAAGGGTACTACTGGTTTTCCAGAAACACCCGTGTGGGTGTAGTGCTGGGTGGACGGCTCACCTACAAACGCCCTACGTTGCCTTCTGGCCGCTCGCACCGGGTGTCGGCGTACTACGAGCTGGGCACCAACGACCTGTACGTGGTCAGCTACTTCTCCAACGGCAACTTCCGCTCCCTGAGTCCAATGGATATCCTCACGCTGGGGTTGGGCCTCAAGGCTGAGTTTTAGCGCTGCCGTTCCGGTGGCTTTCCTTCTTTCTGACGCGGTTCCTGCTGTATGCGGCCACTCGTTTGCTTGGGTCTGATGAGTGTGCTGAGCGGCGCGGCCCGCGCCCAGACTGGCCCCGACTTCGGCCGGCACCGGGGTGTGCCGGTGTTTGTGAGCGTGCAGATCGGGGGTGGGGCGGGCATGGTGGCGGTGGGCGGCGGCGTGCGGCTGGCGCACCAGCGCCTGGAGCCGGAGGTGCTGGTGGGGCGCGTTCCCAAGCGCTACAGTGGCTCGCCGCTCACCATCTTCACTTTCAAAACCACCTACGTGCCGCTGCGCGAAACTCTGGGGCCGCACTGGCAGATGGGCGGCGGGCTGGGCGGCTTCATCAACTACACCCACGGCGCCACGCTGCTCAACAGCAAGGACCCCCGCAAATACCCCGACGGCTACTACTGGTTTTCGACGCGGGTGCGCACCGGCCTCTACGTGGCTCCGCGCCTCAGCTACGCCGGGCGCCCTTCCACGCAGCACCCCCATCCGCCCGGCCTGACGGCCTACGCCGAGTTGGGCACCAACGACCTGTACTTTCTCAGCCGCGTCACCAACCGGAATTCGCCCACGCTGCGCAACATCCTCACGCTGGGCTTCGGCTCGAAAGTGAGCTGGTAATGCCGGAGTGGGCGGTTAGCCTCGCACCCCGGCCAGATACGCTTCGCGGGCTTCGTTGAGCAGGCGCAGGATGGTGGCGCGCTGGCGCAGCAGGCTCTCCAGTTGGGGCCGCTGCTGCCGGAACAGCCGCAACGCCCGCAGCCGCCGCAGCCGGCCGGCCAACTTGTTGGCGTAGTACAGGGCGTAGAAACCGGCGGGCGCCAGGCTCAGGCCGTAGAGCAGCGTCCAGCGCCAGTCCTGAGTGAAGTGGTGTACCAGCGCAATCTGGGCGGCATAGCCGACACTGAACGTAATCATGCCCACCACCAGCATGATGGGCGCCACAAACTCCACCTCCTTAGTGGCGCGCTTGGCCACCATGGAAGGCAGCTTGTAGGGCAGGTAGTTGTTGACAACCCCGTACAAATACACGGGCAGGCCCAGCACCAGCTTCAGGCCCGCCACTACGGCCCGCGAGGTGCGGGTGTCGGGGCGGCCGGTGCGCTCCAGGGCTTCGTCGGAGAGGCCGAGGCGCTTGAGGTCAGCGAGGTAGGCGGTCAGCTTTTCGCGCACCTCGCCCAGGTGGTCGGGGTCGTGCTTCTCGAAGTAGGCCACGGCCTGCAGCAGGGTGCGGCTGAGCTGGAAGTTGTCGTAGAGCGTGCGCGGGTCGTCGTCGATGAGGTGGCCGGTGAAGGTGCGCTCCAGCTGCTGCACCAGCTCGTCCTCGGCCGCGTCGCGGGTGATAACGAGGTGCTGCTCCAGCTGCCGCCGGATGTCTTCGGTGAGCTGGTCGGCGGCGGCAGTGGGGTCCTGGCGGTAGGCGTCGGCGTAGTCGGCCACCCGGATGGGCGGGGCCACGTTCACCAGCACGTCAGATCGGAAACGCTGGGGGTCGAAGTAGTTGATGCCCACTGGCAGCACCTGCAGCCCCAGCGTGAAGTTGTGCCGTGCCTCTGCGCCCAGCGCAATGCGGGCCGCGCCGGTTTTGAGGGGCCGCAGGCGCCGCTCGCTCACGCTGGTGCCTTCCGGAAAAATCATGACCGTGCCGCCGCGCCCCAGGTAATCGTAGCACTTGCCGAAAGTGGCCTCGTTCTGGGCTTCCAGCTGCTCGGGCGTGGTGGCTTCGGCGCCGCTTTCCAGGTCCTGGCGGCGGTAAATCGGGATGGAGTTACCGGACGTGAGCAGCGCCCGCGACACCGGATTCTTGAAAAAGGTGCTCTTAGCCAGAAACGCAATGGCCTGACGGCGGTTGGCGGCCACCACCAGCGGGTCCATAAGCGTGTTGGGGTGGTTGCTCACCATCAGCAGCGGCCCCGAGGTCTGGAGCCGGTCGCGGTGGCGAATTTCGAGGCGGCGAAAGAATACGCGCAGGGCCACCTGCACGAGGGGCTTCATGACGGTGTAGAAGAGCATAGAAGGCAAGTACGGCGGAACCCAACAAACGGCCAACCTACCCGGCCCGTTCCGCCCGAGAATCGGCAGCAAATCCCGACTTTTACAGCCCGGCCGGGGCGGGCGTCTTTCGTGTACTGCGCCCCGGATACGGGGTTTTGGCCTATCATTGTTCCGACTTTTGCTCGGAGCGGCCGGACGCCGGTCGGCAGCGGAGACGTGGGCTTTTCGGCCGGCGGCCGGCCCCGCCCCAGCTGGTCATCAAACTTACCCGCCCTCTCTTCCCGTATAGTGTAGTCTCTATGCCGCACCTCTACCGTTTGCTTTCGTTGCTGCTATGGGCACTGCTGCTGCCTGGCCAGGCACCGGCACAACTGCCCGCGCCCCTGGCGGCTGCGCCCACCGAGGCGGAAGTGCTGCGGCAGGCCACGCAGCTGATGCAGAACCGCCAGTATGAGTCGGCCTGGAAGCTGCTCAATGGCTTCGACCCCAAACACCGCCGCCCGGCCGTGGCCCTCATGCAAACCGAGCTGGCCCTCAACTACCACCTGCGCAGCCGCGAGTTGGAAGGCTTTGGCTTCGTGGATGTGAAGCCGCTGGAACGCCTGGATTCGTTGCGCGAGCATTTCACGCGCGCAGCCGTTCCGTACCCGTTTGTGGTTGAAACGGTGCTGAAAAACCTCATCCGGCAGCACCCCACCAACTACCGCCTCCACCGCGCCCTCGCCGACTATTACTACCAGACCGAGCAATGCAACTGCGCCGAGGCCGACAAGTCGCCGGCCCAGCTCTACGCCCTGATGGTGCGCTACTACACCACCACCCACCAGCACGGCCTCGGCGACTTCAGCTCCTACTTCGCGCTGGGCTACGCCCGCCAGAGCTTGCGCCAGTTTGCCGAAAGCGTGCCCGCCTACACCCGCGCCATTGCGTTGCGGCCTAGCTACGCGCCGGCGCACTTCCAGCTGGCCTACAGCTACACCGTGCTGCAAAAGCTGCCGCTGGCCCTGCAGGAAGCCCGCGCCGCCGCCCGCTACTTCGACGACCCCACCGCCAAAAGCGACGCCACATACCTGGCCGAAAACCTGGAAAAGAAGATTGCCCAGGCTGGCAAAGCCAAAAAACAGACGGCAACCAAGAAGAAATAACACAAAGCGGCCCACGCCACAAAGGTGTATTTGTGGTGTGGGCCTCTTCGTTTACGGGTACAGCAGTTATCAGCCTTCCATCACGCGGTTCTGGCGGGCAATGGACTCCAAATGCACGGCGGCCAAGTACTGCTCCACAAACTCGTGGGTGAGGCCCAACGTGGCGCCCTGGCGCTGGGCGCGCTCCAGCACCTCGTTCCAGCGGCTGGTCTGCAGAATGGTGATGTCGTTTTCCTTTTTGTAAAGGCCAATCTTTTCGGCCACGGCCATGCGGCGGCCCAGCAGCTGCATAATCTCGGCGTCGAGCTGGTTGATTTGCTCGCGCAGGCTGGCCAGGGCCGTCAGGAACTCGCGCTGGTCGGTGGTTTCGTGGCGCCACACCAGCGCCTCAATCAGGTCGCGCAGTACCTCGGGCGTGATTTGCTGCTTGGCGTCGCTCCAGGCGTTGTCGGGGTCGATGTGGCTTTCAATCATGTTGCCCTCGAAGCCCAGGTTGAGGGCCTGCTGGGCCACGCCGAACAGCGTGTCGCGGCGGCCGCAGATGTGGCTGGGGTCGCAGAGCAGCGGCATTTCGGGGTGGCGGCGCTTCATTTCGATGGGCAGGTGCCACATGGGCGCGTTGCGGAAGTCGGTGTTGCCGTAGCTGCTGAAGCCCCGGTGAATCAGGCCTACCTGCTCCAGACCCGCCTTTTGCAGGCGCTCCACGGCCCCCACCCACAGCTCCAGCTCCGGGTGAATGGGGTTCTTGACCAGCACCGGCACCTGCACGCCGCGCAGCACATTGGCAATTTCCTGCACCGAAAACGGGTTGCCGGTGGTGCGCGCGCCCACCCACAGAATGTCCACCCCGAAGGCCAGGCAATCCTCCACGTGCTTGGCGGTGGCCACTTCCACGGCCACGGGCAGGCCGGTCAGCTCACTGGCTTTCTTCAGCCAGGGCAGCCCCTTGGTGCCCACGCCCTCGAAACCGCCGGGCTTGGTGCGAGGCTTCCAGATGCCGGCGCGCAACGCCTGCACCTTGCCGGTAGCAGCCAGGCGCTGGCAGGTTTCGAGCACCTGGGCCTCGGTTTCGGCCGAGCACGGCCCGGAAATGAGGTACGGCTTATCGTCGGGCTGGCGGTTGAACAGGATTGATTTCATGGGGTTTAGTGGATTGGTGAAGTGGTGGTTTGGTGGAGTGGGGAGGTGGTGGAGTGATGAGGTGGATTGTTATGCTGAGCATGTGGCGCATAAAACCAGGTTGCAGAAGCGTAGCCAAAGCATCTCTATGCCTGGCTGATTTCCGGCGGCTGCAACGAAGCAGTAGAGATGCTTCGACAAGCTCAGCATGACGTTCTAACCCACAACTCCGCCACTCCAACACGCCAGCTCACGGCAGAATCTTGCGGATGCGGTTGGCTTGCTGGATGCTGTCGGTCAAGCCGTTGTAGTCTTCTTGGGCCAGCAGCTCGCGCAGGTACTGGAGCTGATGCAGGTGCTCATCCAGCACGTCGAGCACGTTGAGGCGGTTTTGGCGGAAGATGGGCACCCAGGTGGCCGGCGCGCTCTTGGCCAGCCGCACCGTCGACTCGAAGCCGCCGCTGGCCAGGTCGAAGATGCGCTGCTCTTCCTTCTCCTTTTCCAGCACCGTGAGGGCCAGCGCAAACGAGGTGATGTGCGAAATGTGCGATACGTAGGCCGTGTGCAGGTCATGCTCGGCGCCACCCAGGTAAAGCAGCCGCATGGGCAGCGCCTGAAACAGCTGCTCCACCACCCGCACGGCGTCCGGGTCGCTGTGCGCCGTGTCGCAGAGCACCACCGTTTTGCCCTCAAACAGCCCCGAAATGGCTGCTTCCGGCCCCGAGTGCTCAGTGCCCGCCATCGGGTGCGCCGCCACGAAGCGGCCCCGGCGCGGGTGGTCGGCCACGGCCGCCAGCAGTGCCTGCTTGGTCGAGCCCACGTCGATGACCACCTGGTGCGGCTCCGTCACATCGAGCACCAGCGGCAGCACCGTCACGAGGGCATCCATGGGCACGGCCACCACTACCAGGTCGGCGCGGCGCACGGCGGCGGCCAAGTCGGTTTCGATTTCGGCTACCAGCCCCAGCTCCAGGGCCCGGCGGGCGTGAGCAGGGCTGCTTTCCACCCCAATGATATGCCGGGCCAGCCCATGCTGGCGCAGGCTGAGCGCCAGCGAGCCGCCGATAAGCCCCAGGCCGATGATGGTGATAGTCATGGTGTTGATTGGCAGGTTGGTTGATGTGAGAACGTCATACTGAGCTTACTGAAGCATCTCTACCGCTTGGTTGCAATGCTAACCCAACGAAGTGGTAGAGATGCTTCGGTAAGCTCAGCATGACAGTTAGCTTCTGGCGAGATGCTTCGGCTGCGCCTCTGCATGACGGCCGTGTAGGGTGTTTTGCCACTCCCGCACCCGCGCCAGCGCGTCGCGCAGCACGCTTTCCGGCTGGCAGAGGCTGACCCGGATGTAGCCGCCGCCGTTGCTGCCGAAGATGCCGCCCGGCGTCAGAAACACCCGGGCGCCGGCCAGCACGGCGTCGCTCAGGGCGTAGCCATCGGCCACGCCGGCAGGCACGGCTGCCCAGATGAACAAGCCTACCTGCCCGGGCGCGGGCGCACAGCCCACGGCCTGCAGCAGCTCCACCACCAACTCCCGGCGGGCCCGGTAGGTGGCGTTGAGGTCCTGAAACCAGTCGTCACCGAGCGCCAGCGCCGCTACGGCCGCCTGCTGCACCGGCAGAAACATGCCCGAGTCCATGTTACTCTTGAAGCGGAGCACATCGGCCAGCACGTCGGCGCGGCCGGCGAGCAGGCCCACGCGCCAGCCAGCCATATTGTGGCTTTTGCTGAGCGAGTTCAGCTCCACGGCCACCTCCAGAGCGCCCGGTACCGCCAGCAAACTCAGGGGCGGCGTTTCGTTGAGAATGAAGCCGTACGGATTGTCGTGCACCAGCAGAATGCGGTGTTGGCGCGCAAAGGCCACGAGGCGGGTCAGGAAGGGCAGGTCGGCGGCGGTGCCGGTGGGCATGTGCGGGTAGTTGACCAGCATCAGCTTCACCCGCGAGAGGTCGGTGGCAGCCAGCGCGTCGAGGTCGGGCAGCCAGCCGGCGGCTTCGGTGAGGTTGTACTCCCGGATTTCGGCCCCGCAGATTTCGGCCACGGCGCGGTAGGTGGGGTAGCCGGGATTTGGGATGAGCACCGCGTCGCCGGCTTCCAGGAACGTCATGGCCAGGTGCATCAGCCCTTCCTTCGAGCCCAGCAGTGGCAGCACCTCGGTGGCGGCCTCCAGCGCCACGCCGTAGTGGCGCTGGTAGAAATCGGCCATGGCCTGGCGCAACGCGGGCGTGCCCTGGTAGCCCTGATAGCCGTGGGCGGTGGGCTGGGCAGCTGAGGTAGCCAGCGCGGCCAGCACGCTGGGGTGCGGCGGCAGGTCGGGGCTACCGATGCCGAGGTTGATGATGTTGGCGCCGGCCGCGTTGAGGGCCGCCAGCTCGCGCAGCTTGCGGGAGAAGTAGTATTCGCCGGTGTGCGCTAGGCGGCTGGCTACGGGGATGTGCAAGGTGTTTTCTGTCATTGCGAGGGTTGGCGGTCAGTTCCCCTCCTTGGAAAGGAGGGGACGTTGCGCGTTGGCGCAACCGGGGTGGTTGATTCGTTGAACGACTCGCGGCCAGGCCGCTAGTTACGTCAGGTGATCAAGCTCGTGCGGGTGTCGTGCAACGATCCAACCACCCCAGTTTCAGCCTTTGACTGAAACATCCCCTCCTTGGAAAGGGGGGGAACGGCATCCTCCTCTTCCCAGCTGCCGCGGCGGTAGGCGCCCAGCACCCGCAGCTCCTCGGTCACCAGCGCTAAGTCGGCGAGCAGGGCCACCAGCTGGGCCATTTCCCTGAACTCGATATCGGCGTGAAAGCCATAGTGCCAAGGCTGGCCGGGGCGGGGGCACGACTGCAGCTTGCTCAGGTTGAGGCCGTGCGCCGCCACCCGCACCAGTACGTTGGCCAAACTGCCGGACTCGTGAGGCACGCAGAAGTACAGCGAAGCCTTATCGGCGTGCGGATCGGTGAGGGCGGTGTCGGCGCGCTCCAGTACCAAAAATCGGGTGTAGTTGTGCGGGTCGTCGTGGATGGCGGGGGCCAGGATCTGCAGCCCGAACAGCTCGGCGGCCTGGGCGCCGGCCACCACGGCCGCGCCCGGCGTGCTGGTTTCGGCCAGCCATTGGGCGCTGCGGCCGGTGTCGTCGGTTTCCACCAGCTTCCAGTCGGGGTGGCTGTCGAGGAAGGTGCCGCACTGGCGCAGGGCCATGGGGTGCGAGTGCACGGTGCGCACGTCGGCCAGCGTGGTGCCAGGCCGCGCCAGCAGGTGCTGATGGATGGGCAGGTACACTTCGCCGGTGACCTGCACGGCGTGGCGCTCCAGCAGCAGATAGTTGGGCAGGATGCTGCCGGCCAGCGAGTTTTCCATAGCCATGAGCCCGGCCTCGGCGGTGCCCTGCACCACGTGCGCCACCACTTCGGCAAACGTAGCGCAGGCCCGCAGCGCAGGCTCCGGCCCGAAATACCGGCGGGCGGCTACTTCGTGGAAACTTCCCTGAAAACCCTGAATGGAAACGTGCATAAGCGAGTAGCTGAGTAAGGGCAATAAAAAAGGGCCTCCGTATGCGGGGCCCTGCGGTTGGTGGTAAGCTGGGTTTCAGCTCAGGCAACACGGGGCCGGTTTCTTCCAGTAGAAGAAATAGGCGTAGGTGAAAAAGTAGCGCAGGGTGGTCATGGGCAGATGCAGGCGTAAACAAAGCGCCTCCCGGGGTCGGGAGGCGCTGAAGATTTTCAAGTGAAAAAGCTACACGGCGGCTACCCGACTACGCGGTGGCGTAGTAGAAGCAGTAGCTAAAATAGAAGCGGGCCGTGGGCTGCAGCATGAGAATGAGGTGCTTGACGGTGGCAAGGTGGCACCCACAGCCCGGACTTCCAAATTTTTCGGCCGGAAAAGTGCGCCCCTGCCACAGCCACTGAGGCGAGCCAGCACCTGTAACGCGAAGTTCCACTTCGCGGAACGCCCGGCATGGTAGAACAAGCTAGCCGCAGAATTGCAACGTCTCGCGAAGTGAAACTTCGCTTTACAAATCAGCCACTTATCGTTCCGCCGCTACTTCGCTGCTCAGGGCGGCGGCCTGCTGCACCAGCTCCCGGAACTCGGCCCGGGTGCCGTCGGGGTCGGGGGCGGAGCGGGCCAGGGCGGCGGTGCTTTCCCAGTTGGCCGTGCCGCGGTGCTGTGAGTGGCGCAGCAGCAGCCCAAACTGCGCCACCGCCGCCGCAAACCGCAGATTCTCGGAAGCCTGGGCTATCGGCTCGTCGAAGCGTGAGCCACGCACGGGCAGCGTGAGCAGGCGGCTGGCGCTGCCCTGCGGCTCCTGGTAGCGCAGCTTCACGGTCAGCAGCTCGGTGCTTTCGGGGGCGAAGCGGGCGGGGGCCGTGGTCTGATATTTCAGGGGGTCGGTGGAGGAGGTAGCGGCGGCCGGGGCGCCGGTGGGCACTATTTCGTAGAGGGCCGTCACCTGCTGGCCGGCGCCCAGCTCGCCGGCGTCTTTGCGGTCGTCGTTGAAGTCCTGGGCGGCCAGCAGGCGGTTTTCGTAGCCCAGCAGGCGGTATTGCTGCACGCGGGCGGGGTTGAATTCCACCTGCACTTTCACGTCCTTGGCCAGCGTGAACAGCGTGCCGCCAAACTGCGCCACCAGCACCCGCCGAGCCTCGCCGAGGTTGTCGAGGTAGGCGTAGTTGCCGTTGCCCTTGTCGGCCAGCAGCTCCATGCGGCTGTCCTGCAGATTGCCGCTCCCGAAGCCCAGCACCGACAAAAACACGCCCGATTCGCGCTCCTGCGTCACCAGCCGCTCCATATCGGCGTCGCTCTGCTCGCCCACGTTGAAGTCGCCGTCGGTGGCCAGGATGATGCGGTTGTTGCCGCCGGCCCGGAAGTGCTGGCGCGCCACCTGGTAGGCCAGGCGCAGGCCCTCGCCGCCGGCCGTGGAGCCGCCCGCTTCCAGCTTGTCCAGCGCCTCCAGAATGGTGTCGGCTTCGGTGCCGGGCGTGGGGGGCAGCACGAGGCCCGCGGCCCCCGCGTACACCACAATCGACACATAATCCTGGGGCCGCAACGCCTTCTGCACCAGCTCCCGCAGGCTTTCCTTCAGCAGCGGCAGCTTGTCGGGGTCAGCCATCGAGCCCGATACATCCAGCAGAAACACCAGGTTGGCGGGCGGCAGATTTTCGGTGGGCACCTGCCGGCCCTGCACGCCCACCAGCACCAGCTGATGCGCGGGGTTCCAGGGGCAGGCGGCCACCTCGGCATTCAGCGAGGCCGGGCCGGTGGTAGGCTGTGGGTAGGAATAGGGGAAGTAGTTGATAAGCTCCTCCAGCCGCACGGCATCGGGCGGGGGCAGCTGCCGAGCCTGGGTCAGGAAGCGGCGCACGTTGCTGTAGGAGGCCCGGTCAACATCAATAGCGAAGGTGCTGAGCGGGTTGCGGCGCGCTTCCAAAAACTGGTTTTCGTGGACGATGGCGTAGTTCTCGCGGCTTTGCGGGGCCGTATCGGTGGCATTGGGTGCGGCGTCAGCAGCGGCAGCTGGGACGGGCTCGGCGGCAGCTTCCACGGCTTCGGTTGTCACCAGTTGCTCGGTGGAATATTGGTGGCAGGCGGGCAATAGCCAGGCGCCAGCCAACAGCCCACAAAGGGGCCAGAGGCGGTTCAGTTTCATCAGAAGGAAGGCTTGGAGGATGAAAAAGCCTCACCCGGCAACAATTGCTGGCTATCCGCCCCGCCGCAACTCGCGACCTTGCGTGGGGCAGCTCTGCGGCCCGTTTCCCTTCGCGACGGAAACCAGCGGCTGCAGAACCAGCGGGACCCACTGCTTGCAGTCGGGCCTCGGGTGAGGAAGTATACAAGCGGCGCCGCCTGTGGTGGTTTATGCAATTGGGCGGGCTGATGTAACCCGCCAAGGGCCAACATAATTGTGGCATAGCGCCCTCGCGCCCTAACCTTGCTTGCCACAAGAAGCGAGGGGCGAGGTCAGGCGGATTTTCAAAAACTGGCACGGTTTTGTAAAAGTCCCCATCAACAGCCCGCCTTTCAGCCCGCGCAGTGCGGCGGCCGGCACTTCACTTCAACCGTCCTCTTCGTTATGAAAGCTTCTTCTTTCTTTGGCCGCCTGGCCGCCGCTACGCTTCTCTTCTCTGCCGTAGGCACTGCCGCCCAGGCCCAGGTGCAAACCCACCGCGTGCCGGCGTATACCGGTAAGGCCCAGGCCCGTTCGGTATCGGCGGTGCGGAAGCCGGCGGCCAGCACGGGCGGCGCCCAGATCGGCATTCGGGCCGGCGTGAACGTGTCGGACTGGTCGGGCGATGCCGTGCAGAGCGTGATGGACCTGGCCGGCTACACCAACGGCGGCGTGACCAAGGAAATGAAAACCGGCTTCCACGCCGGCCTCTACGCCACGCTGCCCGTTGCGCCCGGCTTCTCCATTGAGCCCGGCGTGCTGTACTCCGAGAAAGGCGCCCGCCTGGTGGGCACGCTGCCCTTCGAGCAGCTGGACTTCCTGAATGCCCGCGTAACGGCCACCTCGCGCATGGCTTACCTCGACGTGCCGGTGCTGGCTAAAATCAACGTGACGCCTGGCTTCTACATCTTCGCCGGCCCGCAGGCCTCGTTCCTGCTCAGCAACAAGGTGCGCGTGGAAGCCGGCGCGCTGGGCTTCGATGCCTTCCAGCAGGACTTCGACGTGAAAGACCAGTTCCGCCCCGTTGATTTCAGCGTGACCGGCGGCCTGGGCTACCAGCACAGCAGCGGCATCGGCGTCAGCGCCGGCTACGACTACGGCCTGTCGTCGCTCGACAAAAACAACCGCTTCGACGCCCAGAACCGCGTCATCAAAGCCTCGCTGAACTACTCGTTCTAGGCCGGCTGTGGCACGGACTTCAGTTTGTAGCCCAACCAGCTGGCCCGGTACCGGCGGGCTGCGGACTGAAATCCGCGCCACAATCGACCAACAAAAAGACCCTGCCGGTTAGCCGGCAGGGTCTTTTGGCGTTAAACGGCACCGGCCGAAGCCGCTGCCAGGCCAGAGGTCAGGCCGGGTTCTGGCAAGTAGCGTAGCGCCGGCCGGCTGCAACCAGCCGGAGCCCCTTGCCGGAAGGGTGAGTGAAGCGCCCGACCTGACCCAATTTCTTTGCTGCTTAGGCAGTTACCCCCTTCGCAGGATACCTACTGAGCCCTTCACGTTGCATGCGTGGCGCGAACTGCGGCGCCGGCGCCTCCGCCAAACGCCCAAATCTGTTCTTCTGATGCGCCAGTGGGCCGGATTTCACACGCGGCCCCCTAAAAAATTTACGGCGCACGGCGCGCCCGCTGTGCCGCCTGCCGTATGTTCTTGGCAGTTCGGGCCGGTGGCGTACCTTTGGAAGTATGGAAACGCAAGCCCCCGCCCTCGTGCAAGACACCGCCATTTTCGACCTGATTGAGCGCGAGAAAGAGCGCCAGACCCACGGCATTGAGCTCATTGCCTCCGAAAACTACGTTTCGGAGCAGGTGATGCGGGCCCAGGGCTCTATTCTGACCAACAAATACGCCGAGGGCCTGCCCGGCAAGCGCTACTATGGTGGCTGCGAAATCGTGGACCAGATCGAGCAGCTGGCCATCGACCGCGCCAAGCAGCTGTTTGGCGTGGAGTGGGTGAACGTGCAGCCGCACTCCGGCGCCCAGGCCAACGCCGCCGTAATGCTGGCCATCCTCAACCCCGGCGACAAAATTCTGGGCTTCGACCTCAGCCACGGTGGCCACCTCACCCACGGCTCGCCCGTCAACTTCTCGGGCAAGCTCTACCAGCCGTCGTTTTATGGCGTGGAGAAGGAAACCGGCCTCATCGACTGGGAGAAAGTAAAGGAAACTGCCCGCCGCGAGCAGCCCAAGCTCATCATCTGCGGCGCCTCGGCCTACTCCCGCGACTGGAACTACCAGGCCCTGCGCGAAGCCGCCGACGAAGTAGGCGCGCTGCTGCTGGCCGACATCTCGCACCCTTCGGGCTTGATTGCCAAAGGCTTGCTGAATAACCCGTTTGATTATTGCCACATCGTCACGACGACCACGCACAAGACGCTGCGCGGCCCCCGTGGCGGCCTTATCATGCTGGGCAAGGACTTCGAAAACCCCTTCGGACTGAAAACGCCGAAAGGCGAGCTGCGCATGATGAGCAGCCTGCTGGACTCGGGCGTGTTCCCCGGCACGCAGGGCGGGCCGCTGGAGCACGTCATCGGCGCGAAGGCAGTGGCCTTCGGCGAATGCCTCTCTGACGCCTACACTGACTACACCCACCAGGTGATCCGCAACGCCCAGGCGTTGGCCAGCGGCTTCGTGGAGCGCGGCTACCAGATCATCTCGGGCGGCACCGACAACCACCTGATGCTCATCGACCTGCGCAGCAAAGGCCTGACCGGCAAGCTGGCCGAAAACACCCTCGTGAAGGCCGACATCACCATCAACAAAAACATGGTGCCCTTCGACGATAAGTCGCCCTTCGTGACCAGCGGCATGCGCATCGGCTCGGCCGCCGTCACCACCCGCGGCCTCAAGGAACCCGATATGGCCCGCATCGTAGACCTCATCGACCAGGCCTTACTCAACCACGACGACGACGCGTATCTGCTGCGCGTGCGTGGCCAGGTAAACGAGTGGATGCAGCAGTTTCCGCTGTTTGCCTAGCGGTGCCGTAGTGAGGTGGTGAACCGCTAAGCATCACTACCGAAGCCGGGCCCGTACATCCTGTCGGCCGGGTTTCTCGTTTGTGTCTTGCCGTTTCGTCTGCCGTCGCCGCCCTCACCCGTTCACCACCTCACTATTTTGCTGTCTGCTTTGAATACAGAACAACCCGTCCTGGGCCAGCCCCAGGAAATGTCTTTCATCGACCATCTGGAGGCCTTGCGGTGGCACATCATCCGCGCGGCCATTTCGATTGTCGTGTTTGCCAGCATTGCCTTCTTCTCCAAGGAATTCCTGTTTCACGATTTGATTCTGGGCCCGTCGCGGGCCGATTTCTGGACCTACAAGGCCTTCTGCCGCTTCGGCGCGTGGGTGGGCGCCCCGGACCTGTGCATCGACCAGATCGGGTTCGTGATTCAGAACCGCGAGATGAGCGGGCAGCTGACCATGCACATCAGCACCTCGCTGGTGGTGGGGCTGGTGCTGGCGTTTCCGTACACGTTCTGGGAAATCTGGCGCTTCATCAAGCCCGGCCTGTACCCGCACGAGCGGGCCAATTCGCGCGGGGCGGTGTTCTTCGTGTCGCTGCTGTTCATCGTGGGCTTGCTGTTCGGCTACTACATTGCCGCGCCGCTGAGCATCCAGTTTCTGGCTTCCTACCAGATCGACTCGACCATCGAAAACCAGATCGACATGCAGAGCTACATCAGTACGCTCACCACCATGTCGGTGTCGTGCGCCGGGGTGTTTGAGCTGCCGATGATTGTGTTCTTCCTGGCCAAAGCCGGCATCGTGACGCCCGAAATCATGCGCCTCTACCGCAAGCACGCCATCGTGGTCATCCTCATCGTGGCAGCCATCATCACACCGCCCGATATTTCGGCCCAGATCATCGTCACGATTCCCATCGTGCTGCTCTACGAGCTGAGCATTCACATTGCCCACATCGTGAGCCGCAACCGCACCAAGATGCTGAACGAGCGGCTCGCGGAAAACAACGGCATAGCGTAACTCCGAAATCCAGCACTGCACAATGGCCGGCAAAAAATGATGTTCTGAACTTCCAGACCCATTTTTTGCCGGCCATTTTCCGTCTTCACCCTCTCCTTCTTTTCCCATGTCCGACCAGACTCCCATTGCCCTCGGCTCCGACCACGCCGGCTTCGCCTACAAACAGATGCTCGCCGACTGGCTGCGCGACAACGGCTACGCGGTGCGCGACTTCGGCACCCACTCCGCCGACTCCGTGGACTACCCTGACTTTGTGCACCCGCTGGCCACGGCCATTACGGGCGGCGAGCTGGAGCGCGGCATTCTGGTGTGCGGCTCGGCCAACGGCGTGTGCATCACGGCCAACAAGCACCGCGGCATCCGGGCGGCCATTGCCTGGGAGCCGGAGCTGGCCGAGCTGGCCCGCCAGCACAACGACGCCAACATCATCTGTGTGCCGGCTCGCTTCGTGAGCGAAGAGCAGGCCCGCGCCATTGTCAGCCAGTTCCTCAACACCGCCTTCGAAGGCGGCCGCCACCAAAACCGGGTGAATAAGATTGATTGCTAACCCCTTGTCATTGCGAGGAGGCACGACGAAGCAATCCTTCCTCTCTTTGCGCGACACAACCCTAAGCGAAAAGCCCTCCGACGTTAGGTTACTAACCTACTGCCGGAGGGCTTTGCTACGAGAAAAATGTCTGCCACGAGAGGAAGGATTGCTTCTCTCTGCTCGCAATGACAGCTACTTCAACCGATACACGCGCTGGGTGGCGGTGGGCTGGTAGCGGCCGAACACGGCGGGTATCTTGTATTGCAGCTCCTCCAGGCGGTTGGTTTGGTCGATGAGGACCGTGGGCGGGGCGGGCGCCAGGTTGCGCGAGAGCCGGTAGACGGCCGCGTACTGGCTGAGGTGGCCGAAATCGGCCTGGGCGAGGCGCCAGTCGAGGTAGGGTGAGGCGGGCTGGTTGTTGATGTAGGGGCGCAGATCGGGCCCCAGCACCAGCAGGCGCTGCCCGCTCAGCTGCGCGTAGGCCGGGTGCAGCTGCATGGCATACGTGCTTTCCGACGGGAAGCGCAGGGCTACATCGAGGCCGGCCAGCGTGCGGTAGCGCACGGCCACCACGCCGCCCAGAACCACCAGAAACAGCACGTCCACGACCCAGGCACGGGGCGCTTTCTGCCACAGAAACAAGCTGAAATACGTGACGGGCGGCAGCACCAGCACCAGCGTGCCCGGCGCTGTGCCGCGCCCGGCGGCCACCATCAAGGCCGCCACCAGCAGCCACACCAGCATCAGCTGCTGAAACTTGATCTGAAACACCAGCCCCAATGACGTGGTGAACGAGCGGGCCAGTGCCAGCAGTAGCACCGCCCCCGGCAGCACCAGCAGCTTCCACTGCAGCGCCAGCGGCAGGCCGTCGGCGCCCAGCACCAGCCCGCTCAGCGTGGGCGTCAGGTGGTACTGCCGGAACTCGGGCAGGGCATCGTTGTAGAGCAGAAAGGTGGCCACCACCGCGTACGGAAAACCAAAGCCGCAGAGCAGCAGCAGAAAGCTCCGGAACGAGTTGGCGGCGAAGATGATAACGGCAAACAGGCCCACCAGCAGAAACAGCGCCAGCGGCAGGTAGCACAGCGCCGCCACGCCCACCAAGAAGCCCGCCCGGAACAGCCGGCGGTTGTCGTAGCCTTCCCGCGAGGTGGGCAGCAAGGCACTCAATGCCAGCATGATGAACGTCTGTCCCAGCAGCAGCGGCGACAGCACGTCGAGGTCGGTCGTGACGCTGGCCAGCACCATGTACACCAGCGCCGCCACGTAGCCGCGCTCCGGGTGCACATCGGCCCGGTTGAGCACGAAGCTCAGGCGCAGGGCCTGGGTCAGGAGCAGGGCCAGAGCCAGAATCCGGTACAGCCAGAGCGGGCGCGAGGCCACTACGTCGAGCAAACCGAACAGGGCCGCCGCCAGCGGAGCCGTGGCGTCGTACAGGTCGCGGTAGGGCAGGGCGCCGTCGTGCAGCCGCTCGCCCACCAGCAGGGCCCGCAGCTCTACGGCCGACAGCGGAATGCCCCACCAGAGCAGCGGCAGTCGCACGGCCAGTACCAGCAGCAGCAGCGCCAGCAAACGGGAAGGCAACGGGCTTTTAAAGAATTGAAGCAAGGGGGTGACAGGTTACAGGTGACAGGGTGATGAAGTGAATGGTGATGGGGTGAATGGTGATGAAGTAATGAGGGAATGAGGGGACAGGTGACGGGAGGCGGGAGACAGAAGGGGGTACAGGATTCAAATGTACTGTCATCCTCACCTACACCATCACTCACCTCATCCCCTCATCACCATTCACCCCATCACTTCATCACCATTCACGCCATCACCTATTCCCTGCCCCCAAGTTCCTATCTTTGCTTATTCATATGGAAAGCAAACGACAACAGAAAGTATCCAGCCTGCTCCAGCAGGAATTGGCCGCCGTATTTCAGCGCGACCTGCCGCACCTGTTTCCGGGCCTGGCACCGGGCATCAGCACCGTGCGCGTTTCGCCCGACCTGGGCGTGGCCCGCGTGTACCTGAGCCAGCTGCTGGCCCGCGAGGGTAGCGGCGAGGCCACCCTGGAGCTGGTGCGCGAAAACCAGAAAATCGTGCGCCAGGCCCTGGCCAAGCGCATCCGCCAGCAGCTGCGCATCGTGCCCGATCTGGTGTTCTTCCTCGACGACTCGGCCGCCTACGCCGCCAAGATGGACCAGGTGCTGGGTACGCTCAACATCCCGGCCCCCGAGCCCGAAACCGACGACCAGCCCGACACCGCCGTCCCCAAGCGCCCCAAGCTGTTCGCCGACGACGATGACGAGTAACTGAGTAATGGAGTAGCTGAGCAGGATGTTTTGATAATGAACGTCTTACTCAGTTACTCGTCTTACTCAGTTACTCGTCTTACTCAGTTACTCCGCTACTCAGTTACTCTCTCTTGCATTACGACCCGATCAAACGCTCCCTGGGCGAGGTATTCAACCGCACCCCGCTGCTGCGCCGCCTGTTCTATCATCTGCTGGATCTGCTGCTGCTGCGCACCTGGCACGTGCACCGCGAGCTGCGGGAGTGGGCCCGAGGCCGCACCGGCGAGGCCCTGAACATCCTCGACGCCGGTTCCGGCTACGGCCAGTACACCTACTGGCTGACCGGCCAGAGCAAGAAGTGGCAGGTGCTGGCCGTGGACGTGAAAGACGAGCAGGTAGCCGATTCCAACCGCTTCTTCCGCGAAATCGGGCGCCCCAACGCCCAGTTTGCCGTGCAGGACCTCGTGCTGTACCAGGAGCCCAACACTTTCGACCTGGCTTTGTCGGTGGACGTGATGGAGCACATTCTGGAAGACGTGGAAGTGTTCCGCAACATCCACGCCTCCCTCAAAGATGGCGGCATGCTGCTCATTTCCACCCCCTCCGACCAAGGCGGCTCCGACGTACACTCCGACGGCGAAACCAGCTTCATCGAGGAGCACGTGCGCGACGGCTACAACATCCACGAGATTCAGCAGAAGCTGCGCACCGCCGGCTTCGAGCGGATTGAGGCCCGCTACAGCTATGGCGAGCCAGGCCAGATTTCGTGGCGCCTGAGCATGAAATACCCCATCTTGATGCTGGGCCAGTCCAAGCTGTTTTTCCTGCTGCTGCCGTTCTACTACCTCGTCACGTTCCCGTTCTGCCTGCTGCTGAACTGGCTGGACGCCCGCACCCAGCACGACTCCGGCACCGGCCTGATTGTGAAAGCCTGGAAGTAGGGCTATTTTAGCTGCCACCTTTTTAGCCTAGGCGGCGTATCTTGCCCCATTGCTTACCCAGTAACCCCAACAAACAGCAGCGGGCCGGGAAAATTATCCGACCGCCCTCCGGGCCCGCGCTGCCGTTTCACCTCCCACGCCCCGCATGGACGTTCCGTTGCTCATTGCCCGGCGTTACTTTTTCTCGAAGAAGAAGCGCAACATCATCAGCATCATTTCCAACATCTCCATGATTGGCGTGGCGGTGGGCACAATGGCGCTGATTATCGTGCTGTCAGTATTCAACGGCCTCGAAGACCTAGTGCGCACGCTCTACGGCAAGTCGGACCCCGACCTGGTGGTGACGGCCGTGCAGGGCAAGTCGTTTACCGTGTCGGAGCCGCTGCTGGAAGGGGTGCGCCGCATTCGGGGCGTGGGGCTGCTTACGGAGGTGATTGAGGACAACGCCCTGCTGCAGTACCACGACCGCCAGATGGTGGTGAAGATGAAGGGCGTGTCGGAAAACTACTACACCCAGAGCCGCATCGACTCCTCGATTGTGGAAGGCGACCACCGCCTGCGCCGCAATGGCGAGCCCTACGCCCTGCTGGGGGCCGGCGTGCAGCACGAGCTCAGCATTGCCCTCAACAACCGCTTCGCCCCGCTCCACCTGCTCTACCCGCGCAACACGGGCAAGAAAACGCTTTCTATGAACCCCGAAAGTGCCTTCACCGAAAAGAGCATCACGGCGGGCGGCGTGTTCCTGATTGAGCAGCACATCGACGACAGCTATGTGTTCGTGCCGCTGGAATTTGCCGAGGAGCTGCTGCACTACGGCCCGCGCCGCACCGCCCTGGAGGTCAACGTGGGCGACGAGCACGACATTCAGAAGGTCAAGGAGCTCATCAAGAAGTACCTCGGCCCCAAATTCAAAGTCCTCGACTCCGACGAGCAGCACGTGAGCTTGCTCAAGGCCATCAAGGTGGAGAAGATGTTCGTCTTCATCACCTTCGCCTTCATTCTACTAATTGCCTCGCTCAACATCTTCTTCTCCCTGTCGATGCTCGTCATCGACAAGCGCAAGGACGTGGCGATTCTGCTGGCCATGGGCGCCACGCCGCGCCACATCCGGCGCATCTTCCTGCTTGAGGGCGCCATCGTGGCCTTGGTGGGCGCCGTGACGGGCCTGTTCCTGGGCATCACCATCTGCTGGGTGCAGCAGACGTTCCACGTCGTGAGTATGGGCATGGCCACCAGCGTGGTCGATTCGTACCCGGTTAAAATGCAGTTTTCTGACATTGCTCTCACCGGCCTGGCCATCGTGGTTATCACTATTGCCGTTTCCATTCGGCCCGCCCTTAACGCGGCGCGCCTGGATGTACGCGAAAACCTGTAACCTTCTGCCAACCCTTGCAGTAGTTCGTCTACCCAGAAGGTTCTTCCGGGAGCTATTCCTGTACCCTTCGTCTTTGAAATATAATTATATATAGAATATATTTTACTTTTTGGCAAATAATATAGTATTTAGCATTTGTCCTTACATTCAACGCTGCATTTTAGCTGCTGTTTATCCTCATGAAGGTTTCTACTGCTCTACCTTTTCAGATTGTTTACTCGCTGCTTGAGCACGAATATTTAGGCTATTTGTTTGAATCTTATGTTGTTCAGCGCAACGCGAAGGGTCAGCTGACCCTACAGCACCAGACAGTTTCGGCCAAGAATGCGCCCGAGTTTGCCGATGGCCTGGACGCCACCGACTTCGAGCTGGTGGCCCTCACCGACCAGATCCAGCAGGACGCCGTCATCAAGGAGTTCTGGCCCAAAAAAACCACGCCCGCTGACTTCTTCCTGAAGGTGTACGACCCCGAGAAAGGCGACAAAGCCCTGCAGGATGTTATCTGCCAGCACGTGCAGGAACGCATGGGCCAGATTCTGGAGCGCCTGCCCGGCAAGTGTGTGTTTATCATGGGCAAGGACGGCGAGCCAACGTGGCGCGAAATTGGGCTGGCCCCGGAGGCGGCGTCGGTGCTGTTCCACTTCCGGCGCAACGAAGACAACACGCACTACTTCCCTACCATCCAGTACCAAAATCAGCGGCTCGATTTTCAGTACAAAAACGCTGTTATCGTGTCGGAGCAGCCGGCCTGGCTGCTGGTAGACGATGTGCTCTACCACTTCCGCAACGAGGTGGATGGCAAGAAAATCAAGCCCTTCCTCAACAAGAAGTTCATCGTCATTCCGCGACAGGTGGAGGAAAGCTATTTCCTGCGCTTCGTGGCGCCGCTCGTCGAGTCGTTCGACGTGCACGCCCGCGGCTTTGATATCCGGTCGGAGCGCTACGTGGCGCGGCCGCAGCTCACGTTTTCGGATGCGCCCACGGCTAAAGTGGTAGAGGAGGTGCGCCCCACGGCCCGCCGCGCCGCCACCGAAACTGGCGGCACCAGCGTGGCCACCGCCCTTTCCGACCATATCCACTTCGACCTGTCGTTCCGCTACGGCGACCATACCGTGCACAACAGCTACGACAAGCGGGTGTGCGTGAAGCTGGAAAAGCAGCAGGACAACTACATTTTCCACCGCCTCGTGCGCAACCTCGACCGGGAGCAGGAAATCATCCGGGAGCTGGCCGACCGCGCCCTGGAAGTGCGCAACGGCCGCGCCGTGCTGGAAAAGGCCACTGCCTTCCGCTGGCTGCACCACCACGCCGACGAGCTGGCCCGCCTGGGCTTCACGGTGCAGCAAGGCAGCACTTCCGGCAAAGACTACTTCATTGGGGCGGTGAGCGTGGAAGTGGGCATCACGGAAGCCAACGACTGGTTTGATGTGCGCGGCACCGTGCGCTTCGGCGAGTTTGAAATTCCTTTCATCAAGCTGCGCACCTACATTCTGCAGCGCCGCCACGAGTTCCGGCTACCCAACGGCCAGATTGCCATCATCCCGGAGGAGTGGTTTACGCAGTACCTGGAGTTGTTTGCCTTCGCCGAGGAGCACGCCCAGAACCTGACGCTGCGCAAGCACCACCTGGCGCTGGTATCGGACCTGCAGAACGGCAACCTGGCCACCGTGGTCATCAGCCGCAAGCTGGAGAAGCTGCGCGGCTTTGAGGCCGTGGAAGACCAGCCCATGCCGGTGGGCTTCCAGGGCGAGCTGCGCCCCTACCAGAAGGCCGGCTACAACTGGCTGCACTTCGTGAAAGACTACCATTTCGGCGGCTGCCTGGCCGACGATATGGGTTTGGGCAAAACTATTCAGACGCTGGCGCTGCTGCTGCACCGCAAGGAAAGCGGCGAAGCGGGCGGGGCGGCGTCGTTGCTAGCCATGCCTACTTCACTGGTATACAACTGGTTGAGTGAGGCCCAGAAGTTTACGCCGGCGCTGCGCCTGCTGGTGTACACAGGCACCTACCGCGACAAAAACGTAGACCAGTTTGCCGACTATGATGTGGTGCTCACCAGCTATGGCATCGTGCGCTTGGATGCTGAGCTGCTCAAGACCTACAAGTTCGACTACGTGATTCTGGACGAGTCGCAGGCCATCAAAAACCCCGGCTCTACCACCTCGCACGCCGTGCGCGGGCTGCACTCGCGCCACCGCCTGATTCTGACCGGCACGCCGGTGGAAAACAGCACCATGGATTTGTGGTCGCAGATGTCGTTCATCAACCCGGGTTTGCTGGGCACCCAGACGTTTTTCCGCAAGGAATTCCTCAAGCCCATTGAG
This sequence comes from Hymenobacter yonginensis, assembly GCF_027625995.1. Taxonomy (NCBI): domain Bacteria; kingdom Pseudomonadati; phylum Bacteroidota; class Cytophagia; order Cytophagales; family Hymenobacteraceae; genus Hymenobacter; species Hymenobacter yonginensis. Next base: position 3,962,699 of record NZ_CP115396.1, read on the forward strand.
AAAGGCAAGGACGAAGGCCGCACGCGCAAGCTCCACGCCTTGATCAAGCCGTTTATCCTGCGCCGCCACAAGGCGCAGGTAGCCAAGGAGCTGCCCGAAAAAATCGAGAACCTGAGCTACTGCCCTATGACCGAGGAGCAGCAGCACTGCTACGAGGAAACCAAGAGCTACTACCGCAACAAGATTCTGCAGAATATTGAGGAGCACGGCACGGCCAGCACCCAGTTTATGCTGCTGCAGGGCCTCACCAAGCTGCGCCAGATTGCCAACCATCCCCGCATGGCCGACGAGGAGTATGCGCACGAGTCGGGCAAGCTGCGCGAGATTGTGCGCATGATCAAGAGCGTGGTTTCGGAAGGCCACAAAGTCTTGGTTTTCAGCCAGTTTGTCAAGCACCTGGATATTGTGCGGGCCTCGCTCGATGAGCGCGACATCGAATACGCCTACCTCGACGGCAACACCCGCGACCGGCACAAAGTGGTGACCCGCTTCCAGGAAACCGAGGAGCTGCGGGTGTTTCTGATCAGCCTGAAAGCCGGCGGCGTGGGCCTCAACCTGACGGCTGCCGACTACGTGTTCATCCTCGACCCATGGTGGAACCCGGCCGTGGAGGCTCAGGCCGTAGACCGGGCCCACCGCATCGGGCAGCAGCGCACGGTGTTCACCTATAAGTTCATCACCCAGAACACGGTGGAAGAGAAGATCCTAGCTCTGCAGCACAAGAAAATCCAGCTCGTCACGGACCTAATTACCACCGACGAAGCCATCATCAAGAGCCTCACCAAAGAGGACATTGAGGAGTTGCTGGGGTAGGGACCGACTAAGCGGCCAGGGTATTGTTTCCCATAAAATAGGCCTTTCCTACTCGTGCCTATTATGGCTTCGGCTGTAGGCAAGCCGCTATGCCGGCAGCCGCATGATAAACTCAGTGTAGGCGCCCTCTTGCGTCTGGCAGAGCAACTGCCCGCCGTGCCCCTGCGTCACGATATCGTAGCTAATGGACAGCCCCAGGCCCGACCCTTCGCCGGTGGGTTTGGTGGTGAAGAACGGCTGAAATATTTTGTCCAGCACGTCTGCCGCAATGCCTGGTCCGTTGTCGCGCACGCGCAGCTCCACCTGACCGGAGCGGCACTGCGTCGTGACCTGCAGTAGCGGTTTATAGCCGGGCTCCTGGGCTTGCTGGCGCTTGCGCAGGGCATATAGCGCATTGTTGAACAGGTTCAGCAGCACCCGCCCAATATCCTGCGGCGCCACGCTGACCAGGCCCATATCGGGCGCGAAATGCGTTTCGATAGTGACGTTGAACGCTTTGTCTTTGGCGCGCATGCCCTGGTAAGCCAGCCGCAGAAACTGGTCGGTGAGGGCATTGAGGTTGGTGGGCTGCCGCTCACTGGCCGAGGTGCGCGCGTGCAGCAGCATCCCCTGCACAATGCCGCCGGCCCGCTGCCCGTGCTGCGTGATGCGCTGCAAGTTGTCTTCCAGGTTCTGCAGCAACTCGGCGGCCGGCGCCATAGTGGTGGCGGGCAGCTGGTGCAGCACTTCTTCCTTCAGCTCCTGCACCAGCTCCACACTCACCTCTGAGAAATTGAGCACGAAGTTGAGGGGGTTCTGAATCTCATGCGCCACACCCGCCGTCAGCTCGCCCAGCGAAGCCAGCTTTTCGCTCTGAATCAGCTGGCGCTGCGTGGCCTGCAGATGATCCAACGACTGCTGCAAATCGGCGGTGCGCTGCTGCACCTGCTGCTCCAGCAACTCGTTCTGCTGCTCCAGCAGCAGATGCTTCTCGCGTTCCTGCTGCAACCTGCGGCGCTGCTCCCGCACCAGAATACCGATAATGCCGCCTACCAGCAACAGCAGCACCGGACCAATCAGCAGGAAGGGCAGCAGCGCGTCGGGCATAGCGAGAATCAGGAATAAATCCCCGGCAATATATTGTTTCCCAGTAATTTATACGACCGTTGCCGCCAGCGGCTGTAATGCAGCCAGTAGGGGAGGGCCTGCCTGGGGTTGATGCTCAACGGAAAGAAGCTGAACATCCAGGCCAGCAGCCCCATGTGCACGGCGTACAGCAGGGCATCGGGGGCGCTGATGAGCGTGTCGAGACGAATGTTGGTGGCCTTGTCGTAGCCGGCGCTATAGATGATATTGGAAGCCACGTACGTCACAACTGAGTAGGAGGAGTACACCAGCACGGCGATGCTGAAGAAGAATTCTGGTTGCTGCTCCAACAGCTGCGCGTTTCGGCTGAGTTGCAGAATATGCAGCAACGACAGCGTAATGAGGATGGTACTGCCGCAGGCCTGCGAATAGCTGTTGATATCGATAAACAGCTTATTGAGAAAAAGCGCGTCGGCCACTGCCACCAGCATAAACACGCCAATTGCCGGGGGCAGCAGTTTCTTTACTGCCCCCAAATCAATCAGCCGGTAATACACCCGGGACAGCAACAAAACAGTCACTATCGTGGAGAGGTGGAAAAGGTAAACGTTGTTGCGAAATACACTCCTGCTGACTACATCCAGTATATAGAAAAGCGACTTTGCGCCGACGTAGTAATACACCAGACGGTACAGCGGCGGCAGGTTCACCCGCCGCAGGTAGCCAGATATGAATGGCAGCAGTGGTGCGGCTTCCAGCACTCGGTTGGTCAGGTGGAGTGTGTCGGCCCAAGTGGTCATCAATCGTCTGACTATCGGTCGATACTATTTTCCTTTGTATAAAAAGCTTGATACATCGCAATTATCAGGACACTTCATAGTTGTCTGTCCTATGATATATTGTTCATCTATGTTTTTATCATTTTTATAGGTTCCTGTCAAATCAACACCTTCGCTATTAACGGAAACGACTAACAATGTCATTTCATCGTCTTTGGCATTTGCTAAATAAAAATTAAGTCCAACACAATCTTTTTGATTTTTCATTATATCCAAGAATCTATTGGTGAAATAATAACTCCTACCTCCCTTCTCTTTTGCTTGATTGACTATAAAATTATTGTTTGTATGCCTCTTGGCCCACTTATAGGCATCTTCTTTATTTACAACTGGCTCACCTCCCAAATTTGGATTTATAGGATCTGTCTTCAGCTTCCCGTCCGTGGAGAGATTGTCACATGAAGAAGACAAGATACAGCATGCGCTGAAAACTATTGAACTGAGAGTGCTGTACTTCATGTGTTCAGGTGCTAGGTAGCCCACGTTGGATCGTCGCTACAGTGAAAATCTAAACTTTTATATTATAATATTAATAAAATATATACATAAAACAAAATTTTACCCACCCATGCACCTCTACCTCCGCACTCACGTAGCCGCGCCACCCGCCCAAGTGTGGCAGGGCTTCACCCGCGACCTGTTTCTGGCCCTGGCGCCGCCATTTCCGCCGTTCCGGCTGCTGCGCTTCGATGGCTGCCACCGCGGCGACGAGGTGCACATCGAGCTGGGGGCCGGGCCCGCGCGCTTCCGCTGGAACTCGCTCATCACCGACCACGGCACCACCCCCGATGGCACCTACTACTTTGTGGATGAGGGCCGCAAGCTGCCCCCGCCGCTGCGCTACTGGCAGCACCGCCACCTGATGCAGCCCGCTCCGGGAGGCGGCACTTACATTGTGGAAGATCTGGAATACACCAGTGGCAATGGCCTGCTGGACCGGCTGCTGTGGCCGGCTATGTGGGCGCAGTTTGCGTGGCGGCGGCCCATTTATCGGCGCTGGTTTGGCAAGCCCGCCAAGGTGACGGCCGCACTGCCAGCGGGTTGAGGCAGCGCGCAGGCCGCCGCTCCCGTATACGGCCCGGGTTCCCGGCGCACCTAGCGTCGGAGCCGGCTTTCTCCTCTCCTCTATGCGCACCACTACTTCTGCCACCCCGGGCTGTTTGCGGCCGTTTTTTCGTTTGCTAAGCGCGCTGCTGGTGCTGGGCGCTACGGCCAGCTGCAGCAGCAGTCAGTCGGCTTTCCGGTTTCGGCCCGCGTCTTCCGAACGGGTGCCCGCGTCCGTAGCGGTTGTTTCCGCAGAGCCGGAAGCGGCGGTGCTGCCATCTGAAACGCCCGTTGCCGCGCAGGCCCCGAAGCCGCCAACGCGCGCAACTGCCACCGCCCGGCCCCGGCTGCGGCGTTTGGCGCAGCCGGTAGCGGCGTGGGCGCACGTGCCGGCCGCTTCGGCGGCCCAGGCAGCTCCCAAGGCTCGCGCAGCAGCGGCAAAGGCCAGGGTCCGGCGGGCGTTTGCGCCACAACGGCCCGCCGAGGTAGGGCTGGGCACTACGGTGCTGGGCGTGCTGGGCCTGATTGTCTTGCCGCTTTCCTTGCTGGGCCTACTGATCTGGGGTGGCCCCGTGTGGCTGGTGCTGGCCGGGCTATCGGCGCTGGCCGTGCTGATTGCCTACCTCGACCCGTTCTAACATTGTCCGGATTGCTCATTGGCGAGGGATATATCGGGTAGGGCAGGGGCAAAATCCGGAGCAGGTCCATCATCCTCGGCGGGTTAGGCTACCTTTGCAGTCCAATTCACTTCATTGCTCTATGACTGCTGCCATCGTCACCCTCAAACCCGGAAAAGACCAATCCCTGCGCCGCCGCCACCCGTGGGTGTTTTCGGGCGCTATTGGCCGCATGCAGGGTGAAGTGACCGAGGGCGAAGTAGTGACAGTGCAGGCCTCCAACGGCGAGGTGCTGGGCGTGGGCCACTACGCTCCCGGCTCCATTGCCGTGCGCATGCTCGATTTTGGCACCGAAGCCCAGCTGCCGGATGCGGCCTTCTGGGAAGCCCGCCTGCGCAATGCCTACCAGCTGCGCCAGGGCCTGGGCCTGACCGGCTCCGGCAACACCGACGTGTACCGCCTCACCCACGCCGAAGGCGACGGCCTGCCCGGCCTTATCATTGATGTGTACGGCGACACGGCCGTGGTGCAGGCGCACAGCGCGGGCATGTATAAGGCCCGCCCGCTTATCGCCGAGGCCCTGCAGGCCGTAATTCCGGGTTTGCGTGCCATCTACGACAAGAGCGCCGAAACCGTGCCCGCCAAAGCCGCGCCCGGTGCCCAGAACGGCTACCTGTTTGGCAGCAGCAGCGGGCAGGAGCACGTGGTGCACGAAAACGGCCAGCCGTTCGCCGTGGACTGGGAAACTGGCCAGAAAACCGGCTTCTTCATCGACCAGCGCGACAACCGCAGCCTGCTGGCCCGCTACGCGCCCGGCCGCCGCGTGCTCAACACGTTCTGCTACACCGGCGGCTTCAGCTCCTACGCGCTGCAGGCCGGCGCCGAGCTGGTGCACTCCGTGGACAGCTCCAAGCGCGCCATCGAGCTGACGGAGCGCAACGCGGCTCTCACTGGCCTCGAAAGCAAGCACGCCGCCTACGCCGAGGACGTGTTCAGCTTCATGAAAAACAGCCAGGAAGAATACGACCTCATCGTGCTCGACCCGCCGGCCTTTGCCAAGCACCTTTCAGCCCGCCACAACGCCCTGATGGGCTACAAGCGCCTGAACGCGGCCGGCATCCGGCAGATTGCGCCTGGGGGCCTGCTGTTCACGTTCAGCTGCTCGCAGGTGGTGAGCCCCGAGCTGTTTGAGGGTGCCGTGCTGGCCGCTGCCATTGAGGCTGGCCGCCCGGCCCGCATCCTGCACCGCCTCACCCAGCCCGCCGACCATCCCGTGAGCCTGTTCCATCCGGAAGGCGCTTACCTGAAAGGTTTGGTGCTGGCTGTGGAATAACCCGGCCAAGAGCCAAACGCTCAATCAACCCGTTTTTCACGGCGGCCCGCACAAAGGCGGCTCCTTTTTGTTGTATTGCCCGTGAATCAACAAGAATCTTTGGTACCTAAACCTTCCGCCGCCATCATCGGGGCCGGCATTGGCGGCATTGCTACGGCCGTGCGGCTGGCCGTGGCCGGGCACCGTGTCACGGTATTCGAGGCGCAGGAAAGCTTCGGGGGTAAGATGCACCAACTGGAGCTGCCCGGCGGCTACCGCTTCGACGGCGGCCCGTCGCTGTTTACGCTGCCCGAGCTGGTGGATGAGCTGTTTGCGCTGGCCGGCCGCAACCCCCAGGACTACTTCCGCTACCAGCGCCTCGACCCCATCACGCAGTACTTCTTCGCCGACGGCACCCGCCTCACGGCCTGGGCCGACGAAAAGAAGTTTGCCGACGAAGTACAGGCCAAGCTGGGCGTGCCGGCCGCCGAGGTGCTGGCGTTTCTGCGCCGCAGCGGCCAGGCCTATGATGGCACAACGGGCACGTTTCTGCAGAAGTCGCTGCACAAAGCCGCCACCTACCTCAGCTCCGAAACGCTGAAGGCCGTGGGCGTGCTGCCGCAGCTGGGGCTGCTCAGCACCATGCACCAGCGCCACGTCGCCGCCTTCCCCGACGACCCGCGCCTGGTGCAGCTCTTCGACCGGTTTGCCACCTATAACGGCTCCGACCCCTACCAGGCCCCGGCCACGCTCAGTTTGATTCCGCACCTGGAGCACGGCCGGGGCGCTTTCTACCCCGAAGGCGGCATCTACGCCATTGCACAGAGCCTCGTGCGGCTGGCCGAGGAGCTGGGCGTGGAGTTCCGCTACCAGGAGCCCGTACTGGAAATCCTGACGGAAGCGGGCCGCGCAACGGGCGTGCGCACCGCCCATGGCACATACCCATCGGGATTGATAATCAGCAATATGGACGTGGTGCCGACCTACCGGCGCCTACTGCCTACGCTGCCGGCTCCTGAGCGGACGCTTAGCCAACCCCGCTCCTCGTCGGCCCTGATTTTCTACTGGGGCATTGGCCGGCGCTTCCCGGAGCTGGGCGTGCACAACATCTTCTTCTCCCAGGATTACAAAGCGGAGTTTGAGGCCATCTTTCAGCACCAGACCATTGCCGACGACCCTACGGTGTACGTAAACATCACGAGCGGGCACACGCCCACCGACGCGCCGGCGGGCCACGAAAACTGGTTTGTGATGGTGAACGTACCCCACGACCAGGGCCAGGACTGGCCGGCCCTGATAGCGCGCACCCGCGCCGCTGTGCTTGCCCGCGTAAGCACCGCCCTTGGTACCGATGTGGGCGCCCTCATCCGGGCCGAGCAGGTGTGGGATCCGCCCGGAATTGCCGCCCGTACGTCATCGTTTGGCGGGGCCCTCTACGGCAGCTCCAGCAACAATCTGCTGGCGGCATTTCTGCGGCACCCCAACTTCTCGCGGAAGCTGGAAGGACTGTACTTTTGTGGCGGCTCGGTACACCCGGGCGGCGGAATTCCGCTGTGCCTGCTTTCCGCCCGCATTGTCTCTGAACTAATTAGCAACGAATAATTGGCAAGCTGCAGCAGCACGACCTGCTCGGCAGCAATCCACCGTGTTGTTCCTTGCTACTTACTACCTGCTCATAAATGCCCGAATCCATTCAACAACTACCGGCGGAGGCGCTTGCGCAACGTGCCCTGGCGCAGCAGCGCCGCCTGCGCTGGGCCCAAGGCATCCTGCTGCTGTTTCACGTCACGGGCTTTCTGGGGCTGGGCTTTTCGCAGGACCCGGCCTTCTTTCTGCAGTTCGTGCCGCTCAACCTGCTGCTCACGCTGGGCTTGCTGCTGGCGTTTCAGCCGGAGCGCAGTGCCACGTTCTGGTGGTTTTGCCTGGTGGCCATGGCCGTAGGCTTTGGTGTGGAAGTGGCCGGCATCCGGACCGGGCTGCTGTTTGGGTTCTATGAATACGGCAGCACGCTGGGCCTGAAGTGGCTGGGCGTGCCGCTCATCATCGGGGCCAACTGGCTGATGCTCACGTATACCGCCGGCATTCTGGCGCGCTACCTGCCTATTCCTGATTTTTTGCGAGCCCTAGTGGCCACGCTGCTGATGGTGGGCCTCGACGCCTGCCTGGAGCCCGTAGCCGTTCGGTTCGACTTCTGGCAGTGGCGCTTCGATGTGATTCCGCTGCAGAACTTCAAGGGCTGGTTTGCCGTCTCGCTCATCCTGCAGGTGTTTTTCAACCGCACGCAATTCGAGAAGCGCAATCCGCTGGCGGCGTTCGTGTACATGCTGCAACTGCTTTTCTTTTTCGGATTGGGGCTCCTGCACTAAAAATATTGGCACTTCGGAATACTTTTTGTTGGGCTATTCTTCGTTCTAGCCTAAATTCCGTTTTCCGCCTTTTATTCCCCATTCCCTATGGAGCAAGTTGTACTCCATCAACTACTTGATAAGGCTAACCTGTTACTGCGCGATATGGGCGTGCGGCTACTGCACGAAGAGCAGCTGGCTGTAGCCCTGGACCTGACGCCGGCCATGTTCCGCACTATTTTCGGCAACAAGGCCGAGTTTATGCTGCAGGTAACGCGCCACAACCTGGCCCGGCAGCGCCGCGAGCACGAGGAACTATTCGCCAACCTGGCCACCCCCGTAGAGTGCCTGCTGGGCATGCTGCACCACAGCCTGCACGAGTTGCGCCAGTCCCACCACGACTACCACGTGGTGCGCGAGCAGTTTCCGCTGGTCTGGGACGCCATCCAGGAATACACCCGCGAATATGCCTTTCCGCTGCTTACGCGCCTGCTGCAGGAGGGCGTGCAGGAAGGACAGTTCCGCGCCGCCCTCGACGCACCTTTCATTGCCCGCATCATCCTGGCGCAGTTCAGCTTGGTGCTGAACGAGCAGTTTTTCCCGCCCGACCAGGTAAACCTCGGCGAAGTGTACCGCAACATCTTCTTTCCCTACGTGCGCGGCCTCTGCACCGAAGAAGGCATGCGCCTAACGGCCCCGCACTTCGCCCGCATGTGGCAATAGCCCGCCGGGTACGGCCATAAAAAAAGGAGGACAGGCATAGCCAGTCCTCCTTTTTTTATAATACAGGTTTGCAGCAGCTTAGCTAATAGAAACCCGGACTTTCTTGGTGTATTCGCGCAGGGCGTCCTTGAACTCGGAGCCGTGGTCCTGCATGTGGTTGCGGATGAAGATGGCGGCAAACACGTGGGTCAGCTGTTCACCTTCGTCCTCGCCTTCCACCTCGAAAGCGGGCGTCTGCTCTTCCAGCAGGGCCTCTTCGGCGGCTACCAGGGCCTCCAGCGTCTGCGTTTCCACGAGGCGCTTGATGACGGGCATTTTCATGGCGGCAGCGGCTAGTTGAGGCGCGAAATGAGAGCGGCTACGGCTTCTTCTTTGCTGGCGGCTACGGTATCCAGCAGCTCGCCATTGCGGAATACGGCAAAGAACGGCAGGTTCGTAACGCTGGCCAGTTTGCGGGCTTCGGGGCTGGTTTCGGCATTCACATCCAGAAACTTGATGCCCTGCTCCTGCATGGCTTCGGCCATACGCTTGAACTTGGGCGAAAACAGGCGGCAGTTGCCGCACCAGTCGGCGTAGTATTTCACTACTACTTTATCGTTCGTTTCGAGGAGGGTCTGGAAATCAGCGTCGGTTGCTTTCGTAACGGGCATTGCAAAGAGGTTGATGGACAAAATATTGTCGGCAGATAAGAACAGTTCTTATCTGCCGACAAAGGTAAAGCCCAAATTTTCGAAAAAGGTTTGCCAGGGCCTGATTTAGCGGCCGGACTACGCATGGGCCCGGCAACTCTAGCAGGCCTATCGGCAGTATAGCAGGCAGAGCATCGGCTTTGATGCCCGCTTAGTTTGCTCTTATGCGCATCCTCCTGCTTGTTTTTTGCCTGGTGCTGGCCGCCTGCGGTGCTCCTGACTCCGCCGGCCGCCCCGTTGCGCCTCCCACGCCCCCTCCCCGTATGCAAAACGTCATTTTCTTCGGCAACAGCCTCACGGCCGGCTATCAGCTGCCCGCCAGCGCCGCTTTCCCCACGCTGCTGCAGCAGCGCATCGACTCACTCAGCCTGCCTTACAAAGCCTTCAACTACGGTGTGAGCGGCGAAACCACCGCCGGCGGTCGGCTGCGCGTGGCCAGCGTGCTGGAGCGCCAGCCCGTGGATGTATTCGTGCTAGAGCTGGGCGCCAACGACGGCCTGCGCGGCATTCCGGTGCGCGAAACCACCCAGAACCTGCAGGACATCATCGACCAGGTGCGGCGCCGGTACCCGGAGGCGCGTATTGTGCTGGTGGGCCTGGAGTTTCCGTTTGATCTGGGGCCGTTGGGCGGGCACCGCATGGCCCGCTACGCGCAGGAGTTCAAGGCACTGTTCCGGGAGCTGGCCGAAAAGAATAGCCTGCCGTTCGTGCCATTCCTGCTGCAGGGCGTCATCGGGCAGCGCGCCCTCAACCTGCCCGACGGCGTGCACCCCAACGCCGCCGGCCAGAAGATTCTGGCCGACAACGTGTGGGCGGTGCTGAGTGGGGTGCTGAAGTAGCCCCGGAAAAGCAGAGCGTCATGCAGAGGCGCCGCCGAAGCATCTCGCCAGTGTGGTAACCTCTTTGATTACCACACTGGCGAGATACTTCGGCGGCGCCTCTGCATGACGCTCTATTTCAAGACCTAAGCCCTATACGCTACGCTTTGTACAGCTTCTGGTAGTACTCCGTAGCCATGCGGCCCGACTCGAACTCGGGCTCCACTTCGCGCATGGCAGCTTTGGCCACGGCCAGGTACTTGGCGGGCTCGTTGTAGTAGAGCGGCACGATGTCGTTTTCCAGCACGTCCAGCAGGCTGCTGGCTTCGGTGGCGTCCTTCACGTGGTCGGGCTGGTGGATGTCGGTGTGAGGAATGATGAAGCCGTTTTCGCCGTGGCGCACGAACTCCGGAATCCAGCCGTCGGCGATGCTGAGGCTGAGGCTGCCGTTCATGGCGGCGGTCATGCCGCTGGTGCCGCTGGCCTCCCGCGGGAAGCGCGGGGTGTTCAGCCACACATCAGAGCCGCGCTTGAGGTAGCCGGACAGGGCCAGCTCGTAGCCGGTGAGCACGGCGCAGGTTTTCAGGTGCTTGGTTTTCTGGATGATGTCGTTGAAGAGGCCGATGGCGCCGTAGTCCTTGGGGTAGGGCTTGCCGGCCCACAGCACCTGCACTGGCCGGTCGGTGTTGTTCACCAGGGCCTGGAACCGCTCGAAATCGTGCAGAATCAGGTCGGCGCGCTTGTAGCCGGCAAAGCGGCGGGCCCACACCACGGTCAGCACCTCGGGGTCGAGGAGGGTGCCGGTCTGGTCGGCCACGAGGTCGAAGAGCTGCTTCTTGAGCTTACGCTTGCGGGCGAGCAGGGCCTGGTCGTCGTTGGCTTCCAGGGCTTCGTGCAGCTGCTGGTCGCGCCAGTAGCGGCCGTTCTGCGAGTTGGTGATGGGAATGATGGGGCAGATGCCCTTGTTGGCGCCCCACATCTGGTTGGCCACGGTGCCGTGCACCTTGCTTACGGCGTTGGCTTTGCGCGAGAAGCGCAGGGCCGTGAGCGTGTAGTTGAGCATCTCATGCTCCACGCCCGCCACGCGGCGAATTTCGTCGGCGGGCACCGAGCCGAAGAAGGTCATGTCGGTGAGCAGCTTCATGGGGTGCTCCTCGTTGCCGGCCAGTTCGGGCGTGTGCGTTGTGAACACCAGGCGCTTCTGCACTTCTTCCAGCTTGCGGCCGTGCTTTTCGTAGAGGTAGAACGCCAGCGGCAGGCCGTGGCCCTCGTTGAGGTGGTACACGTCCATCTTCACGCCCAGCAAATCGAGCAGCTTGCCGCCGCCCACACCCAGCAGGATGCTCTGCGCCACGCGGGCCGCCGTGTCGGCGTCGTAGAGGTGGTGCGAGATGGTGCGCGAGATATAGTCGTTTTCGGGAATGTCGGTGGTCAGGAAGAACATCGGGGCCGTGCCGAACGTGTCGGGGGCCAGGTACATGGCCTTCACCTGCACGGCCGCGCCGTGGATGGTGATGGGGAAGATCAGGCCGGTGTCCTGCAGAAACGAGTAGTCTTTGTGGCGGAAGTCGCAGCGCATGGTCTGGTCTTCGTTGCGGCCCTGGTCGTAGTAGCCGAAGCTCCAGAGGATGCCGATGCCAATCAGGTTCTGCTTGAGCTCGTAGGCCGAGCGCATGTGCGAGCCGGCCAGGAAGCCCAGGCCGCCGGAGTAGGTTTTGAGGGCCTGATCCAGGGCAAATTCCATGGAAAAGTACGCCGCCTGGGTGCTGAACTCGGGAGCGGGCGTGTAGGGGTTGAACTCGAAAGCCATAAAGGGAAGGTCAGAAAACAGAAGATGCCGCGTAGTCAGGCGGGCGCGGCGGATTCAAATATCGGATTTTCCGCGGGCTGCGCCACCAATGCGGGCTCAGAAGGCAAAAGCGGCCGCAAACTGGTCAACGCAGCATTAGCCGTAGGGCATTTTCGGGCGCAGTGGGTCCCGGTATCGGGCTCCGCCGTCGCCGCCGGCCTGCCCCACGCCGGGCGGCAGATTACGACCTCATTCGATGGTGGTTAACTTAACGCAAGCTTAACAGTTGGGGCCGTCATACCGGGCGATGGAGAGGGTAGCTTTGCGTTCTTTTTCGCTCTTTCCAACCATCTCCAACCAACCGCATGAAATTTCACTTTGCCTGGGCAGCCGCGCTGCTGCTCACAGCCTCCTGCGCCAAGCAGGACCTGAGCCCCGCCACGCCGGCCGCCACCGCCACCAGCACTGCCGACGTGAGCAGCGCCGGCTTCCCGGAAGGCTTCAACACCGGCACCAAAACCGCCTACACCACCGGCTCCGTCACGCTCGGCTCGGGCTCCTGGACCCTCAACGACGCCCTGCTGGGCAACACCACCGCCGACCGTAAAACCGGGGCGCAGTCGGTGCGGGTGCGCAACGTGGGCTCCCTCACCATGAACTTCAACGCCACCACCGGCGCGGGCGTGGTTACGGTGCAGCACGCCGTGTACGGCACCGACGCCGCCTCGCAGTGGGAGCTGTGGGTGAGCCAGAACAGCGGCAGCAGCTACGCCAAAGTGGGCAGCACCATCACCAGCAGCAGCACCGCCCTGAGCACAGCCTCGTTTACGGTGAACCTGAGCGGCAACGTGCGCCTGCAGATCCGCAAAACCAGCGGCGGCACCAACCGCATCAACTTCGACAACGTGACGGTGGAGCAGTACAGCGGAACCACGCCGCCGCCACCACCGCCCGTGGCTGGCGACAACCAGCACCTGACCATGGGCAACCCCAGCGGGGCTGCGGCCGACGTCAGCATGCCCACCAACTACCTACTCAATAAGCCGCAGTATGCGCTGAGCTACCACCGCGACCGGGGTATTCCTAACTGGGTCAGCTGGCACTTGGATACCAGCTGGCGCGGCTCCGCCGCCCGCCAAGATGACTTCCGGGCCGACAACACCCTGCCCGCCGGCTGGTACCAAGTGCAGGCTACCAGCTACAGTGGTTCCGGCTTCGACCGTGGCCACAACTGCCCCTCCGCGGACCGCACCAACACCGTGGCCAACAACTCGGCCACGTTCCTGATGACCAACATGATTCCCCAGTCGCCCAACAACAACCAAATTACCTGGGCAGCGCTGGAAAACTACTCCCGCACGCTCATGGACCAGGGTAACGAGCTCTACATCATCATGGGCGCCTACGGCCGCGGCGGCACTGGCTCGGCCGGCTACTTCGAAACCATCGACCAGGGCCGCATCCAGGTACCGGCCCGCGTGTGGAAGGTTCTCGTGGTGCTGCCTGTCGGCAGCACCGATGTGAGCCGCGTGTCGGCTGCTACCCGCATCATCGCCATCGACACGCCCAATCAGCAGGGGCTGACCAGCAACTGGGGTCAGTATCGCACCAGCGTCGACGCCATTGAGGCTGCCACCGGCCTCGACCTACTTTCCGCTTTGCCCGCCAGCGTGCAGCAGGTGGTGGAAGCCCAGGTCGACAACGGCCCGACCAACTAAGGTGCCCTGGCCCACCTGCGAGCCACGCCCGCCTGCACCTGAACGCCTCGCTGTGGCTGGCCAAGTTGCAGTAGTCCGCTAACGCCGGCGGCGTCCCGCCCCCTTTTTCCGAAGCCCCGCTGCCTGGTTTGCAGGCGGCGGGGCTTTTTCGTTGGCGGGGTGCCGGGCCGGCCCGCCGAAACCACAAAAACCAGTCAACAGGACACCATTTCCGCGCAGTTCAGCATTATCTTCTCCGGGTGTTCCGGCCGTAACTTGGCGGCCTTTCCGATCAATTCCCCCAGTGCTCATGATTTCTTCCCGCTTTCTGCCCTTGCTGGCTGGCGTGCTGCTGGCTACGGCGCCTGCCGCCACCGCCCTGGCTGCCCCGGCCCCGGCCGTTACCGAAGCTGCCGCCCCGGCCGCCAAAACCGCCGCCATCCAGCGCATAGACCCCACCTTCTGGTGGGTGGGCATGAAAAACCCCAAGCTGCAGTTGCTGGTCCACGGCCCCGGCATTGCCGGCAGCACCGCTACACTCAAAGCCTACGAGGGCGTGACGCTGGACGGCGTGCAGAAGCTGGAGAGCCCCAACTACCTGCTCATCAACCTCACCATCAGCCCCACGGCCAAGCCCGGCAAGCTGCAGCTGGAGTTTCAGGGCGCCAAGAAAACCACCTTCGCCTACGAGCTGAAGCAGCGCACCACGCCCGGCGACAAGCAGAAGGTGCAGGGCCTCACGCAGCAGGATTTCATCTACTTCCTGATGCCCGACCGGTTCTCGAACGGCGACCCGAAAAATGACTTCATTAAGGACATGCGCGCCCCCAAAGTGGCCCGCGACTCGATGTACGCCCGCCACGGCGGCGACCTGAAGGGCATCGAAAACCACTTCGACTACTTCAAGAGCCTGGGCGTGACGGCCCTGTGGATGACGCCGGTGGTGGAAAACGACATGCCCAAGGCCAGCTACCACGGCTACGCCCTCACCGACTACTACAACACCGACCGCCGCTACGGCACCCTAGAAGAGTACAAGCAGTTTGTGGACCGGGCCCACCAGAACGGCCTGAAAGTGGTGCACGACGTGGTGCTCAACCACATGGGCAGTAAGAACTACCTGTTCCTGGACCAGCCCGCCAAGGACTGGTTCAACCAGTGGCCCAACTTCACGCGCAGCAACTACAACTCGCAGGCTCTCAACGACCCCTACGGCTCCCAGCTGGATGGCAAGCTGTACAACAAAGGCTGGTTCGACACCACCATGCCCGACGTGAACCAGTCCAACCCACTAGTAGCTACCTACCTGATTCAGAACTTTTTGTGGTGGGTGGAATACACCGGCCTCGACGCCTACCGCATCGATACCTACCCGTATTCTGACCCCAAGTTTTTGATGCAGTGGGGCCAGGCCCTGAACGACGAGTTTCCGAACCTGTTCAAGTTTGGCGAGGCCTGGGTGGGCAGCACGGCCCAGCAGGCCTTCTTCGCCCGCAACATCTTCCAGCCGGTCGATGGCTTCAAGTCCAACCTGGAATCGGTGTTCGATTTCCAGTCGCAGAACGCCATTCACGAGGCGTTGCGGGGCGACCAGCCCAACCTGAACCGGGTGTACGAAGCTTTGCAGGGCGACTGGATGTACGAGGACGCCACCCGCAACGTCACCTTCCTCGACAACCACGACATGAGTCGCTTCTACTCGGTGATTGGGGAGGACTTCAACAAGTACAAGCTGGGCGTGGCCTGGCTGCTCACCACCCGCGGCATTCCGCAGCTCTATTACGGCACCGAGGTGCTGATGAAGAACTTCTCCAACCCCGACGGCAAGGTGCGCGAGGACTTCCCCGGCGGCTTCAGCGGCGACAAAATGAACTACTTCACGGCGGCCGGCCGCACGGGCCAGGCGGGTGAGGCGTTCAACTACCTCAGCAAGCTGAGCCTCTACCGCCAGGCCCACCCGGTGCTGGCTACTGGCAAGCTCATGCAGTTCATCCCGCAGGACGGCGTGTACACCTACTTCCGCTACAACGACCAAGGCGAGGCGGTAATGATCCTGCTCAACGGCAACAAAGACGAGAAAACCGTGGACGGCGCGCGGTTCGTGGAGCGCACCGGCGGCTTCTCGTCGGGCACGGAAATCACCACCGGCGCTTCTGTTTCGGACCTCAAGAGCTTTAAGGTGCCGGGCCGCACGGCTTGGGTGGTGGAGCTGAAAAAGTAAGATCTGTGAGGAGCAGCCGGAACCACGGCCGCTCCTTGCTATTTATTACCACCAACGGGTAGTATCTTCATCTTCAACCAGATAAAGCCATGACCGACCTAACCGACCAAGTAGCCATTGTATCCGGCGCGAGCCGCGGCATTGGCAAAGCCATAGCCCTGCTGCTGGCCATGCAGGGCGCCAAAGTAGTATGCGTGGCCCGCTCCGCCGAGGAGCTGGAGGAAGTAGCCCACAAAACCCAGGGCCTCGCCGTGCCCGCCGACGTGTCGGACGCCGACGACGCCCAGCACGTGGTAGACCAAGCGCTGCGCCACTTCGGCCGCCTCGATATCTTGGTCTGCAACGCCGGCGTGGGCTCGTTTGGGCTGCTGGAGCACTTCGATGCCGCCGAGTGGGACCGGATTTTCGACGTGAACGTGAAGGGCACCTTCCTACTGTGCAAGGCCGCCGTGCCTCACTTCAAGTCGCGCCACCGGGGCCACATCGTGGGCATTACGTCCGACGTGGCCCGGCGCACTTTCGAGAACGGCACGGCCTACGGGGCCAGCAAGTTCGCGCAGGATGCCGTGCTGGCCAGTTTGCGCAAGGAAGTCCGCTCGCACGGCATCAAGGTCAGCACCATCTTCCCCGGCCTCGTCGATACCTACTTCAACGACTCGGTCCCGGGCGGCCCCGACGCCGAGAAAACCCACCTCAAGCCCTCTGACGTGGCCCAGGCCGTGCGCTATGTGCTCGAAGCCCCGGCCCACGTGGTCATCGACGAGCTGATGATTCACCCGCTCACGCAGGAATGGTAGGATGGGCTTTAAGAACGTCATGCCGGGCGCAGCGAAGCATCTTGCCCGAGTAGTAATCTAGGCTATACCAGCGAGATGCTTCGCGCCGCCCGGCATGACGTTCTTAATTACCCAATCACCTATCTTACGCGGTATATGAAGAAAATCCTTCTCCCGGCTGCGGCAGCTGCATTTGCTTTGGCTGCTTTCACTCTTCCTTTCTCGCCTGATTCCACTTCCGTGTCTGACTCCGTTTCCCTGGCGGACCCCAACACTACCGATGAGGTACCCCAGGACAATAAAATCGTCATCTATCAGTTGATGACGCGCCTGTTCGGCAACAAGACTGCCCTCAACAAACCCTACGGCACGGCCCAGGAGAATGGCGTGGGCAAGTTCAACGACATCACCGACAAGGCGCTCCAGGAAATCAAGAAGATGGGCGTGAGCCACGTCTGGTACACCGGCGTGATTGAGCACGCCACCATGACCGACTTCACCAAGGCCGGCGGCCCCGGCCCCGACGATGCCGACGTGGTGAAGGGCCGCGCCGGCTCGCCCTACGCCATCAAAGACTACTACGATGTGGCCCCAGACCTGGCCGTGAACGTGAAAACGCGCATGCTGGAGTACGACGCCCTCATCAAGCGCACCCACGCCAACGGCCTGAAGGTGCTCATGGACTTCATCCCGAACCACGTGGCCCGCAGCTACAAGTCGGACGGTAAGCCGGTGGGCGTGGTGGACCTGGGCGCCACCGACGACAAAACCAAGGCCTTCGCGCCCAACAACAACTTCTACTACCTGCCCGGCCAGCCGCTGGTGGTGCCCAAAGCCGGCAATCCGCTGGGTGCTGCTCTGGGCCCCAAGGAAGACGGCAAGTTCCTGGAAAACCCCGCCAAAGCCACCGGCAACGACGTCTTCTCGGCCACGCCGAAGGTAGACGACTGGTACGAAACCGTGAAGCTCAACTACGGCGTGGACTACCAGAACGGCCGCAAGCTGTACCTGCAGCCCGTGCCCGACACCTGGAAGAAGATGCGCGACATCCTGATCTTCTGGGCCCAGAAAGACGTGGACGGCTTCCGCTGCGACATGGCCGAAATGGTGCCCGTGGAGTTCTGGACCTGGGTGATTCCGGAGGTGAAAAAGGTGAAGCCCGGCATCATCTTCATTGCCGAAGCCTACACGCCCAAGGAGTACAAAACCTACCTCGACAAAGGCAAATTCGACTTCCTCTACGACAAAGTGGGCCTCTACGACGGCCTGCGCCGCCTCATGACCGGCACCGGCACCACCGACGACATCACGAAGGTGTGGAGCGAGGAAAGCCGCGGCTTCTCGTCGAAAATGCTGCGCTTCCTGGAAAACCACGACGAGCAGCGCATTGCCTCCAAGGACTTCGCCACCGACCCGCGCACCGCCATTCCGGCCATGACCGTGTCGGCTACGCTGGCCTCGGGCCCGGTGATGCTCTACTCGGGGCAGGAGGTGGGCGAGCCCGCCCTAAAGTCGGAAGGCTTCTCGGGCGAGGACGGCCGCACCACCATCTTCGACTACTGGGGCGTGCCGGAGCACCAGAAATGGATGAACGGCGGCAAGTTCGACGGCGGCAAGCTCGACGACAGCCAGAAGCAGCTGCGCGACTTCTACAGCCGCCTGCTGAACCTGGCCAGCTCCAGCGAGGCCATCCGCAAAGGCAAGTTCTATGAGCTGCAGGACGCCAACAACCTGGGCAAAAACTACGACCAGAAGCACATCTACAGCTACCTGCGCTACACCGACACCCAGCGCCTGCTGATTGTGGTGAACTTCAGCCGCGACAAGACGATGACGCCAACCATTGAGATTCCGCGCGAGGTACGCCAGCGCATGGGCCTCAACCCCGACATCTTCTGCACCTACACCGACCTGCTCAACAACACGCCGCCCACCGAATTCCTCAACCTGACGATGCCCCCGCTGAGCGCCTACGTGTTCGAAATCAAGCCTAAAAAGTGATGAGGTGATGGGGTAAATAGTGATGAGGCGACTATCATAGCGTCCTGTTCTTTCACCACTATCCACTTCATCACCATTCACCTCATCACCCCATCACCATCCTTCCCCAAAACTCCCCCAATTCTTTCCCCTGATGGCAACAAACGTAGCGGCTGCGCCGAGCATCTCCCGCGAAAAACCCCGCCTGAGCTTCTGGCAAATCTGGAACATGAGCTTCGGCTTTTTGGGCATTCAGTTTGGCTTTGCGCTGCAGAATGCCAACGTCAGCCGCATTTTTGAAACCCTGGGCGGCACCGAAATAGCCCTGTATTGGCTGGCCGCGCCGCTCACGGGCATGCTCGTGCAGCCGATTATCGGCTACATGTCGGACCGGACGTGGAGCCCGAAATGGGGACGCCGCCGGCCGTTTTTCCTGATTGGCGCTATCTTGGCCTCGTTTGCGCTGCTGGTGATGCCCAACGTGTCGGCGCTATGGATGGCCGTGGGCATGCTCTGGATCATGGACTCCAGCATCAACATCAGCATGGAGCCGTTCCGGGCGCTGGTCGGTGACCTGCTGCCGTCGGAGCAGCGCACCACGGGCTTTGCGGCCCAGACCTTCTTCATTGGGGTGGGTGCGGTAGTGGCCTCGTCGCTGCCGTGGATGTTTACGAACTGGTTCGGCATTGCCAATACGGCTCCGGCCGGCCAGATTCCGCCCTCGGTGAAATATGCGTTTTACCTTGGCGGCGTTATTTTCTTCCTGGCAGTGCTCTGGACGGTGCTCAACACCAAGGAATATCCGCCCGAAAACATGGCCGAGTTCGAGGAAGAGAAGCGGCGCACGGCCGGCTTCTGGAACGGCATCCGCGAGTCGTTCAGCGGCATCTTCCACATGCCCAAAACCATGGCCCAGCTGGCCATCGTGCAGTTCTTCTCCTGGCTGGCGCTGTTTTCGATGTGGATTTACACCACGCCGGCCGTCACGAGCCACATCTACCACACCACTGACGCTACTTCCAAGATTTACAACGAGGGCGCCGACTGGGTAGGCATCTGCTTTGCGGTGTACAACGGTATTTCGGCCATTGCGGCGCTGCTGCTGCCGGCTATTGCACGCGCCACCAGCCGCCGCTTCACGCACATGCTGTGCCTGGTAGCGGGCGGCCTGGGCCTGATTTCCATCTACTTCATCCAGGACCCCAAAATGCTGCTGCTCTCGATGGTGGGCGTGGGCATTGCCTGGGCTTCTATCCTGAGCGTGCCGTACGCCATGCTGGCTGGCGCGCTGCCCGCCAACAAAATGGGCTACTACATGGGCGTGTTCAACTTCTTCATCGTAATTCCGCAGGTGGTAGCGGGCCTGATTCTGGGCTTCTTCACCAAGTCGGTGTTCGGCGGCGAGTCGGTGTACACGCTGGTGCTGGGCGGCTGCTCCATGATTATTTCGGGCCTGCTCACGCTGCGCGTGCAGGACGCCGACGACATCCGGCTGCCTGCCAACTCTACTGCCGCTCCCGTCAGCGCCGGCTACGACGCACCGGTGCAAGCTGACCCGCGCGTGTGAGGCAAGCTGCCCGTAAACAAAAAGCCCCGCCTGATAAGTCAGGCGGGGCTTTTTGTTTACGGGCAGCGCAGGATTATAACAGACAGCGCGGCCTTATGCAGAATATGGGGCTAGCGGGCCTGCAGCCACGCCTGGGCGGTTTGTTCTTCGGTGAAGGCGCGCACGGCTACCGTGTCCAGCGCGTCGGTGGCCATTTCGTCGGCCAGGCGCTCGTTGAGCAGCTCGGCGTGGTAGGGGGCCACGAGGTAGGCTAGGCGGGGCCGGGTGCCAGGCAGCGCGGCCGCCAGCGAGGCCCGGAAGTTGTGCATCAGCCACCGGAAGTCGGCGGCGTCGGCCAGGCCGCGGCTGCGCAGGTCAATCAGCCAGCGGGTCACTTTTTCCTGCTCAGCCAGCTTCAGGGCCACGGCGTAGCCGTCGCGGTGCTCGGTGGAGGTAGCCGGCCGCGTCCAGCGCAGCACCAACTGGCCCAGATCAGGACGGTGGGTGAGGAGCAGATAATCGAGATTGGCAACGAGCATAGGGTGGGGGAGGAAGAACCACAAAGGTACGTAGCGCAAAGCCCAAACGTATAGCGCACCGATGAATAGTGCGTGAAGTCCGGACTGATTTATGGCGCCGGCACCTATGCCGGGAGCCTTTCCGAATCCGGAGCGTTGCATTTGGCCTTGCTTTTTCTTTGCTGTTTTTCCCGATATGAGTAACGCCCGCGGGCATTCGGTAGCCCTGCGGTGCCGGCCCAGCCGTCGGGCGCCTTTTCCCGCCACCAACGAGCGGGGCGCCCTGCACAGGCCGCGCCATGCAGCCCCGGCGTTGCGCGGCAGTCTATTGCGCGTATTTTCACGCATCCATTTACCTATTCCCTCCCCCATGACCTTTAAACCGCTTTGGCTGCTGAGCCTGGGCTTGGCCCTGACCGCACAACCAGTGGCTGCCCAGCAGAAAGCTGCGGCCAAACCTGCTGCGGCCTCGGCCACCGGCACCCGCCTCGTGGAGAAAGTGACCCGTAAGGGCTCCGAGCTGGTGATTCCGTACGAGAAATACGTGCTGCCCAACGGCCTCACCCTGCTCATTCACGAAGACCACTCCGATCCGCTGGCTCACATCGACGTGACCTACCACGTGGGCTCGGCCCGCGAAACCATCGGCAAGTCGGGCTTTGCCCACTTCTTCGAGCACATGATGTTCCAGGGCTCCGACCACGTAGCCGACGAGCAGCACTTCAAGCTCGTGACGTCGTCGGGCGGTACGCTCAACGGCACCACCAACCGCGACCGGACCAACTACTTTGAAACCGTGCCCAGCAACCAGCTGGAAACCGCGCTGTGGCTGGAAGCCGACCGCATGGGCTTCCTGCTGGATGCCGTGACGCAGCAGAAGTTTGAAGTGCAGCGCTCCACCGTGAAAAACGAGCGGGGCCAGAACTACGACAACCGCCCCTACGGCCTGGCCAGCGAGAATATCGCCAAGACCCTGTATCCGTACGGCCACCCCTACAGCTGGCTCACCATCGGCTACCTCGAAGACCTGGACCGCTCCGACGTCAACGACCTGAAGAACTTCTTCCTGCGCTGGTACGGCCCTAACAACGCTACCGTAACGGTGGGCGGCGACGTGAAGCCGGCCGAAGTGGTGAAGCTGGTGGAGAAGTACTTCGGCAGCATCAACCGCGGCCCGGCCGTGCAGAACATGAAGCTGCCCGAGCCCGTGCTGACCCAGGACCGCTACGTGAGCTACCAGGACAACGTGCGCTTCCCGATGCTGCAGATGGTGTTCCCGACCGTGCCCCAGTACCACCCCGACGAGGTGGCCTTAGACGCCCTGGCCGATATCATTGGCGGTGGCAAAACGTCGTTGCTCTACAAGAACCTGATCAAGACCCAGAAGGCCGTGCAGACGCAGGCCTATCACCCCAGCTCCGAGCTGGCCGGCGAGTTCACCATCGTGGCCCTGAGCCTGCCCGGCAAAGGCCTCGACAGCACCGAAGCGGTGGTGCGCAAAACCCTGGCCGAGTTTGAGAAGCGCGGTGTCAGCGACGACGACGTGGCCCGCTTCAAGGCCACGCGCGAGGCCAGCGTGGTGAACGGCCTGGCCAGCGTGAGCGGCAAGGTGAGCCAGCTGGCCGCCTATCAGACCTACGTGGGCAACCCCAACCGCCTGCCTCAGGAGCTGCAGCGCATCCGCAGCCTCACCAAAGCCGACGTGCAGCGCGTGTACAACCAGTACATCAAAGGCAAGAAAGCCGTGGTGCTGAGCGTGGTGCCGAAAGGCAGCAACGCCCTGGTAGCCAAGGCCGACAACTACACCGTGAGCAAGGACGGCTACAAAGCCCCCGCTACCGATGAGTACGCCAACCTGAAGTACGTGAAGGCCACCGACAGCTTCGACCGGGCCACGCAGCCGAAAGGCGGCGCCAACCCTGTGGTGCAGGTGCCGGCCGTATGGCGCACCGATTTCGACAACGGCCTGCGCATCATCGGCAACCGCAACGCCGAGATTCCGACCGTGACCATGCTGCTCAACATCAGCGGCGGCCACCGTCTGGAGCAGCAGAACCCCAACAAGGCCGGCATTGCCTCGCTCACGGCGGCCATGCTGGAAGAAGGCACCCAGAAGTACACCGGCGAGCAGTTTGCCGGCGCCCTGGAGAAGCTGGGCAGCGACGTGCAGACGTACGCCGGCGACGAAAACACGACCGTCGTAATCCGCAGCCTCACCAAAAACCTGCCCGCCACGCTGGCGCTGGTGGAGGAAATGCTGCTGCGCCCGCGCTTCGACCAGGCTGATTTCGACCGCCTCAAGAAGCAGACCCTGGAAGGCATTGCCAACCAGAGCACCCAGCCCGTGGCCATTGCCAACAACACCTACGCGCGCCTGCTCTACGGCCCCGGCAACGTCATGAGCATCCCGGCTTCGGGCTCGACCACGACGGTGCAGGGCATCACGCTGGACGAAGTGAAGCAGTTCTATCAGCAGAACTACGCCCCCAACGTGAGCTACCTGACCGTGGTAGGCGACGTGGACCAGAAAGACGTGCTGCCACAGCTGGGCTTCCTGAAAACCTGGGGCCGCAAGGCCGTAACCGCGCCGGCCAGCCCCACCGCCGAGCAGCCCGACAAGACGCGCATCTACTTCGTGAACAAGGACGGCGCCGCGCAGTCGGAAATTCGGGTGGGCTACCTCACGCCGCTCACGTATGACGCCACCGGCGACTACTACCGCGCCTACCTGGCCAACTACATCCTGGGCGGCGCCTTCAACTCGCGCATCAACCTGAACCTGCGCGAAGACAAAGGCTACACCTACGGCGCCCGCTCGGGCTTCCAGGGCACCCGTTTCGTGGGCCCGTACACGGCCCAGGCCGGCGTGCGCGCCGATGCCACGGCAGCCTCGGTGAAGGAGTTCGTGAAGGAAATCAAGAACTACCGCGACGGTGCCACCGACGAGGAGCTGCAGTTCCTGCAGGCCTCGGTGGGCCAGAGCGACGCCCTCAAGTATGAAACCGGCCAGCAGAAGGCCGCCTTCCTGGGCCGCTTGCTGGAGTACGACCTGCCCACCAACTACGTGAGCAAGCAGAGCGAAATCCTGAAGGCCCTGAAGAAGGAAGACCTGCAGGCCAGCGCCCAGAAGTACCTGCCCATCGACCAGATGTACATCGTGGTAGTTGGCGACCGGGCCAAGGCTTTCCCGGGCCTGGGCGAGCTGGGCTACGAAGTGGTGGAGCTGGACCTGAACGGCACCCGCGTAGCGGCCCCCGCTCCGGCTGCAGCTCCGGCCACCGCGCCTGTAGCTGGCGCACCGGCACCTGCTGGCGAGAAGGTGAAAATGGTGAAGAAAGACAAAGAGGGCAAGCAGAAGCGCAAGCAGAAAACCAACGCCGACGGCACCGCCGGCAAAGGGGAGTAAGCCTTCCTTCAGCGAATAAAAAAAGCCCGATTCCAGCTGGAATCGGGCTTTTTTTATTATTCCCTGTTGCCGGGAACTTCCCGAAGCGGCGGCGGGTTGACGCGTGCCTGCCGGCCCTACCTTCGCCCATTTCTATGACCCTGACTTCTCCGCCCAATCATCTGCACACGCTTGACGAGCAGGATGCTGTACAACAGCGGTACCTGCGCCGCATTTCGCCGGTCATAGGCTACATCGTGCTGCTGCTACTGCTGCTTTATGTGCTGTATAGCAGTCAGGTGCCGGTGCCGGTATCCAAAGGAAAGCCTGTCAAGAAGCCCTGGTCTATCAGCCAGGGCTTTTTTTATGCTGGCTGCCGCCAGAAGACCGGGACGCCTGGGCCGCGGCTTTCGGAACCGGCCCGCGCCAAACCCGGTTGTATCGGCACGGGGGCGTGCAGCCCACGCCGCTTAATCCGTATCTTTCCCCGGAGGCCATTAGAGGCCGTTGGATATGCCTGTGTCGCAAGAATCATCTGCTACTACATCTGCGTTGCGTGAAGTGCTGGCCCGGCTGGAGGCCTTCAAGCGTAAGTTCTACCTGAGTCTGCTGGTGCGCGGGGCCCTGGTGGCGGGCGCGCTGCTGTTAAGCCTGTTTCTGGTGCTCAACCTGCTCGAATACTTCCTGTACTTGCCCACCTGGGTGCGGGGCGGGCTGCTGTTCGGGTTTCTGGGGCTGGTGGCCTACACCTTCATGCGCTGGATCTGGCAGCCGCTGGCGGCCCTCACCAACCTGCGCCGTTTGCTGAGCGACGAGCAGGCCGCCCAGCGCGTAGGGGAGCTGTTTCCCGACGTGCAGGACAAGCTGCTGAACGCGCTGCAGCTCCAGGACCAGGCCCGGGGCAACGCCCTGATTGCGGCCAGCCTGGAGCAGCGCGCCGGCCAGCTGGCGGGCGTGCAGTTCGAAAACGGCATCAATATCCGGCAGCAAACCCGGCCGCTGTGGAAGTTTGTGGCCGTGCCGGCCCTCGTGATTATGGCCGTGCTGCTGGTGTATCCGGCGTTTTTCGTGCAGGGCACGGCCCGCATCCTCAACTACCGCCAGAAGTACGCGCCGCCGGCCCCGTTCCGGTTCATCATCGAAAACAAAGCCCTTACCGCTTTTAAAGGCGAAGATTTCAAGCTGCAGGTTTCGGTGGAAGGGGAGGCCCTGCCCAACGACGTCACGATTGAGTACGGCGGCCGCGAGCGGCACCTCGTGCAGGACCGCCCCGGCCACTTCAGCTACCAGTTTCAGCAGCTGCAGCAGGACGTGGCGTTTCAGCTGTCCGCCGCCGACGTCACCTCAGCCGACTACGACCTGCGCTTGCGCCAGCGCCCCAACCTGCGCGACTTTCAGGTGGACGTGACCTACCCGGCTTACCTGGGCAAGCCCGCCGAAACTATCCGCAACACCGGCAACCTCACTGTGCCGGAGGGCAGCACCGTGCGCTGGCGCTTCGCCACCCAGGCCACCGAGCAGCTCCAGCTGCTGTTCCGGAACCCCGACGTGACGCTGACCGCCGCCCGCGACGAGGACGCCTTCACGGCCACCCGCTTGGTGAGCCGTACTCAGAACTACGCCGTGCGCCTACGTAACCCCGCCAGCCTCAACCGCGACCCAATCGAGTACCAGCTCACGGCCATTGCCGACCAGGGCCCGGAAATCAGCCTGGAATCCTTCCCCGACACCACCTCGCTGCGCTACCTGGCCCTCGGCGGCAACCTGCGCGACGACTACGGCCTCTCGCGCCTGCAGCTGCACTACCGCATTGCCAGCAAGGCCCGGCCCAATGCGGCGTTTCAGGCGCGGGCGCTGCCGCTGGCGCGTGGGCCGGTGCAGGCCTACGCCTACCAGTGGGATTTGCGCCCCTTGAAGATGCAGCCCGGCGACCGGCTAGAGTACTTCGTGCAGGTCTGGGACAACGACGGCGTGCACGGCCCCAAGTCGGCGCGGACGCGGGCGGCGGAGTTCCGGCTGCCCAGCCGCACCGAGCTGCGCGAGCAGTTGAACTCGCAGGCCGAGTCGGTGCAGAGCCAGCTCAGCAAAGCCAGCGAGCAAAGCAAGAAGTTGGAGCGCGAGCTGGCCAAAAGCCAGGACAAGCTTAAGACCAAGCGCGACTTGAACTTCCAGGACCGCAAGCAGCTGCAGGACATGCTGCAGCAGAAGCAGCAGATGGACCAGCAGATGCAGGACATGAAGAAGCTGTTTGATGAGCTGACCCAAAAGCAGGACGAGCTGGACCCCAAAAGCCAGGAGCTGGCCGAGAAGGCCCAGGAGCTGCAGAAGCTGATGGAAAGCCTGCTCGACCCCGAAACCAAGAAACTCTACGACGAGCTGCAGAAGCTGCTGGAAAAGCAGCAGGACATGACCCAGCCCGACATGCAGAAACTGCTTCAGCAGCTCGAAAACAAGGAAAACACTTTGCAGAAAGAGCTTGAGCGCGCCCTCGAGATGTTCAAGCAGCTGCAGTTTGAGCAGAAGCAGGAAGCCGCCCTCGACAAGCTGGAGCAGCTGGCCAAAGACGAGCAGAAGCTAGCCGACGAAACCCAGAAAAACGACAAGCAGAACCCCGACAACAAGCTCAGCAACGAACAGCAGAAGGCCAAAAACGACCAGCTTCAGAAAGAGCAGCAGCAAAAGCAGCAGGAGTTCAACGAGCTGAAGAAAGACATGCAGGACCTCAAGAAGATGGACGACCAGCTCGGAGGCGAAAACGGCGCCGACGAGATGAAGCCCGAGCAAGAGCAGGTGGACGAGCAGATGCAGGACGGCGAGCAGCAGCTAAGCAAAAACCAAAACCAGAAAGCCAGCCAGAGCCAGAAGCAGGCCGCCCAGAAGATGCAGCAGATGGCCCAAAAGATGAAGCAGCAGATGAGCGAGGAAGAGCAGGACCAGCAGCAGGAAAACATCGACGACCTGCGCGACATCCTCGAAAACCTGCTCAAGCTCAGCTTCGACCAGGAGGCCCTGGCCAAGGACTTTCGCCGCGTTGACCAGAGCGACCCGCGCTTCGTGCAGCTCGGCCAGACCCAGCGCAAGCTCAAGGACGACGCCCGCGTGGTGCAGGACTCCTTATATGCTTTGGCCAAGCGCGTGTTTCAACTGCAGAGCTTTATCACGCGGGAAGTAGGCGAGATGAACGGCCGCATGGATGAAAGCCTCGACCACATTCGGCAGCGCGACGTGGGCCGCGCCACCGCCACCCAGCAGCAGGCCATGACCAGCATGAACAACCTGGCCCTGATGCTGAACTCGGCGCTGCAGCAGATGCAGCAGGAGCAGCGCGACAGCCAGAGCCAGCAGCAACAGGGTGGGGGCAAGCCCGGCAAAAAGAAGAAAAAAGGCAGCAGCCCCGGCGAAGGCCAGCTCGGCAAAATGCAGCAGCAGCTCAACCAGCAGATTCAGCAGCTGCAGCAAAGCGGCAAAACCGGCCGCGCCCTCTCCGAGGACCTGGCCAAGCTGGCCGCCCAGCAGCAGATGCTGCGCCAGGCCTTGCAGGAGCTGGAAAAGCAGCAGAAAGGCGGTAAGCCCGGCCAGAAAGAAGGCAAGGGCGACGCCGGCGGTGGCGGCACCGGCGAGGCGAAAAAATTAATGGAACAAACCGAAACCGACCTCGTAAACAAGCGGCTGACGGAGCAGACTATTATGCGTCAGCGTCAAATCCTTACCCGTCTGCTGGAAGCCGAGAAATCGGCTCGGGAGCGGGACCAGGAGGAGAAGCGTGAAGCCCAGACTGCCCAGACCCGCCCGCCCGTATTTCCGCCCGCCTTCAACCAGTACAAGCGCCAGAAAGACCGCCAGACCGAGCTGCTCCGCACCGTGCCGCCGGCCCTCACGCCCTACTATCAGCGGGAGGTAAGTGAATATTTTCAGAAAATGAAATAGCGACTCGCTAAGTTTGCGCCCCGCCGCCTCCTCACCACTACCTAATGAAGCAAGTTAAAATCCAGATTCCTTCCCTCGTCGAGAACATTCGCGTAGTGGAAAGCTTTATCGACAATTCGAAAGACGCCTTCCACATCGAAGACGATATCTACGGCAATATCATGGTGGCTGTCACGGAGGCGGTCAATAATGCTATTCGCCACGGCAACAAGTTCGATAAGGACAAGAACGTGTACCTGTCGCTGTACGCCGACCAGACCAAGGTGCGGTTTGAGGTAGAGGACGAAGGCCAGGGCTTCGACTACACCAACCTGATTGACCCCACGGCCCCCGAGAACCTGGAAAACCCCGGCGGCCGCGGCATCTTCCTGATCCGTCACCTCGCCGACGAGGTGGAGTTCCACAAAGACGGCCGCAACGTGCAGCTCACGTTCCTGCTGCCCGCGCCTTCCACCGATTCCGATTCGGCCGTTAATGGCGCCGAAGTACACTCCCACTAACCAGCCTGCCCCGGCCATGAGCGACCTGCCAACCCAGCACGACGACCAGGACGAAGACGACTTCGGCCCCAACGAGGGCTCGGGGATTGAGTTTTTGGTGGAGGACGTGGACTTCAAGGTTGCTGAGGCCGAGGAGCTGACCTCCTGGATTGAGCGGGTAGCCGAAGTGCATGAGTACGAAATCGTGCAGCTCACCTACATCTTCTGCTCCGACGAGTACCTGCACAAGATCAACGTCGAGTACCTCGACCACGACACCTACACCGACGTCATCACCTTCGACAACGCCGACGACGCTGACATGATCGAGGGCGACATCTTCATTTCGGTAGAGCGGGTGCGCGAAAACGCCGTTACCCACGGCGTATCGTTCCGCGACGAGCTGCACCGCGTGATGATTCACGGCGTGCTCCACCTGCTCGGCTACGCCGACAAGGACCTGCTCAGCCAGACCGCCATGCGCAAAAAAGAAGACGACTGCCTGCTGCTCCGCACGTTCTAGCCTGCACGGCCCTAATTGATTGAAACGCCCGCCATCTGGTGGGCGTTTTTTGTTGCACGGTGTAGAGACGCAATATTTTGCGTCTCGTCGTTGAACGACCGGAACCACGCTGCCTGCACAACCTCAGCAACGACGAGACGCAAAATATTGCGTTTCTACACCGTGCAACGTCATATTCGGCTTCGCTCTGCATGACGTTCTTCGTATCCTTGCGACTCTGCTATGTCCGCTACTCCGCAACCTATCCGCATCATTCCCGGCCCGGCGCTGGACTACTACCTGGCCCAGGGCTACTACCGCATGCACCAGGACCTGTTTACCTGCCGCTTTCTACCCATCGACGGTGGGCTGTACACGGTACACTGGCTGCGGCTGGAGCTGGCCCGCGTGCACTACGGCCCCGAGCAGCGCCGCCTGCTACGGGTGGCTGAGCGCTTTACCATCCAGCGGCGGCCGTTCCGGCTGACGGCTGAGCTGGAGGAGCTGTACGCGGCGTACCGGGCCTTTATCACCTTCGATGCGCCGCCTACCGTGGAGGCGTTTCTGCTGGCCGGCTCCACCCACAACGTGTTCAGCACGGAGGTGCTGGAAATCCGGGACGGGGCGCGGCTGGTGGCGGCGGGCATCTTTGATAATGGAGCCCGCACGCTGGCCGGCATCATGAACTTCTACCATCCCGAATACCGAAAATTCAGCCTCGGCAAGGTGCTCATGCTGCTGAAACTGGAGCACGCTCGCGCCCTGGGCCACACCTATTACTACCCCGGCTACGTGGTCCACAACTACCCCAAGTTCGACTACAAGCTATTCCCGTGCCCGGCCGCCACCGAGGTGTTCGACTGCCTGACCGGACAGTGGCTGCCGTTTTCCTGGCCGGAAGTCAACCGGCAGGCCGCCGAGCTACTGGCCGGCTGGAACGAGGACGACTTCGCGCCCGAGGACGAAGCATAAGCCCCGGCCGCGCAAAAACGCGCCGGTCTGCGTATCTTTGCCCACGTTTTGAGCGTGTTGCGTGGGGCGTTCAGCCACGGTTTTCCTGACAAAGCGCCTGCCAACCGCGGGCGTTTTCTGTTTAACTGTAGCGCGTCGAACAACGGAGTAGCGTGAAGCCTTTGCTTCGCGCAGCGTTGAACGACTACCGGGCTGAATATTGTTCACTACGGACGCCCTCGCAGCTTGGCGCTGTTATGCACGAAGCAAAAGTTTCGCGTCAGGCCCGCCAGAATCCGTGTAATCCGAGAAATTCGTCTAAATCCGTGATGCAACAAGAAGAATACGATGTCATTGTAGTAGGAGCCGGGCACGCCGGCTGCGAGGCTGCCGCCGCGGCCGCCAACATGGGCTCCAAGGTCCTGCTGGTGACGATGAACATGAACACCATCGCGCAGATGTCGTGCAACCCGGCCATGGGCGGGGTGGCCAAGGGCCAGATTGTGCGCGAGGTAGACGCGCTGGGCGGCCAGTCGGGCATCATCACCGACAAAACCATGATTCAGTTCCGGATGCTGAACCGCTCCAAAGGCCCCGCCATGTGGAGCCCCCGGGCGCAGTCGGACCGCATGCGCTTCGCCGAAGAATGGCGCATGACGCTGGAGCAGACGCCCAATGTGGATTTCTGGCAGGAAGCCGTGACGGGCCTCGTGGTGGAAGACGGCGTGTGTGTGGGCGTGAAAACCCAGATCGGCATCGAGTTCCGGGGCAAGTCGGTGGTACTCACCAACGGCACGTTCCTGAACGGCCTCATCCACATCGGGGAGAAGCAGTTTGGCGGCGGCCGCGCGGCCGAGAAGGGCAGCACTGGTATCACGGAGCAACTGATTGAGTTGGGCTTCGAAGCCGGCCGCATGAAAACCGGCACCCCGCCCCGCGTAGACGGCCGCAGCCTCGACTACAGCAAGATGGAGGAGCAGGCCGGCGACGCTGAGCCCAGCAAATTCAGCTACCTCGACACGCCCGCGCTGCGCAACCAGCGCCCGTGCTACATCACCTACACCAACTCCGAGGTCCACGAAATCCTGAAGGAGGGCTTCGAGAAGTCGCCGATGTTCCAGGGCCGCATAAAGGGTCTGGGGCCACGCTACTGCCCCTCGGTAGAGGACAAAATCAACCGCTTTGCCGACAAGGACCGCCACCAGATTTTTGTGGAGCCGGAAGGTTGGTCTACGGTGGAAGTGTATGTGAACGGCTTTAGCTCTTCGTTGCCCGAGGACGTGCAGTACCGCGCCCTGCGCAAGATTGCCGGCTTCGAAAACGCCAAGATGTTCCGCCCCGGCTACGCCATTGAGTACGACTTCTTCCCGCCGACGCAGTTGCAGCTTACCCTGGAGACCAAGCTGATCCAGAACCTGTACTTCGCGGGCCAGATCAACGGCACCACGGGCTACGAGGAGGCCGCCTGCCAGGGTTTGATGGCCGGCATCAACGCCCACAACAAGGTGCACAGCAAGGCCCCCTTCGTGCTCAAGCGCAGTGAAGCCTACATCGGCGTGCTCATCGACGACTTGGTGAACAAGGGCACCGACGAGCCCTACCGCATGTTCACGAGCCGCGCCGAGCACCGCCTGCTGCTACGCCAGGACAACGCCGACCTGCGCCTCACGCCGCTGGGCTACGAACTGGGGCTGGCCTCGGAGGAGCGCATGCAGCTGGTGCGCGAAAAGGAGCAGCAGACTAAGGAAGTAGCCAAGTTGCTGAAGAACTTCGGCATCGAGCCCCAGGACATCAACTCCTGGCTCACGGAAATCGGCTCGGCCGTTATCAGCGAGAAAACCCGCGCCGTAAACCTGCTGCGCCGCCCCGGCATTGATTTGCCGGCCCTGGCCCGCGTGCTGCCCGAACTCACCCTGGCTTTGGCCCCGTACCGACCCGACGCGCTGGAGCAGGCCGAAATTCTGGTGAAGTATGAGGCTTACCTGGAAAAGGAGCACCAGCAGGCCGCCCGCGTGCAGGAGCTGGAAAACTTCGTGATTCAGGGCCGCCTCGACTACACCGCCATGCCGGCCCTCTCGCACGAAGCCCGCGAGAAGCTGCTCAAGATTCAGCCCGAAACCCTGGGCCAGGCCAGCCGCATCAGCGGCGTGTCGCCTGCGGATGTGTCGGTGCTGATGGTGTACCTGGGGCGGTAGAATGGTGTCATCCTGAGCAACCAGCACGTCATTCCGAGCGGAGCGAGGGAACTCGCCCGAGGCTAACTGTCATTCCGAGTGCAGCGAGGAATCTCGCGTGCTGATGTTGGATTACCATTGCAATGTCAGCACGCGAGATTCCTCGCTCCGCTCGGAATGACGTTCTGATGGAATGACGTTCTTGCTAGTGACGTTCCTGTTATCAAAACCGGCCGCCGTTTCTTTCCGAAACGGCGGCCGGTTTGGTTTTGTACCTTCGCCTTGCGGCTGGCTTCTCTGCGCAGGCTGGTCGTCGCAATCAGCGGAATCAACATAATCAGCGAGCATCTGTGATTTACGAGCGTTTGGAGAAGTGCCCGGTTTGCGGCAAAACGGAGTTTCGCAACAAGCTGGTGGTCGAGGATAAGTCAGTCAGCAAGGAGAGTTTCGCCATTCAGCAGTGCGAGGCGTGCTCGTTCCAGTTCACCAACCCCCGGCCCGACGCCGCCCACATCGGCCGCTACTACGAGTCCGACGAGTACGTGTCGCACAACAGCGGGGCAGGGGGGATGATTAACCAGGCCTACAAAGTGGCGCGCTTCTTCACGATGCGCCGCAAGGTGGGCCTGCTCAATAAGCTGGCGCCGCGCAAAGGCCGCCTCTTCGACTATGGCTGCGGCACGGGCCACTTCTTGGCCGCCGCCAAGGCCGACGGCTGGCAGGTGGCCGGCTGGGAGCCCAACGCCCGCGCCCGCGAGGAAGCCAGCCACCGCGTGGGCCAGCCCGTCGGCACCGAGAGCCTGGTGACCTATCAGGCTGGTTCCTTCGATGCCATTACGCTCTGGCACGTGCTGGAACACGTTCATACCCTGAACGAAACCCTCACCCAGCTCATCAGCTTGTTGAAGCCCGACGGCGTGCTGCTAATTGCGGTGCCCAACGTGGATAGCCTCGACGCCCAGCACTATCGCCAGGACTGGGCCGCCTACGACGTGCCACGCCACCTCTATCATTTCAGCCCCAAAACCATGACCCAGCTGCTCAAAAAGCACAAGATGCAGGTGATGGAAACGCTGCCGATGGCCCTGGATGCCTATTACGTGAGCATGCTCAGCGAGAAGCACCGCGCCGAGCGCAACGGCGGCATGCTGGCCGTGCTGAAGGCCGGCTACAAGTCCAACCAGTACGCCGAGCAGCACGAAGGGCAGTATTCGAGTCTGATTTACGTGGCCACCAAACGCTGAGCTGATGCGCACGCCGGCGGCTCTGGTACTCGGACTCCTGCTGGCCGCCGGGCCTTTGTCTGGGCGGAGCGGTAGGGTAGGGGAGGGGCTACCGCGTTGGCAGTCAGCCAGTGTCACTCAGCCGCTGCCGGCGCATACGGCCCGGCCCCGGTCCGGCGTTAGGGTAGCCTCGTATACGCCCGATACCACCCGCCGCCCTTTTGCCGACACGCTCCAACAACGCCCCGCCTTGGTACCCGACCCGCCCACGCCGGCGGCCGAGGACGACGACAAGCCGACCCGCAAGACGGCGCTTTTTGCCGCCCTTGCGTTGGCCCTAATTACCATTTCCACGCTTCTGCTCTACAATGTCCGCTCGCGCTAGTTTCCTGTTCCTGCTTTCGGCCGCTGCTGGTCTGGCCGGTTGCGCTTCCATCAGCTCGCCGCAGGGTGGCCCGCGCGACACGGTGCCGCCCAAGCTGGTGCGCTCGGTGCCGGCCAATGGCGCCCGCAACTCCCGCACCCAGGTGGTGCGGCTGGAGTTTTCGGAAGCCGTGCAGCTTAAGGATCTGCAGAAGAACCTCATCATCGCGCCCACCATCCCCGACGACAACAAGTACAAGGTGCGCGAGGAGCGCAACGCCATTTCGCTGGTGTTCGACAAGCCCCTCGACGAAAACACCACCTACTCGTTCAACTTCGGCAACGCCATCAGCGACATCACTGAGAGCCTGCCCGCCACCGATGCCCGCGTGAGCTTCAGCACCGGGGCTGTGCTCGATTCGGGGGCCGTGGTGGGCACCGTGCGCACCCTGCTCACGCAGCAGCCCGCCGATGCCGCCGCCGTGCTGCTCTACCCCGAGGCCGACACCGCCGGCCTGCGCCGCGGCAAGCCCTACTACCTGGCCCGCACCGATAAGAGCGGCGCGTATAGCCTGCGCAACCTGAAGGCCGGCCGCTACCGCCTCTACGCCCTGCTCGACAAAAACCAGAACACCCGCTACGACGACGGCGAGAAGATTGCCTACCTGCCCCAGCCCATTACGGTTGGCGCCCGGCCCGATACCGTGCGCCTAGAGCTGGTGCGTCCCGATGCCCGCCGCCCCGTGGTGAGCGGCCAGCAGGCGGCCCCCACGCAGTTTCGGGTGAGCTACAACGAGGGCCTGCGCACGGTCGTGCTGGCTCCGCTCGGGGCGGCCGCCACCGCGCCTTTGGCCGAGGCCCTGCAGTTGCAGGAGCAGGGCCGGGCCGTGGCGCTCTACCGCACCGCCGCCCTGCAGGAAGGCCGCTACCTGCTGGCCGCCACCGACAGCGCCGGCAACACCAGCCGCGACACCATCAACGTGAAGTTTCAGGGCACGGCGCCCACCCGCCGCCCGCCGGTGTACTCGGTGGAAGGCAGCCCGCGCGAAGTGTATAGGCAGGGCGAGGTGCGCTTCGTGTTCACGGAGCCTGTACGCGTGGCGGCCAGCAAGCCTGCCGTGCTGCTGCAGGAAGATTCCACTACGCGCCGGGCGCTGCCGCTGGGCCCTGAGGTGAAGCTCAGCCCGGACCGCTCGCGCCTCACGGTGCTACTCAATACCAAAGCAAAAACCACCGTCACGCTCCGCCTCGATACCCTGAACGTCACGACCATTTCGGGGCAGCGACTGGGGGCCCGGCCGTTGCGGCTGCGCGTTACGGAGCAGTCGGGCACGGGCAGCGTGGCCGGCACCATTCAGACCAAGTACACGCGCTACGACGTGCAGCTGCTTGATGCGCAGGGCGCCGTGGCCGCTACCCTGGAGAGCCCACGCAACACCTTCCGCTTCGACCGGCTGGCCCCCGGCACCTACACCATCCGGGTGCTGATTGATGCCGACGCCGACGGCCGCTGGCGCAGCGCCGACCCGCTGCTGCTACAGCCTGCCGAGCCGGTGTACCTGCTGCCCCAGCCTGTGCAGATACGTGCCAACTGGGAAGTGGAAGACATCCGCCTAGCGTTCTAGCCGATATTCACGCCGCAACCTTGCCCTCGGGTTAGCGCCTGTTCCGTTTCAACGGCCAGACGCTAACCCGAGGGCTTTTTCGTGGCTGTTAGGGTGGCCCATAATACTGCAGCCATGATAAGCCCAGAGGGAGGAAACGTGGGTGTTCAGAGCCAGCAGCTCCGGTCCGGCGGCTTCATCACCTGCCGGGTCGGCCAGGGTAGGCCTGCGAGTTGGCATGCGGGAGCCGGCCGGTAGTTCTGATGACGACCGGCCCGACGGCTAAAAAGAACCGACGGACCGGAGCTGTTCCGCAGTTCACGTTGGGCAGTTGCAGCGGATAAGAGTCCGGCTTTAGCTGGTTGCGCACTGGCAGGCCAGAAACCACCTTTACAGGCCGAAAAAATGCGTGGAACGCTTTTTCAAGTTACTTCTATTAGGGTGAAATGCGAGTTTCTGATGCGTATGGCCGCTTTTCAATGATTTATGTTCCACGGCTGGCCGGCCGTGTTCGGGCGGATTCCGGCCGATTTGTGGGGTTTCACCCCCTGTGCGAAGCGCTATCCACATTCAAAACCGGCTTATTCCAGTCACTGAGCGGGTTTTCTTCTCCTTTTCCACAGGTTTTGCACAGCCTTTTCCACTGGCATTCGGCTAAACGGCTTAACCTGTGGATAATACTGCCGCAACCTGGGGATAACGCGTGGAGAAAATCAGGATAAGTTTTTTTGCGTTTCTGGCTGCCCCTACACCCCCATTCTGCTATCCACACCGCGTGGATAAGGGTGGACAACTTCCCCCGGTTTTCACCACAATCCACACACCCTGCTGGCTGTGGATTGTGGATTAGTGGATAAGCTATGTGGATTGTGAAAAAGATGGTTATGATTCTTATTGTCAGCAATTTACTATCCACATACCCTGTTGATAGACGGTGCATAAACCCGAAGCTGTACACAAGTTATCCGCGCTGTGGATTACTCCCGCCGATTGTCCACTTATACACAGCCCTAACGATGGAGATTAAAAAGATTTCTTAAAATTTCTTCTTTTAAAAAGTTATTAACCCTGTGGACAACCCGGCCGGCCCTCAAAAAAAAAGAGGCTTCCGGTCCAGCGTTTCAAATGGGCCGGAGGAAAATCAAATCCAGCGCGCCGGAAACTCAGGGAGCCGCGGCCGCCGTATACAGCGGGCAACCTCTCCCGCCATGCCCTTCAACTACGACCAGGATTTCCGGCACCTCAACCTGCGCGAGCAGCCCGAGCTATACCGCGTGGGCAAGGGCGAGCAGGGTGTGCTGCTGGTGGAGCCCTACAAAAGCGAAATTCTGCCCCACTGGCGCTTCCGCACGCCCGCAGTGGCCCGGGAGTCGTCGGAAACTATTTATGGGCTGTTTGAGGCCTATCTGAAGGCGCACGACTTTGTGGGAGCCGACATGGCCCGGAAGTTCCTGCAGATGGGCTTCACGCGTGCCCGGCGCTACGCCAACCACCAGGGCGGCAAAAAGTACGCGGGGCCCGTGCCGGCCGATAAGAAGGGCCAGAGCGGGGCCCACGGCCGCGAGGAGCTACCCCGCTCGCCCGAAGACCCCGAAAAAGCCGAAGCCGCCGCCATATTTAAGCGCAAATGGGACCAGGCCAAAACCCACCCCGACTACGTGCAGCAGCGCGCCGATTTTGAAGCTCGCTACGGGAAATGAGCCGTGAAATGTTGATAAGCCGGTGCATAGTGTTGATAGGTGGCCGGTAGTTGCCGCTGCCAAATAAAGCCGGCCCCGATTGCGCCCGCGCGGTGCCCCAGTAAGCAGGGAATCCGCCTGCACCTACTAGGCCGCCGCCACTTATCAACCCTCAACCTCCTACCTTTACTTTCTCCAAGAACTACCCCCAACCCAAGCGCTATGACCCCGACAAACGCAACGCCTCAGAGCCTCGACGAAAACGAAATTACCCTGGGCACCGGCATGGGCCCGCTCCGCTTCGGGGCCACCATGGACGAGGTGCGCGCCCTGATGGGTGAGCCCGAAGAAATCGAAGAGTCGGAAGACGACGACGAGTTTGAGCACCAGGCCTGGAACTACCTCGAGGAAGGTTACTCTCTGTACTTCGACCGCGAAGACGACTTCCGCCTGAGCTGCATCGAAACCGACCACCCCGGCATGCGCCTTTATGGCGAGAACATCCACGGCAAAACGCCCGACGAAATCCAGGCCCTCATGAGCCGCCACGGCCACGAAGCCAGCGAGACCGAGAAGATGGATACCGGCGAAATGCGCATTTCCTACGAGAAGGAAATGATTGACCTTTACTTTGATGAGAACGAGCTGCAGTTTGTCAACTTCGGGGTGTTTATATCCGAAGACCTTGACGTACAGTGGCCTGCCTAAAACCAAGGTTATCCACAAAACACGGCAAAAACCGTGTGGATAAGTGGATAAGTGGCTGATTTTGTAAGTATTTAGCCTGCACTATACTACAGCCAGCCAGCAGTTATCCTCATTTTGCCCACTGCCCAAAAAGCAGGCACATAAAAAAGCCGCTCTTGCAAAAGAGCGGCTTTTTTGTATTAAGGCAGGAAAGGTGCCGCTGGCTGCTAGCCCAGAATGGCGCGGAACAGCAGGAACAAACCGCCTGACAGCGCCATCGTTACGGGCAGCGTGAGCACCCAGGCCAGGGCAATGTTGCGCACCATCTGCGGGTTCAGGTTCTTGATGCCGCGGTTGGCCACCATCGAGCCGGCAATGGCCGATGACAGCACGTGCGTGGTGGAAGCCGGCAGGCCGTAGGCGGTGTTCACGCCAATCATGGCGGCGGCCACCAGCTCCGACGAAGCGCCCTGGGCGTAGGTCAGGTGCTCCTTGCCGATCCGTTCGCCGATGGTTTTCACGATGCGCTGCCAGCCGATCATAGTGCCGCAGGCCAACGACAGCGACACGGCCAGCAGCACCCAGAAGGGGGCGTAGTCCGTGAACGACTTCATGTTGGCAATGGCCGTGTCGTAGGTGGCGCGGTCGGCGGTGCTCAGGCTTACCCGCTCGCTGCCGAGCAGCTTCTTGGCGCGGTTCGAGGTCAGCAGGATGCCTTTGCGGATCTGGAAGCGGGCGTCCTGTGGGAGCTGGGCCACGCTGGTTTTGCCGGCGAAAATGGCGTCGAGCGTGTCGGTCTGGCTTTTGATTTCGGCCAGCATCTTCTGGTCGGCGGGGCTCAGCTCGGTGGGGTTTACTTTGCCCATCACCTGCTCAATCTTCACCAGCGAGTCGCGCATGTCCAGCGGGTTCTTGCCGTTGTCGAGGGCGAAATAGGTGGGCACGATGCCGATCAGGATCAGCATGATCAGACCCACGCCTTTCTGGCCGTCGTTGGAGCCGTGGAAAAAGCTCACCAGCGTGCAGGTGGCAATCAGGATCAGGCGGATCCAGATGGGCGGTGGCTTGTGCTTGTTGGGCTCCTTGAAGATGGACTTGTTGCGCACAAACCGCTTCAGTAAGAACATCATGATGATAGTGAGCGAGAAGCCGAACAGCGGGCCCGTGAGCAGGGCAATGCCGGTTTCGCCGGCCTTGCTCCAGTTGACGGCCGCGTTCTGCGAGCCGGGCAGCAAGCTGAAGGCAATGCCTACCCCCAGGATAGACCCAATCAGGGCGTGCGACGACGACGAGGGCAGACCGTAGTACCAGGTGCCCACGTTCCAGATGATGGCCCCCAGAATCAGGGCCCCCACCATGGCAATGCCGTGGTAGACGTTCTGATCGACGAGGCTTTCGACGGGCAGCAGGTACACGATGCCCATGGCCACGGCAATGCCGCCGGAAAACACGCCGATGAAATTCCAGAACGCCGACCAGACTACGGCCACCCAGGGCCGCAGGGCGTTGGTGTAGATGACCGTGGCCACGGCGTTGGCCGTGTCGTGAAAGCCATTAACAAATTCGAACGCGCAGGCCGCTACCAGGCAGGCAGCCAGCAACAGCAGCACGTGAGGCTCTAAGCCAAACATAAGAAGGGAATTGGTGAAAAGACGGTTTTCATCATCCAAAGGTAGACTTACCCTTAGGGGCGGCAAGATTATGAAATTGTTACGGCACTACCCGGCCGGCTCCTATTTGAGGCGCTAAACGCAGGAAGCCGTTCGGGGTTAGCCCCCAATATTCAGGAACCGCTAAATTACTGATTGGCACG
Organism: Hymenobacter yonginensis; assembly: GCF_027625995.1. Classification (NCBI taxonomy): domain Bacteria; kingdom Pseudomonadati; phylum Bacteroidota; class Cytophagia; order Cytophagales; family Hymenobacteraceae; genus Hymenobacter; species Hymenobacter yonginensis. Next base: position 4,002,278 of record NZ_CP115396.1, read on the forward strand.
CCGACAATGCCTCTTCTGCGGCTGCGGCTAGGCTACTAGCGCCGGCTTTAGCTACTTTTGCCGGGAGCAACTGTCATTCCGACGAAGGAGGAATCTCGCTAGTGTAGCATAATCAGTTACCGTACTAGCGAGATTCCTCCTTCGTCGGAATGACAGCCAACGCCTCTTACTTCTCTATACAGCATGAGCAACGAGCAGAAACCCGCCGCCACGGCCGAAAACACCCTGGCCGATATCGTGTCGCACGCCAAGGAATACGGCTTTGTATTCCCTTCCTCGGAAATCTACGACGGCCTGGCCGCCGTGTACGACTACGGCCCCAACGGCGTGGAGCTCAAAAACAACCTCAAGCAGCTCTGGTGGAAGGCCATGACCCAGCTCAACCAGAACGTGGTGGGCATCGACGCGGCCATCTTCATGCACCCGCTCACATGGAAAGCCTCCGGCCACGTCGACGGCTTCTCGGACCCCATGATCGACAACCTCGACAGCAAGAAGCGCTACCGCGCCGACGTGCTGCTGGAAGACAAAGCCGCCGAGTACGAGAAGAACGGCGAGCTGGCCCGCGCCGAAACCCTGCTGGCTGAAATGGGCCGCCTGCTGACCTCGGAAGACCTGGCCGGCGTGAAGCAGCTCATCATCGACGAGAAAATCATCTGCCCCATCAGCAAAACCAGCAACTGGACCGACGTGCGCCAGTTCAACCTGATGTTCTCGACCCAGATCGGGGCCGTGGCCGAAGACTCCAGCAAGATCTACCTGCGCCCCGAAACGGCCCAGGGCATCTTCGTCAACTTTCTGAACGTGCAGAAGTCGGCGCGGCAGAAGGTGCCGTTTGGCATTGCCCAGATCGGTAAGGCCTTCCGCAACGAGATTGTGGCCCGGCAGTTCATCTTCCGCATGCGGGAGTTCGAGCAGATGGAAATGCAATTCTTCGTGCGGCCTGGCACCGAAGGCGAGTGGTACGACAAGTGGAAGGCCACCCGCCGCCGCTGGCACGAGGTGATGGGCTTACCCGCCGCCAAGCTCCGCTTCCACGACCACGACAAGCTGGCCCACTACGCCAAGGCCGCCGTGGACATCGAGTACGAATTCCCGTTTGGCTTCAAGGAAATCGAGGGCATCCACTCCCGCTCCGACTTTGACCTGATGCAGCACCAGGAGCTCAGCCGCAAAAAGCAGCAGTACTTCGATGCCGACGTAAACCCCGAAACCGGCAAGCCCTACGGCAACTACGTGCCCTACGTGGTGGAAACCAGCGTGGGCGCCGACCGCCTGTTCCTGGCCACGCTCTGCCAGGCTTACACCGAGGAAACCATCACGGAAGGCGAAGGCGAGAAGGAGCAAACCAAAACCCGCACCTTCCTGAAGCTGCACCCGGCCGTGGCCCCCATCAAGGCCGCCATTTTCCCGCTCGTGAAAAAGGACGGCATGCCCGAGAAGGCCGAGGAAATCTTCAACAGCCTGCGCTACGACTTCCGGGTGGTGATGGAGGAGCGCGACGCCATCGGCAAGCGCTACACCCGCCAGGACCTGATCGGCACGCCGTTCTGCATCGTGGTAGATGGCCAGACTTTGGAAGACAACACCGTGACTGTGCGCCACCGCGACTCGCGCGAGCAGACCCGCATGCCTATTTCGGAGCTGCGCGGCTACATCGGCGAGGCCGTAAGCCTGTCGCGTATTTTCGAGCAACTATAGGAGTAATTGAATATTATTCGGGCATAGAAGAGCCCCATCCTGTTTGCACGGGATGGGGCTCTTCTATGCCCGAAGGGTGGGGCCGGAAAAGCCGCGGCCCGCAGTTAGGTTCTCATTCACAGTTGGATAAGTTGAAATTTTTCCTGTAAAATAGCTACTGCCTTGTCGGCATTCGAAAAGAATATTGCTTACTTGGGGGAAGTTTTTTTGCTGACTGTCCTTTGCTTGCCGCTCATGCGTGCCTTGGGTTAGCAGTTGGTTTTCAGTCAGTTTCATTGTCTTTCATCCAACACATAAATTTTTTAGATGGGAATTTCTACTATTTCGGGGTACCGTACTTCTGCTTTCCAGGGGTTGCTGGCTGCTGTGGGGCTGCTGGCAGCGGCGCCGGCCGTGGCGGCAGCATCTGAGGGCCCCGTGGCGGCTCCCACCGAAGCACGCCACCTGCAGTTTATAGCTAACCGCAACCAGTGGGCGCGGCCCGTATTGTTTGCTACCGATGTGCCCGGCGGCCGCCTGTACCTGGAGCGGGGGCGCCTGTTGCAAACCCTCTACGACACCAAGGCTGTGGAGGAGCTGCACCACCACAAGCCCGACGGGCGCGACCACCGCATCAAGGCGCACGCCTACTCGGTGTCGTTTGTGGGCGCCAACCTGCAGGCGCTGGTGAAGGGCGGCGACGAAACCGGCGAGGTGACCAACTACTTCCTGGGCAAGGACCGCAGCAAGTGGGCCAGCAACGTGCCTTCCTATAACGAGGTACGCTACCAAGAACTGTACCCCGGCACCAACCTGCGCTTCTACACCCACGACGAGCAGCTGGAGTACGACTTCGAGCTGGCGCCCGGTGCCGATGCCAACCGCATCAAGCTCCGCTACGAAGGCCAGCAGAAGCTCGCCATCGTGAAGGGGGCTTTGCAGGTTACTACCTCGGTGGGTACCGTGCTGGAGCAAAGCCCGGTGGCGTACCAGCTGCAGAACGGCCGCAAAACGCCGGTGGCCTGCCGCTACGTGCTGAGCGCCGACAACACCCTCTCGTTTGCTTTCCCGCAGGACTACAACCACGCCCTGCCACTGGTGATTGACCCCGTGCTGGTGTACTCATCCTACACCGGCTCGACGGGCAGCAACTACGGCTACACGGCCACCTACGACGCGCAGGGCAACCTGTACGCCGGCGGGGTGGTGTTTGCCGCCGGCTACCCGACCACCACCGGTGCCTACGACGTGAGCTTTGCCGGCAGCCAGGACTACGGTATCATGAAGTTCAACCCGTCGGCTACCACGCGGGCGGCTTCGCGCATCTACGGCACTTACATTGGCGGTGCCTCCGACGACCATCCGCACAGCATGGTGGTGGACCCCGCCGGCAACCTGGTGATTCTGGGTACCACCAGTTCCTCCGACTTTCCTACTACCACCGGCGCTTATGATGTGAGCTTCAACACCGGGGCCGACATTGTGGTGTCGAAGCTGAACCCAACCGGTACGCAGCTGCTGGCTTCCACCTTCTTTGGCGGCAACGGCGCCGATGGCCAGATTACCGGCACGCTCGACAAAAACTACAACGACACCTACCGCGGCGACGTGACCACCGATGCCCAGGGCAATATCTATCTGGCCACGATGACCTCGTCGGCCAACTTCCCTATCGTTAACGGCTTCCAGGGTACCAAGGGTGCCAACTCCGATGCCGTGGTAGCCAAGTTTACCTCCGGCCTCAACAGCCTGACGTGGAGCACGTTCCTGGGAGGCTCGGGTGAAGATGCGGCCTACTCGGTACAGGTAGATAGCACCGGCACGGTGTTCGTGAGCGGCGGCACTACCAGCACCAACTTCCCCGGCACCACGGGCGGCCTCAACCCGCAGTACCGCGGCGGCAGCGCCGACGGCTTTGTGGCGCGCATTGCGGCCGCCGGCAACGACCTGTTCCAAGCGTCTTACATCGGCACGGCCGGCTACGACCAGGCTTACTTTCTGCAGCTCGACCGCCAGGGTGAGGTGTACCTGTTCGGGCAGACCGACGGGGCGTACCCCGTGTCGCCGGGCGTGTATTCTAACCCCAACAGCCTGCAGTTTATCCACAAAATCAACCGCCTGCTGACAACCACGCGCTTCTCTACGGTGATAGGCAACGGCAACTCGGGCGGGACCAACATTTCGCCCACGGCTTTCCTGGTAGACAACTGCGGGCAGATTCTGCTGTCGGGCTTCGGGGGCAACGTGGCCAACATGCCCGTAACGCCCAACGCCATCCAGACGTCGTCGTCGGGCTCGTCGGGCAACTTCGGCTATTTCTACATCATGCAGCTCTCGGCCAACGCCGGCGGCCTCGTGTACGGCACCTACTTCGGTAACGGCAGCTGCCACGTAGACGGCGGTACCTCGCGCTTCGACAAGAAAGGCATCATCTACCAGTCGATGTGCGTGGGTAGCGGCTCGGCTACATTGCCCATCACGCCCAACGGCTTCTCGGCCACCAACAACTCCAGCTGGAACAACGCCGCCTTCAAGATTGACGTGCTGCAGCTGGATGCCACGTTTACGCCTTCAGCCACACCTGGCGGCTCACGCATCCGGACGGGCTGCGCGCCGCTGACTGTGTATTTCACCCGGCCTTCGGTGAGTGGCACTTCCACCAACTGGACGTTTGGTAACGGCCAAAGCTCCAGCAATGCCACCACCACGGTAAGCACGGTGTACAACACCCCGGGCACCTACATTGCCCGCCTCACCGTCACGGACCCTTCCAACTGCATCCAGAGCGCCACGGCCACCGACACGATTGTGGTGTTTGGCCTGCCGCCCGCCGCCGCCGGCCCCGACCGCACCATCTGCGAAGGCGGCTCCGTGACGCTGAGCGTGCCGGATGCCGGCCCGGGCGTGACGTATGCCTGGTTTCCGCCTACGGGCCTTAACACCACCCGGGGTCGCACGGTAGTGGCCTCGCCCACGGCTAATACGTTCTATATCCTCACCACCACCACGCCCAACAACTGCACCGGCAAAGACACCGTGCTGGTATCGGTGGCGCCGCGGCCGCAGGTAACGGCGGCGGCGGGCGTAGTCAATGAGTTTACGGGCGTGCCCGTGGCCTTCAGCAGCACGGCTACGGCCGCCGTGGGCAGCTACGTCTGGGACTTCGGCGACGGCACCTTCGGGACGGGCGCTACGCCCAGCCACACCTACACCCGCCCCGGCACCTACCAGGTGCGCCTGACGGCCAAGTATGGTCCTAACGGCCAGTGCGAGGAAGCCAGGGTGGTGACGGTGAATATTTTCAAAGAAGAGAAGCCCAACGTCATTACGCCCAACGGCGACGGCCTCAACGACACGTTTAAGCCCTTCGTGACCCTGCAGCCGGTTGACATCCAGATTTTCAACCGCTGGGGCAAGAAGGTATTTGAGCAAAGCAACTACACCCAGGGCTGGGGCCAGGACAACGTGCCCGGCGGCGTGTATTTCTACCAGCTCAAGAGCAGCACCGGCGAAAGCTGGAAAGGCTGGGTGGAAGTAGTGCACTAGCCACCTGACTTCTCGGGCATAGAAAAGCCGTTCCGGACAACTTCCGGGACGGCTTTTTTTATGCGCCAGAGGGCAGGAGAATCAGTTTTCGCTCAGCCACTGGGTGGCGTCGCGGCGGGAGGTGAAGTAGTTGAACTGCACCTGCGCGGGCGGCAGGGGCGCGGTGGCCAGCAAGCTGCCGATCTGGTGATGATACTGCCCCTCGGACACCACGGCCGCAATAAACAGCGGGCGGGTGGCGTGGTCGGCCAGGGCTTTGGTGAGGGGGCGCAGCAGCTCCGCGTCTTCGTCGGTAGGCGGGGCGTTGCGCTTCAGGTCCAGCAGCAGCTTATCGACGTTCTGGATGCGCATTTCTTCCAAGGCCCGCTGGTAGGCCTGGTTGAAGGCCGCCGATAGCTGCGGGGTGCTGCAGCTCAATAGCAGGGTTTCGGAAACCGGATTGTAGGTCAGCAGGGCCTCCGGGGAATTATACAGGGTCATGGCAAAAGAAAAACACTACACCCGGCGCGGTATAATTCAATTTCTGAGTGCTGCAACGGCTTGTAGTGGGCCTACTTACGCTGGAAGTGCCATAAAATGTTCCCTGGTGCGGCAGTAAAAAAACGCGGCCCGGCCGCGGCGCCCGGCCCGCGGCCCGCACCTCGGGTTTCTTTAATGGCTGAGCCTCACCGGATAGCTGCCTGGGGTTGCGTACCTTTGCTGCATTTTAGCAGCCTATGTGGAGAAACCTCGCCCTGTTCGTCATCAAGAACCGCCGCCTGCTGGTAGGGCTGCTGGCCCTCATTACGGTGTTCATGGGCTGGCAGGCCCGCAAAATCGAAATGACCTACGATTTTGCCCAGGTGGTGAGCCCCACCGACCCGGACATGGTGTACTTCCAGCAGTTCAAGCGGCAGTTTGGCGAGGACGGCAACGTGCTGGTGCTGGGCATGCAGGACAGTTCGGTGTACCAGCTCGGCAACTTCAATGAGCTGCGGCTGCTGACGGACACGCTCAGCCAGGTGCGGGGCGTGAACGGCATTCTGGGCGTTACGCGGTTGCCGCGGCTGGTTAAGGATACCACCCTGCGCACGTTCCGGGCCGAGCCCATCTTCCGCAACTTCCCCCAGACTCAGCCCGAGCTGGACTCCTTGATGCGGGTGGTGAACTCCCAAGAATTCTACAAAGGCCAGCTGATTTCGCCTACCACCGGGGCCACGCTGCTGGCCCTCACCATGGACCCCAAGTACCTGAACTCCAGCAAGCGGGAAGCCGTGATGAAGGAGATTCTGGGCCACGCCGAACGGTTTCAGCAGAAAACCGGCATCAAGATGCACTACGCCGGCCTGCCCTATGTGCGGGCCACCATGACCACCAAGGTGGCTTCGGAAATGAAGCTGTTCGTGGGCCTGACCATCGTGATGATGGCCCTCACGCTGCTCATGTTCTTCCGCACGTGGTCGGCGGTGGTGTTTCCGCTGCTGATTGTGCTGATTGTAGTGGTGTGGTGCATCGGCTCGATGGTGCTGATGGGCTACAAAATCAACCTGCTGACGGGGCTGATTCCGAGTATTATCATCGTAATCGGGATTCCGAACTGTACTTATCTGCTCAGCCGCTACCACTACGACTACCGCAAATCGGGCAACCAGGTGCTGGCGATGGCCCGGGTGGTGCGCAAAATTGGACTCGTAACCTTGATGAACAATACCACCACGGCCATCGGCTTCGTGGTGTTCTGCTTCACCAACATTGCCATCTTGTTCCAGTTTGGGGCGGTGGCCACCATCAACATCTTCGTGGCCTTCGCGGTGTCGTTTATCTTGATGCCGATTGTGTTCACCATTCTGCCGCCGCCCACGCCCAAGCAGCTGGAGCACCTGGAAGCCAAGCCGCTGATGAAGCTGCTGGAGTTCTTCGATTATCTGGTGCTGGAGCGCCGCCGCACGGTGTACATTGCGGCGCTGGTGTTTGCGGTGCTGGCCGGATTTGGCGTGAGCAAGGTGCGCTCGGTGAGCTACATGGTGGATGATCTGCCCAAGGATTCGTCGGTGAACTCCGACCTGAAGTTTTTCGAGCAGCACTTCAACGGCGTGATGCCGCTGGAGCTGGTGGTGGACACGGGCAAGCCCAAGGGCCTGCTCAAGCTCAAAAATCTGGAGAAGATTGACCGGCTGGAAAACTACCTGCGCACCCAGCCCGTGCTGACGACCCCGGTAAGCGTGGTGACCTTCCTGAAAGCCTCCACCCAGGCCTTCTACAACGGCAGCCCTGACTACTACCGCCTGCCCGATAACTCCGAGAAGAACTACGTATTCAGCTACCTGGCCCGCTCCCAGAGCACTAAAGGCAGCGAAGGAGCCCTCACCAGCAAGCTGCTGCGCTCCTTCACCGACAGCACCATGCAGCGGGCCCGCATCTCGCTGAAGATTGCCGACATCGGCTCCCACAACCTCGATACGCTGCTCAACAACGGCATCCGGCCCGAAATCCGCAAGATTTTCAACGGCACCGGCATGGACGTGAAGCTCACGGGCACCACCATCATCTTCACCAAGGGCAACGAATACCTGATTGGTACGCTCAAGGAAAGCCTGCTGATTGCCTTTGCGCTGGTGGGGTTGGTGGTGCTGATCCTGTTCCGCAGCATCCGGGCGGTGTTCTTCACGCTGCTGCCCAACTTCTTCACGCTGCTGCTAACGGGCGGCATTATGGGCTACTTCGGCATCCCGCTCAAGCCCAGCACGGCCCTCATTTTCAGCATTGCGCTGGGCATCGACGGCGACAACTCCATCCATCTGCTGGCCAAGTTCCGGCAGGAAATGGCCGCAAACGGCCGCCGCGTGAAGGCCGCCATCAGCACCACCCTCAGTGAGGCCGGCACCAGCATGATTTACACCAGCATTGTGCTGTTTCTGGGCTTCTCGGTGTTTGCCTTCTCGGAGTTTGGCGGCACTAAGGCGCTAGGCCTGCTGATGTCGGCTAGCTTGCTGATTACCAACTTCTCCAACCTGATTCTGCTGCCCTGCCTGCTGGTTACCTTCGAGCACGGTAAGGACGAGGACGTCATCGACCAGTCGGGCATCAAGCACTACGACGACAACTACCACGAGGAAGACGACGACCTGGAGCTGAACCTAAGCCGCATGCAGATGCAGCCAAAAAGCCTCACGTAGTTGCCTCACTCCTGGGACCTCACCCCCTAGCCCCCTCTCCAAAAGAGAGGGGGAACTAGCTTTAAAAAAGTAGTTTTTAATTCACATTCTCTGCCTCACTAGCCACCCGCTTCTAGTACTAGATAGAAAACTAGTGCTAGTTCCCCCTCTCTTTTGGAGAGGGGGCTAGGGGGTGAGGTTTTCGCAAGAACACCCACAAATGAACTACCCCGAATTCAAGCAGCCGCTCAACTACGGCCAGGTCGGCACCGATATCCTGGCGTGGTGGAAGCAGAACGGCATCTTTGAGAAGAGCGTGAGCACCCGCGAAGGGCAGCCCACGTTCGTGTTTTACGAGGGCCCGCCCTCGGCCAACGGCGCCCCCGGCATTCACCACGTGATGGCCCGGACGGTGAAGGACATCTTCTGCCGCTACCAGACGCTGCTGGGCAAGCAGGTGCACCGCAAAGGCGGCTGGGACACCCACGGCCTGCCCATCGAGCTGCAGGTGGAGAAGGAGCTGGGCATCACGAAGGAGGATATCGGCAAGAAAATCAGCATTGAGGACTACAACCAGCGCTGCCGCGAAACCGTGATGCGCTTCAAGGCCCAGTGGGACGACCTCACCGAGAAAATGGGCTACTGGGTGGACCTCGACGACCCCTACATCACCTTCGAGCCCGAGTACATCGAGAGCTGCTGGGCGCTGCTCAAGAAGCTCTACGACAAAGGCCTGCTCTACAAAGGCTACACCATCCAGCCCTACTCGCCGGCGGCCGGCACGGGCCTGTCGTCGCACGAGCTGAACCAGCCCGGCACCTACCGCGACGTGAAGGACACGACCGTAGTGGCCCAGTTCAAGGTGAAGCGCGACGAAAAATCGGAGCCGTTGTTTGGTAATGTGCAGCTTGACGAAGTGCCCTTGGCGGCCCTCTACGGCGACAATGCCTCGGAGCCGGACGTGTACATCCTGGCCTGGACGACCACGCCTTGGACCCTGCCCGCCAACACCGGTCTGGCTGTGGGCAAGAATATCCCGTACGTGCTGGTGAGCACCTTCAACCCCTACACCTACGCGCCCATCCGGGTGGTGCTGGCGGAGGCGCTGGTGGGCAAATACTTCTCCGAGAAAGGCAAAGAAGCCTCGTTTGAAGACTTCAAGCCCGGCGACAAAGTGCTGCCCTGGCGCATCGAAAACACCTTCAAAGGCTCCGACCTCGTGGGCATCAACTACGAGCGGCTGTTCGGCCAGAACAAAGGCTATCCGGCGTTTGAGGGCGAGGAAAACGCCTTCCGCGTCATCAACGGCGACTTCGTAACCACCGAGGACGGCACCGGCATCGTGCACATCTCGCCCACGTTTGGTGCCGATGACTTCCGGGCTGCCCAGCTGGCCGGCGTGCCCGCCCTGCTGGTAGCCGACGACGAAGGCAAGCTCGGCCCCATCGTGGACCGGACGGGCCGCTACGTGGCCCAGATGGGCGAATTCGGCGGCCGCTGGGTGAAAAACTACGACGGCCACGACGAGTCAGGCGCCGACTACAAAACCCTCGACGAAAGCATTGCCATCCGCATGAAAGGCGACGGCACGGCCTTCAAAGTGGAGAAGTACGAGCATACCTACCCGCACTGCTGGCGCACCGACAAGCCCGTGCTCTATTACCCGCTCGACTCCTGGTTTATCAAAACCACGGCGGTGAAAGACCGGCTCATCGAGCTCAACAAAACCATCAACTGGCAGCCCGCCAGCACCGGCACCGGCCGCTTCGGCAACTGGCTGGAAAACCTGGTGGACTGGAACCTGAGCCGCTCGCGCTACTGGGGCACGCCCCTGCCCATCTGGCGCACCCAGGACGGCACCGAGGAAATCTGCATCGGCAGCATCGAGCAGCTGAACGCCGAAATCGAGAAGGCCGTCGCCGCTGAAGTCATGACCCACAACCCCTACCAGCTGGTGGATGGTAATTGGGTAATGGCCAACGGCTCGACGAACCAAACAACTAAAATCGACCTGCACCGGCCCTACGTAGACGACATCTTCCTGGTGTCGCCCTCCGGCCAGCCCATGTACCGCGAAACCGACCTCATCGACGTGTGGTTCGACAGCGGCGCCATGCCCTACGCCCAGTGGCACTACCCGATTGAAAACGAAGGGCAGTTCCAGAAGAACTTCCCCGCCGATTTCATTGCCGAAGGCGTGGACCAGACCCGCGGCTGGTTCTTCACCCTGCACGCGCTGGCCGTGATGCTGGAGGACTCAGTGGCCTACAAAAACGTGATGGCCAATGGCTTGGTGCTGGACAAGAACGGCAACAAGATGAGCAAGCGCCTCGGCAACGCCGTGGATCCGTTTGCCACCATCCAGCAGTTCGGCCCCGACGCCACGCGCTGGTACATGATTGCCAACGCCCAGCCCTGGGACAACCTGAAGTTCGACGTGGCGGGCATCACGGAGGTACAGCGCCGCTTCTTCGGCACGCTCTTCAACACCTACTCGTTCTACGCCCTCTACGCCAACCTCGACGGCTTCCAGGCCCGCGAGTTTGACCGCACGCCGCACGCCGAGCTGAGCGAGCTGGACCGCTGGATTCTGAGCAAGCTCCAGTCGCTGATTCTGGAAGTGCGCGGCCATTACGACAGCTACGACCCCACGAAGGCCGCCCGCGCCATCCAGGACTTCGTCACCGACCAGCTCTCCAACTGGCACGTGCGCCTCTCGCGCCGCCGCTTCTGGAAGGGCGAGCTGACCGCCGACAAGCGCGCCGCCTACGAAACCCTGCAGGAATGCTTGGTGGTAGTGTCGCAGCTCATGGCCCCGATTGCGCCCTTCTTCGCCGAGTGGCTCTACCAGAACATGACCAACGGCATGCGCGCCGAAGCCATCGAGCGCAACACCCCGCTGGCCGCCGAGTCGGTGCACCTTACGCTGCTGGTAGAAGCCGACGAAACCCGCATCGACAAGGCCTTGGAGGAGCGGATGGAGCTGGCCCAGCGCATTTCCTCGCTCACGCACTCGCTCCGCAAGAAGTCGGTGCTGAAGGTGCGGCAGCCGCTGCAGCGCATCCTGGTGCCGGTGTTCAACGAGAGTACCCGCGCTCAGGTGGCGTTGGTGGAAGACCTGATCTGCGCCGAGGTGAACGTGAAGCACGTGGAGTTCCTCGATGATGCCAGCGGCGTGCTGGTGAAGTCGGTGAAGCCCAACTTCAAGCGCCTGGGCCAGCAGTACGGCGCCAAGCTGAAAGCCGTGGGTGCCCGCATCCAGCAGATGAGCGCCGAGGAAATCAGCACCCTCGAAAAAACCGGCCAGCTGGCCGTGGAAATCGACGGCGAAGCCTACACCCTGGCCCCCGACGACGTGGAAATCCGCACCCAGGACCTGCCCGGCTGGCTGGTAGCCACCGATGGCCCCCTCACGGTAGCCCTCGACGTGACTCTGACCGACGAGCTGCGCCAGGAAGGCGTGGCCCGCGAGCTGGTGAACCGCCTCCAGAACCTGCGCAAAGACAGCGGCCTGGAAGTGCAGGACAAAATCCGCGTGACGCTGCAGCAGCAGCCCGAGCTGGAAGCCGCTGTGCAGAGCTTCGGCGGCTATATCCGGGAGGAAGTGCAGGCTCTGAGCCTGGATTTCGCCCCAGAAATCAGCGGCGGCGCGGTGCTGGAATTCGATGAGTTTTCCGTGCCGGTGCTGCTGAACGTAGCAACTGCCTAAGCCTCAGGTGCCAACCGCTGCCCCCAAAACGGCGGTTGGCACACCGGCGCACAAAGCGCAAATCCGACCCCCGAATCCGGCTTAAAACGGCATAAACTGCCACCCGAAACATATACCAACGACGCACCGGCCCGGCGCTCAGCTCCGCGGCCGAAGTCTAAAATTCTGCGTCACTTTGTGCCACGAGAGGGGAGAGGGACTAGTTCTGACAAGACGTCAGCTCAGCGTCTCACTTCTCACTTCTAACCTCTCACTTCCGAAGAATGAAGTACTGGAAATACTACCTCGTGGCCGTGCTGGTCATCGTCATTGATCAGCTCTCCAAGTGGGCCGTGCACCGCTACATGCCGCTCGGCATGCCCGGCGAAATCCCGCTGCTCGGCGACTGGCTGAAGCTGCACTACACCACCAATCCGGGCATGGCCTTCGGGGTGGAGCTGCCCGCGCCCTACGGCAAAGTGCTGCTCACGCTGTTCCGGCTGGTGGCCGTGACGGGCATTGCTTACTACATTCGGCGGCTGTGGCAGCAGCGCGCGCCGCAGGGCCTGATGGTGTGCATTGCCCTGATTCTGGGCGGCGCCATCGGCAACCTTGTGGATTCCATCTTCTACGGCATTGTGTATGGCCCCGCCCTCACGGTGTACGGCGCCCCCACGCCCTGGCTACACGGGCAGGTGATTGACATGATTTTCGTGGATTTCCCCGACGGTTTCTTCCCCGCCTCGTGGCCGCTGGTAGGCGGCCAGATGATTCCGGACTTCCCTATCTTCAACATCGCCGACTCCAGCATCTTTGTGGGCGTGGTGCTGATTCTGCTGTTCCAGAACCGTTTCTACAGCACCGAAGACGAAAAAGCACACCCGCTGGCCGCCAACGACCCCGCCGCCGCCCAGGCCCGCCACGACGCCGAAGCCTCGTCGGAAGTGGTGTAGCGGCCTATGCCTATATCTTCTGAACAGCCCGCCCCGTTTGGTGCGGGCTGTTTTGCTTATAGCTTTGGCCTGTCAAAACCTTTATCCGCTATATGAAAGCCTTTCTTGCAGCTATCTGCTTACTATCTGTGATGCTTTGTTCGGGCTGCAACAGCGAAACCGAATCAGCTGGTATCAATGCTGTGCTCGGCTTTTATGGCGGCCAAGTGAGCTATTCCAAGGGCGTTAAAAAAACGACTGAAGAAGAGTTGCAAGGCCGCTATTACGAAATCAAACTGAGCGGCGTGGAGGAAAAGATGAAGCAACACTTTTTCTCTCTGAAATTGCCGGCTTCTAACTGTGCCTATTTATTCTATCATGCATTGGCTGCTGATGAAAAGGCCAAATACTCTTTCGTCCGCGTTATCATTCAGGGGGATAAGACAAGCAGTCAATACGATTTCCCTATTGATGACTTGGCTAAAGCGGAAAAGAGCGCCCTGTTAGCTGAGCGTGCGGCAGAGAGTATAAAAACCGGTAACTACGACGCCCTATTATCAAGCTGTAACCCCGAGGCAGCTCCGATGGCTGAATGGAGAAAAATGGGAAAACTATTTCAGCAAATAGATAATGCGTATGGTAAGGTTCAGCAGTTTAGCTTGCAGGGATTTGATTGCCAGACCTCGAATCTTGCCGGAGGTGTAAGGCATTTAGTTCGTTTATCTGGTGTGTTAGTTCGGGACAAGCAAAGCACTGATTTCTCCCTTATGGTAGATCCTTCAGTTTCTGCACAAGGACCATATCTGTACGGACTTACTTTTCAGAAATAGCATAAGCGCAGCATGGTTGGCGCCCAACACAAGTTTACCGCGACGCTGAAGATTTGGAAGTAGCGTAGTAACTCCCCTTTTGCCTGAAAGCGGCCCGCCGGAATCGTTCTGGCGGGCCGTTGTGTTGTAGCGCGAAGCCTTTGCTCCGCGTCTCGTTGTGCAGTTGGCGCTGTGTGGTTCAACTTCTACTGCGACACGCGAAGCAAAAGCTTCGCGCTACATTCGTTTCCCGATTCGTACCTGCTATGTCCCAGCCCATCCTTTCCGTTCGCAACCTCACCATCGACTTCAACAGCCACCGCGGCAACACGCGGGCCGTGCAGGACATTTCCTTTGACCTGCACCGGGGCGAGACGCTGGCCATCGTGGGCGAGTCGGGCTCGGGCAAGTCGGTGACGTCGCTGGCGCTGATGGGGCTGATTCCGCTGCCGCCCGGCCGTATTGTGAGCGGCGAAGCGCGGTTCCAGAGCGAGGCGCTAGGGGAGGTGGACCTGCTGCAGCTCACGGACAAGCAGCTGCAGCAAGTACGCGGCAACGACATCGGGATGATTTTTCAGGAGCCGATGACTTCCCTGAACCCCGTGTACACCTGCGGCAGCCAGGTAGTGGAGGCGTTGCGCCTGCACACCACGCTCAGTGAGAAGGAAGCCGAGGCCCGCACCGTGGAGCTGTTCACGATGGCCCAGCTGCCGCGCCCCGAAAAAATCTTCACCAGCTACCCCCACGAAATCAGCGGCGGCCAGAAGCAGCGCGTGATGATTGCCATGGCCATGGCCTGCAACCCCGCCATCCTCATTGCCGACGAGCCCACCACCGCCCTCGACGTAACGGTACAGGCCCGTATGCTGCGCCTCATCGACGACCTGCGCCGTCAGCACAACACCGCCGTCATCTTCATTACCCACGACCTGGGCGTAGTGGCCGAAATTGCCGACCGGATTCTGGTGATGTACCGCGGCCGGGTGGTGGAGCAGGGCGCCGTGCTCGACATCTTCACCAATCCGCAGCATCCCTACACCAAAGGCCTGCTGGCCTGCCGTCCAAAACTTTCCGTAGGCCGAAAAAAACTTCCTGTAGTGGCCGATTTCATGCGTGAAACGGCCGAAGGAGGCTTTGTCAGCACTGACGCTGACTTCACGCAAGTAGCTGATGGTCTTGTTGCTGAAGCCCCCGCTTCTACCTCTCACAACGATGGTGAAACCGCCAAAACGTTCCCCGTGGAACATCGTGTTTCACGCCCCGAAACCCCGGAATTTGGCCTAGAAACGGCCCCCAGCCTGGAATCCGGCCAACCCCTGCTGATCAGCAGTGGCGCCACCAGTGGTGCTACGAATTCCCCGGAGGGGTTCGTAGTACCACTACCGTTGCACGAACCCGCCACGTCCGCTGCGCCCGCTGCCGCCTCGTTCAACGATAGAGTTACCACGAGGCCTTCGACAACTCGTGGCACCACAGCCCCCTTGCTGCAGGTCGAGAACCTGAACGTGCACTTCCCGATTCGCAAGGGCTTTTTCAACCGCAAGCCCGAGTTTGTGCGGGCCGTGGATGGCGTGAGCTTCGAGGTGTATCCGGGCGAAACTGTCGGGCTGGTGGGGGAGTCGGGCTGCGGCAAGACCACGCTGGGCCGGGCGCTGCTGCGGCTGGTGGAGCCCACCTCGGGCAGCATCCTGTTTGAGGGCGAAGACCTGGCCCGCCTGCCGGCCGAGCAGCTACGCCGCCGCCGCCGCGAGTTTCAGATGGTATTCCAGGACCCCTACGCCGCCCTCAACCCGATGATGACCGTGGGCGAGGCCATTCTGGAGCCCATGCGCGTGCATAACGTAGGCGGCACCCGCCAGGAGCAGAAGGCCCGCGTGCTGGAGCTGCTGCGCACCGTCGGCCTCACCGAAGCCCAGTACCAGCGCTACCCGCACGAGTTCAGCGGTGGGCAGCGCCAGCGCATCTGCATTGCCCGCGCCCTGGCCCTGCAGCCCAAGTGCATCATCTGCGACGAGTCCGTGTCGGCCCTCGACGTGTCGGTACAGGCCCAGGTGCTCAATCTGCTCAACGACCTCAAGCGCGAGTTCGGCATCACCTACCTGTTCATCACCCACGACCTCTCGGTGGCCCGCTTCATGTCCGACCGGCTGCTGGTGATGCGCCAAGGCCAGATCGTGGAAAGTGGCCCCGCCGCCGACATCTACGCAAACCCCCAGCACGACTACACCAAGCAGCTGCTGGCCGCCATCCCTAAAGACACACCTGCCGACATCCGCGCCGCCGTGGCCAGCCGGGCGTAGGAGGGAAGCAGCAGGGTGGAGCCTAGCTTAGCGCGCACTGGCGTTATAGTGGCTGATGCAACGCGCCCCCGGCTGGAAAATCCGGCACTTATCCAGCCGGGGGCGCGTTGGCAGTCGTATTAAGCAATACGCCTGCTTGCCCACCCGATACGATGGCAAGCGGCTGACTGGTCTCAGATAGCTAAGCCATCTTATGCAGCGCCTTCCGGCCTCTGCGTAACGCAACCATAACCGGGTATTTTCAGCCCGGAATAGTTATTGCTCTCTATATTTCGTATCATCTTTCCGAAGCCCGTAAGACGGCCGATATTCCTCATTACGGAAGGTGCGCCGGTTCTGGCCGCTGCTTTCCCATCAACCCCCGCCGCCTGCGAAAACGACAACTTCTGGCGGCTCCCATTTTCTAAATGAAAAGAAAAGACGACTCCGCCGCCCCCCGCGCCAACCGCGCGAAGGCAGCCTCCGGCAGCCCTGACGCTGCCCTCATTTCCCAGGACCTGGTCTTCCGCATCTTCCGCGACAACCCCGAGAAGGTGCTGGCCTACCGCCAGATTTCCCGCCGCCTGGGCGTCACCACCCGCGAGCAGCGCGACGAAGTATTCAGCCACCTGAAGGCGCTGAAGAAAGCCGGCCTGCTGACGCTGGTGCAGAACGACGAATACCGCCTCACCGACCCGGCCAACGCGCCCGCCGCTACGGACGCGGGCAGTGGCCGCAGCTCGCGCAAAAACGAAGCGGCCCCCGCCCGCCGAAGTGCCCGCTCGCCCGAGGCCGAGTTCGGCCAAGACCCCGTGGTGCACCGCCGCCGCGAGGCCGGCTTCGACTTCCCTGACGCCGCCAGTACAACCGACTCACGCCGCCGCCACGCCTCCCACGCCGACACCATTGTGGGCACTGTGGCGCTGGCCACCGACAAGTTTGCCTTCGTGATTTCCGAGGAAAGTGAAAGCGACGTGCGCGTGTTCACGGACCGCCTGCGCTTTGCCATGCAGGGCGACACAGTGCGCCTGCGCCTGCGTGGCTCCCGCGACGGCCGCCCCGTCGGCGACGTGGTGGAGGTGCTCAAGCGGGTGCGCCCCGAGGTGGTGGGCCGCCTGCAGGTGCGCGGCGGTATCGGCTTCGTGAAGCCCGACAACCGCAAGATGTACTTCGACGTGTTTGTGCCCTTCGAGAACCTGCACGGCGCCGTGGACGGTGAGAAGGTGCTGGTGCGCGTCACGGAGTTTCCGGAGGATGATGCCGGCCGCTCGCCTCTAGGCGAGGTGGTGCGCAGCTTCGGGCAGGCCGGCGCCAACGAGGCGGAGATAAACGCCATCATGGCCGAGTTCGGCTTGCCGTTTGAATTCCCGGCCGAAGTGGAGGAGGAGTCGGAGTCGATTTCCGAAATCATCCCGGCCTCGGAAGTGGGGCGCCGCCGCGACTTCCGCCACATCACCACCTTCACCATCGACCCCGCCGACGCCAAGGACTTCGACGATGCCCTGAGCATTCAGAAGCTGGAAAACGGCCACTGGGAAATTGGCGTGCACATCGCCGATGTGACCCACTATGTGCGGCCCGGCACGGCGCTGGAAGAGGAAGCCAAGCACCGCGCCACCTCGGTGTACCTCGTCGACCGCGTGATTCCGATGCTGCCGGAGCGCCTCTCCAACGGCCTCTGCTCGCTGCGTCCCAACGAGGACAAGCTGACTTTCTCGGCCGTGTTTGAGCTCGACGAAAACGGCAAGCTCTACGAGTCGTGGTTCGGCAAAACCATCATTCACTCCGACCGCCGCTTCGCCTACGAGGAAGCCCAGGAGCGGATCGAAGGGCTGGAGTCGGACTACACGGCCGAGATTCAGCTCATGAACAGCATCGCCAAGAAGCTGTGCGCGCAACGCTTCAAGCAGGGCGCCATCAGCTTCGAGACGCAGGAAGTGAAGTTCAAACTCGACGAGAACGGCAAGCCGCTGGGCGTGTACGTGAAGGAGCGCAAGGACGCGCATAAGATGATTGAGGAGTTCATGCTGCTGGCCAACCGCAAGGTGGCCGAGTTCGTGTTCAAGCTCAAGGCCCGCAAGCCGCGCTTCACGATGGTGTACCGCGTGCACGAAGCCCCCGACCCGGACCGCCTGCAGACCTTCGCGCTGTTCGCCAAGAAATTTGGCCACCACCTCGACCTAGCCAACCCCAAAAAGATCAGCACCGAGCTCAACGACCTCTCGATGGAGGTGATGGGCCGGCCCGAGCAGAACGTGCTCCAGACCCTGGCCGTGCGCACCATGAGCAAGGCCATCTACACTACCGAGCCGCTGGGCCACTTCGGCTTGGCCTTCGAGCACTACTCGCACTTCACCTCGCCCATCCGCCGCTACCCCGACATGATGGCCCACCGCCTGCTGGAGCACTACCTGGAAGGCGGCAAGAACGTGGACGTGGAGCCCGTGGAAGAAGAGTGCAAGCACTCCTCGGAGCGCGAGAAAGTGGCGGCCTCCGCCGAGCGCGCCAGCATCAAATACAAGCAGGTGGAGTTCATGTCCGAGGTTATCGGCGAGACGTTCACCGGCGTGGTGTCGGGCCTCACGGAGCGCGGCATGTACGTGGAAATCGAGGAGAACAAGTGCGAAGGCATGGTGCGCCTGAGCGAGATTCCCGGCGACCATTTCGAGCTGGACCGCGACAACTACCGCATCGTGGGCCAGCGCACCAAGCGTATTATTCAGTTCGGCGACGAGCTGCAGGTTATCGTGAAATCGGCCAACCTGCTAGACCGCACCATCGACTTCGAGCTGGTGGACAACCGCCCCGACGCCGTGAAGCAGCGCGAGTTGCAGGAGCGCCGCGAGAACAGCAAGCCCCGCGGCTACCGCCCCGAGCGCAGCAGCGGCGGCGGCGGTCGGCCCGGCGGCGACAAAGGCAAGCGCCGCCGGTAGGAGGATGCTGCCGCAAGGCCGCCTGTCATCCTGAGCAAAGCGAAGGACCTTATTACGTTGAAACGGTTAATGCCATAACGGCCCGTTCTGACGTGATAAGGTCCTTCGCTTTGCTCAGGATGACAGACGTTTTTCGTGGCTTACCAGCCTGCTCAGTTACTCAGCCACTCAGCTACTCTTCCGTACCTTTCCTCTCCGAACCTTTACCCGTTTCTGTGGACCTTACTGCCCTCTCCAACAAACTCACGGCGGCTCTGGCCGAGCTGCACTACGGCGACCAGCCCACGGCCCTCTACGAGCCCATCCGATACATCATGGCCCTTGGCGGCAAGCGCATCCGGCCGCTGCTCACGCTGCTGGGCGCCCAGCTCTACACCGATGACCTGGACGTGGCCCTCAAGCCTGCTCTGGCCGTGGAGGTATTCCACAATTTCACTCTGCTTCACGACGACATTATGGACCAGGCCCCGCTGCGCCGCGGCCAGCCCACGGTGCACGAAAAGTGGAACCCCAACGTGGCCATCCTGAGCGGCGACGTGATGCTGGTGCGGGCCTACGAGCTGCTGTTTGATATGCCGCCCGCCCTGCTGGCGCCCATGCTGCGCCGCTTCAGCCAGACGGCCGCCGAGGTGTGCGAAGGCCAGCAGTGGGACATGAACTTCGAGACGGAAACCGAGGTCAGCATCGACCAGTACGTGGACATGATCCGGCTGAAGACGGCCGTGCTGCTGGGCTTCGCGCTGGAGCTGGGCGCCCGGCTCGGCGGCGCTTCCGAGGAGGATGCCGAGCACCTGCGCCTGTTCGGCGAGGGCATCGGGGTGGCTTTCCAGCTCCGCGACGACCTGCTCGATGTGTACGGCGACGCCGCCACTTTCGGCAAGCGCGTGGGCGGCGACATTCTCAGCGACAAGAAAACCTTCCTGCTGCTCACGGCCCAAGCCCAGGCCAACGACGCGCAGCGCGCCCAGCTGGCCCGCTACATCGGCCAGCCCGTCCAAGATGCCGACGCCAAGGTGCAGGCTGTGCGCGCCCTCTACGACGAGCTAGATATCCGCCCCCAGACCGAGGCCCGCATCAACCACTACTTCGAGGATGCCCTGCAGCACCTGGACCGAGTGAGCGTGCCAGCGCCCCGCAAAGAGCCTCTGCGCCATCTGGCCCTGCAGCTGCTAGAGCGCGAAAGCTAGGCTATTACGCTGTGGCGCGGACTTCAGTCCGCAGCCCCCACGCCTGCGCACGCCGCGCCATTCGTATAGACGAAAGCCGCACCGCACAACCGTGGCGTCGACTTCAGTCCGCAGCCCCTCCGCCTGGGTACATTGCGCCACTTGGGCAGGCATGAGGGCTGCGGACTGAAGTTCGCGCCACATCCACCCGTTTCGGGCGTTTTGCGGGCTTCTGAGCGGCATCAGGCGTACGGCGCTTCCTGAGGCCCACAGTGCGCCTGACGCGACTTAAACGCGCTTATTTTCTTCTCTATCCCCCTCGCATGTCCTTCCTCAACCCTATTCTGATTCTGATAGCCCTCACAGCCGGCATTTCGATGTACGCGTGGTCGAACCGCGCGCTGCTCGATGGCTGGATTCTGAGCCCCTATCTGATGCAGCAACGGCAGCAGTGGTACCGGTTCCTCACCTCCGGTTTCCTACACGCCGACCTGACCCACCTGTTGTTTAACATGTTTGCCTTCTACTCCTTCAGCCCCATTGTGCTGCGCGAGTACGTGGCCGGCTACGGGGTGGGAGCGGGCATCGGGTTCTTCCTGCTGCTGTATCTGGGCGGGATTATTCTGTCGTCGGTGCCCACGTTTTTCCGCCACCGCCACAACCCCGGATACCACAGCCTAGGCGCTTCGGGCGGTGTGTCGTCGGTGGTGTTTGCCAGCGTGCTGCTGTTTCCGGTGGCGCCCGGCGGCGGCGGCATCTACATCTTCCCACTCCCGATTCCCATTCAGCCCTTCATCTTCGGGCTACTCTACCTGGCTTATTCCTACTACATGAGCCGCCGCAACGCCGATAACATCAACCACGATGCCCACTTTTATGGCGCTTTGTATGGTGTGGTGCTCACGTTGGCCATGCTGCCTTCGTCGGCGCTGGACTTCTGGCAACAAGTGCAATCTTATTTAAGTAATGTATTGTAAATCAATTGATTGAATAATTAATATTATGCTATGTATATCTATTCCGGCTACCGGCCCGTAAACGGCCTTCAAACACCAACTCTCTACTCCCATGAATAAGCTCAAAACTCTCGCTAGCCGCCTGCCGGTTGGTATGCTTTCCCTGGCCATGGCTTTTTCGCTGCTGCTTAGCAGCTGCGCTGGCCGCAACAGCAACGGCAACCTCACCATCTTCGGGGTGTTCTACATCATCCTGGCGGTGGCTGCTTTCCTGAGCCTGATCAAGCAGGACTGGTCGACGGGCAAGAAAATCATTTGGGGCCTGATCATCTGGTTCTTCCCCTTCGGTGGTTCCATCATCTACTTCCTGTTCTCAGGTCGCCGCTAGATTCAGGCAACCTCTGCAAGTAAAAAGCCCCGGCACGATTTCGTGTCGGGGCTTTCTGTTGGTGGTGTGGTAGGTGCTACAGGCCTTTCAGCAGGCGCTGCTTTTCCAGCCGCGCTACGTGCTTCAGCAGCTCGCCGGTGTTCGTGATTTCCTTCACCTGCCAATGGTCGCCCTGGTTGCGCATCTTCAGCTCCACCACCAGCGTGGTGTCGTACTTGGGCTGCGTGAATTCCAGGCCTACCAGCGCCTGCTCGCCCTGCTCGGTCACGTACTTGATGTCCTTGAACTGGCTGTCGGGGTTCACCACCTTACCGGCCAGCCCCAGCACCGACACGTTTACCAGTCTATCGGGAGCCGCAGCGGCCGCGGCTTCCACCGAGCCGGTTTCGATGTAGCGCTGCAGCTCCTGGCGGGCCGACTGCGCCAGCTGGGGCTTGAGCAGACGCAGCGCCCCCTTGAACATCATGCCGCCCGGGTTCAGCAGCCCCAGCGCCGAGCCCTGGCTGGTGGCCTGGTCGACGAGGCTGCCGGTTACGCTGCTCACATCGACGTAGCGCTCGAAGTCGGCCATGTCGTGAGTACGCACGGCGTTGGCGGCCTGCATCAGCGCGTATTTAGGGCTTGCCTTCAGGCTCTGATAGTAGAGGTAGCCGCCGGCGGCCAGGGCCACCAGCACGGCCAGAATAATTAATCGTTTCATTAGAGAGAGGAAAGAAGTTGCCAGCGAAAATACAGGATTCGGCTGGTCTTTGTGCGGCGTGGCCGGCCCCGGTCCAGCAGCCTGTCAGCTATCCGGGCAGGGCCTGCGTACTGCTGCTTATGTCTACTCTCACGCCTTCTTCCGCACCTCCCGAAGTGCATGGCCACCGGGGCTGCCGCGGCCTGTTTCCGGAGAATACGCTGCCCGCTTTTCTGCACGCTGTCCGCCTTGGGGTGGCCGTGCTGGAGTTGGATGTGGTGTTGTCGGCCGATGGGCAGGTGGTGGTGTCGCATGAGCCTTGGATGAGCGCCACTATCTGCCTCGACCCCGCCTGCCAGCCTATTCCGGCCGCCACCCAGCAGCAGCACAATATCTACCAGATGCCCTACGCCCAGGTCAGGCGCTACGACTGTGGGCAGCTGCCGCACCCCGCTTTTCCGGCGCAGCAAAACCTGCCGGCGCACAAGCCGCTGCTCCGCGAAGTCGTGCTTGCCGTGGATGAATTGGCCCGGAAGCTGGGCCGGATGCCGCCCCGCTTCAGCCTCGAAGTGAAGAGCGAGCCGGCCGGCGACAACCTGTTTCACCCGGCCCCGGCGGCCTACGTGGCAGTGGTGGTAGAGGAGCTGCGGCGCCTCGGACTGGTGCCGCGCACCACGCTTCTAAGCTTCGACGGACGCATCCTGCAGCAGGTGCGGCGCCAGCTGCCGGAGCTGCCGTTGTGCCTGCTTATCGAAGACGAAGTGCCCCTGTCCAGCCATCTGCAGCAGCTCGGTTTCACCCCGCGGGTGGTAGGCCCGCACCACGCGCTGGCGACGCCGCAGCTGGTAGCCGAAGCCCGTCAGGCCGGCATGCTGGTAGTGCCCTGGACGGTGAACAACCCCGCCGATATGCTGCGCCTGATGGCGCTGGGCGTAGCCGGAATTACCACCGATTATCCCGACCGGCTGTTGTCGCTTTACCCCTCCGGACAGGGCGCAGAGTAGGCCGCTTCCGCGCCCCATCACGCCCTTGCGGGCAGGATATTTACTACCGCATTATCTGAAGCGCCTGTGGCAAATTGTTACAGGTGCTTTGTGTTTTGCTGAACGACCCTCTGGTCGCTGTAAGCGCAGTTGTGGGCGTAACACGAATCATATTGTAATACTGTATCTGTATCAATGAGCACAGTGTGTAATATGTAAAACGTGTAAATATGTATCATGTATACGTGTAATGTGTATCCTGTAACACCCGTTTATTTGTATTCCTGCTTTTGTTATGTGAAACACAATTGTCATATTTACAGACACAACAAATCAGGACGCGTTACTATGCCGCATCAAGGCGAAATACTGCAGGAAACCATCAAAAACAGCGGAATTTCCATCACGCGTATCGTGGACGGACTCGGTATTACACGCCCTACCATATACCGCAAGTTCAAGGAAGAGACACTGGATTACGCATTCGTAAAGCGAGTGGGTGATATTATCGGACACGACTTTTCCATCGACTTTACAGTTGTTCAGCAAGTGACATTGCCTTTTGTAACACAACGCGCCGATGTTACACCTTTACAAACTGTAACGAGCAAGCCTGTCTCTGTATCACAACCTGAGCCAGAGTGCTCCAAACAGCTTTTGGCTCTCCAAACCAAGTACATTTCCCTGCTGGAGGCCTATAATGAACTACTGCTGAAAGTGTATGGCCCCAGGTAACAAAAACGTTCCACGTGAAACATTTTTGTCTGTATAACGGTAGCAATTGTTGCCTGAAATGATAAGCAAGACCAGCCGACGGCGGCCAGCCACAAGGGCCAATCGGTAGGGTTGTAAGAAGGCAAAAGCAGCGGGGCGCAGCAGATTCAATCTGCTGCGCCCCGCTGCTTTTGTTGGCTATAGATACCGGGGTAGGGAAGGGGCTAGTACCCCAGCTGGCACCGCTCAGTTTCGAGCAGGTGCAGCAGGCTGTCGGCTTGCATGCCGGTTCGGGCATCGTTGAACTGGCGGTGGTAGTCGGCGTTGAATTCGCGCCGCTTGATGGCCTCCACAAAGCGTCGGGTATCGTCGGGAGTTTCCAGCAGCAGGCCCGGCACCGGAGTCGGGTTGCCGTCGTCGTCTTTGGCCACCATCGTGAAGTAGGAGGTGTTGGTGTGCTTCACGGTTCCGGTCCGCACGTCCTCGGCAATCACCTTAATGCCGACCAACAGCGAAGTGCGCCCCACGTAGTTCACCGAGGCCAGCAACGACACCAGCTCGCCCACCGCCACCGGCTGCAGGAAGTTCACGCCGTCGACGCTCACCGTGACGCAGTAGGTGCCCGCGTGCTTGGAGGCCGCCGCGTAAGCTACCTTGTCCATGAGCGAAAGCAGGATGCCCCCGTGGATCTTGCCGCCGAAGTTGGCGTAGGAAGGAATCATGAGCTCGGTGAGCGTTACCCGGGAATACGACACGGGCCGGAAGTCGGGGAGAGGGTAGGGAGGCATAGGCACAGCAAGTGGAGGGAGAAACATTCCGGCAGTAGCATTGCCGGACCTGTGCAAGATAAGGGGGCATGCCAGGTCGAGACACCATGCGGTATGCCTGCCGCTATACTGGCCCGGACTCAGGTAGCGGCGGGCACAGCCGGACGCGGCCGGGCCACAGTGGCAAGCGGCGCAGCTCAAGCTAAGCTAAGTTGCGGAGGGTTCCGGTCCGGGGGCTTGGCTGGCCGTGGAATGCACGATGTGGCTGCAGCTAGCAAGGTGATGCGTCTACGCCTGCCACGACCGGCCAGACAGCTAAAAGAGCCGCCGGACCGGAACTCTTGCCAGTGGCCGCCGCGTCATCCGTCACTTAGTTCTGCTAAGCTAGCATGCGAGGTGAGCCAAGCCGCGCACGGCACGGCTAGATAAAATGCTCAATAAATGCTGGTGCAAGCTGCGCTTACGGAGAGAAGCCTGATATGGCGGAGTTCCGCAGCCGGGACGCGAAGCGCTATAGGAATACCACTTCCTTGATGACTGCCTCGCCTACCTCGTCGTTGATGAGCTGCATCACCCGGGTCTTGGCCATCACCAGTTCATGCTTGAGCGGGGCGGAAGAAAGCCGCACGAAAAGCTTGCCGTTGCTCACGTACACCTCCTGGGTTTTCAGCGCCACGGCCTTGCCCATCACTTTCTCCCAGCTGCCCACTACCGTCACCTCGTTGAGCTTGCCCTGCAGCCGGTAGGCCTTCAGCAACGACTGAATACTGTCTTTGAGGGACACGATATCGGCACGACGCGAGTTTTCGGAGTTGCTTGGTTTTTTCACGTCGGGTCGATATACTAATGCGCGGAGAATGCCGCTGCGCCTAGAGCGGCGGCTACGCAAAGGTAAGGCGCCCACGCTCGGCTTACACGGCGCGCACCGTGCCGGCCTCCACCCGAAACCGGTTGATCTGCTCGGTGATGCTGGACAGCGCCAGGTCGGTACGGTCGAGGTGAGTGTCGGTGAGAAAGATCTGCCCGAAGGTATGGTCGGCTACGAGTTGCAGCAACCGCACAATGCGCTTCTCATCCAGCCGGTCGAAAATGTCGTCGAGCAGGAGCAGGGGCTTCTGCTGCTTGCGCGCTGCCAGAATTTCAAACTGCGCCAGCTTGAGCGCAATGACGTAGGACTTCTGCTGGCCCTGCGAGCCATAGCTCTTCACCGGCAGCCCGTCCATTAGAAACACGAAGTCGTCTTTGTGCGGGCCGGCGGTAGTGCGCTGCAACGCCAGGTCTTTGCGCTCCTGCACCCGAAGTAGCTTGGCAAAGTCGGTTTCGGGCAGCTGACTCTTATAGGTAAGCAGCACCTCTTCCCGGCTGTCGGCCAGCAGCTGGTAGTGGCGCTGGAAGAGCGGCTCGAAGTCCAGCAGAAACTGCTGGCGGGCCGCCACCAGCTGCAAGCCCAGCGGCACCAGCTGTTCGTCTAGCACCAGCAGGTAGTCCCGGTCGTATCCGCCTTGGCGCTCGGCGGCCAGCTTCAGCAGCGAGTTGCGCTGCCGCAGCACATGGTTGTAGGAGATGAGGAGCTCCAGGTAGGCATGGTCGAGCTGCGAGATGAGGCTGTCGAAATACTTGCGGCGCTCCTCGCTGCCCTGCCGGATCAGGTCGGTGTCGTAGGGCGAGATGAGCACGGCGGGGTAGCGGCCGATGTGGTCGGCTATCCGGTCGTAGGGCTGCTTGTTGCGGGCCACCACCTTTTTCTGTCCAGCCCGCAAGCTCACCTGAATAGCCTCCGGACCAGCCGCCTCGGCCGCCTCGTCGGCGGGCTGGAAGCGGCCCTTCACCACGAAGAACTCCTCGCCCTGCTTGATGCTCTGGGCATCGACGGAAGTGAAGGCGCTCTTGGTAAGCGAGAGGTAATGGATGGCGTCGAGCAAGTTGGTCTTGCCGCTGCCGTTGTCGCCGATGAAGCAGTTGATGCGCGGCGACAGGCGCAAATTCGCTTCATCGTAGTTTTTGAAGAACAGCAGCTGCAGGCTTTCCAGTATCATGCTCAGGGGTTCGGAATTGCAATCATTTTACGTACTTTCGCATCCCAAACGCGAACAACTGAAAGCAAGATGGCGGAGACGAAAGTAAAGGCTGCCCCCAAGGCTTCCAACTCGGCGAAGAAAACGTCGACCCAGAAGGCCGTGGCCAAAAGTGACGCGGTTACCAAAACGGTAACTCAGCCTGATCCGGTGTTGCCGCCCGCCAACGGCGCGGCTCCTGCCGTTACGAAGAAAGGCGGCAAATCGGCGAAAGGGGCTGAGCCTGCCAAGCCAAAGTTTTCCAAGGAAACCTACCTGCGCTGGTACGAGCAGATGCAGCTCATGCGCAAGTTTGAGGAGAAGGCCGGCCAGCTCTACGGTCAGCAAAAGATCAAAGGCTTCTGCCACCTTTATATCGGGCAGGAAGCCTGTGCCGCTGGTGCGGCCTCGGCCCTGACCAAAGCCGACAAGTGGATTACCGCTTACCGCGACCATGCGCACCCGCTGGCCTTGGGCACCTCGCCCGACGCAATCATGGCTGAGCTGTACGCCAAGGCTACCGGCTGCTCGAAGGGTAAAGGTGGCTCGATGCACATCTTCGATAAGGAGGTGAACTTCATCGGCGGCCACGGCATCGTGGGCGCGCAGGTGCCCATGGGCGCCGGCATTGCCTTCGCCGAGAAATACAACAAGACGGGCAACGTGTGCATCTGCTACATGGGCGACGGCGCCGTGCGCCAGGGCGCCCTTCACGAAGCCTTCAACATGGCCATGCTCTGGAAGCTGCCCGTCATCTTCGTGGTGGAAAACAACGGCTACGCCATGGGCACCTCGGTGCAGCGCACGTCCAACGTGACGGAGCTTTACCACATCGGCCGCGGCTACGACATGCCGTCGGAGCCAGTGAACGGCATGAGCGTGGAAGACGTGCACGACGCCGTGGCCCGCGCTGCTGAGCGCGCCCGCGCCGGCGAAGGTCCCACGTTCCTGGAGTTCAAAACGTACCGCTACAAAGGCCACTCCATGAGTGATCCGGCCAAGTACCGCACCAAAGACGAGCTGGAAGATTACCGCTCGCGCGACGTCATCGAATCGGTTCGCCACACCATTCTCACAAACAACATGGCTACGGAGGACGACCTTACGGCCATTGATGAGAAGATCAAGGCGCAGGTACTGCAGTCGGTGGAATTTGCCGAGACGTCTCCTTATCCTACTGCCGACGAGCTCTACAAAGACGTGTACGTGCAGCAGGACTATCCTTACATTCGCGACTAGTTCTGCCGCGAGCCTCCCCAGGTTTCGGCCCTCGTTTTCCAGTTACTTCTCATGTCGAAGATTCCTTACACGGGTAAAACACCCGGCGCCCGTCAGCCTCAGCAGCCCGTATCGGCCGATCCGCTAGGGCAAGAAACCTATGCTGTGGAACATCCGCTGCTGGAAGATCCGGACGCGCTGGCCGTACGCCTAGCCGATTCCGAGGACTTCCTGCGCCGCAACAAGAACGTGCTGCTGGGTTTGCTGACGGTAGTGGTGCTGGCCGTGGTTGGCGCATTTGCCTTCTACACCTGGCGTTCTTCGCAGGACACCAAGGCGCAGGCCGTGATGTTCCAGGCCGTGAACTACTGGGAGGCTGACTCGCTGCAGAAGGCCATGAAAGGTGACGGCCAGAACCCCGGGCTGGAAACGGTAGCCAACGAGTACAGCGGCACCAAGGCCGGCAACCTCGCCAACTTCTACGCCGGTGTGGCCGCCCTCAAGCAGGGCCAGTACAAAGCTGCCGCCGATTACCTCGAAGACTTCTCGTCCGACGATCTGCTGGTGCAGGCCCGCGCTTACTCGCTGCTCGGCGACGCCAACCTGGAGCTGAACAAGCCTCAGGAAGCTGCCGACTTCTACAGCAAGGCTGCCAACCACAACGCCAACGAGCAGTTCACGCCGGTGTACCTGCTGAAGGAAGCCACCGCCCGCGAGCTAGCCAAAGACACGGAAGGCGCCCTCAAGGCCTACGACCGTATCATCACGGAGTACCCCGCCTCGTTTGAGGTGAACGAGGCCCGCCAGTACAAGGCCCGCGTGGAAGCCCTGAGCGGCAAGTAGAACCGCAGATTTTGCAGAGTAAAAGGATTGCACATATAGCAGAGGAAAGGACGGTCCGGTACCGTCCTTTCCTTTTTAATGCTCCCTGAGTGGCTTCGACTATTCTGCGTTCTGCGTGTTCAAGCCCAGGCCAACCAGCTAGCTCACCAGCCGGCCTGTCTTTAAATCTGTGTAATTCCCTCTAATCAGCAAAATCTGCGATTCATGGCGACTGCCCTTAAAAACCTGAGCGACTACAGCTCCGACCATTTCATCGATATTTCCGACAAGCGGTTCGGGCTGGTGGTGGCCGAGTGGAACCGCGAAATCACCGACACGCTGGCGCAGGGCGCCTACGATACGCTTATCAAGCACGGCGCCAAGGAAGAGAACATCTTCCGCAACACCGTGCCCGGTAGCTTCGAGCTGACGCTGGGCGCGCAGTTGCTGGCCCAGCACGAGCAGATTGATGCTGTCATCTGCCTGGGCGTGGTCATCAAAGGCGAAACCAAGCACGACGACTACATCTGCCACGCCGTGGCCAGCGGCATCACCAATGTGGGCCTCAAGTACAATAAGCCCGTCATCTTCGGCCTCGTGACCACCAATACCCTGGAGCAGGCTTGGGACCGGGCCGGTGGCAAGCACGGCAACAAAGGCGTGGAAGGCGCCGTGGCGGCCATTCATATGCTAAGCTTCTGAGGCGAAGTCCGCGCAACGCCAAAAACCAGGCGCACACCAAGTGATTGTCAGACAAAAGCGTAGCTTTGCGCCCGAAAAAGGGGATAGGGCCCGTTGCGTTCAGGCAGATACTGCCTGCGGTGTAGGCACAGGGATAAACTAATTTCTGCAGCCTGCTGTTAGCGCAAACATCCGGACGGAGGCCCGCCACTTTTATCGTAGCATTTTCTCTCTCCCATTCTTAGTTTACTTTTTCTGACCCCGACATGAGTGACGAAACCATACGCTATTCCAGAGAGGATTTGGCTGAGTTTGAGCAAATCATTCAGGATAAGCTAACCGCCGCCCGCAAAGAAGTATCCTTCATCAAGGAAACCCTGAGCCGCAAAAACGACTCGGGTACCGACAACACCGCCTCGTCGAGCAAGGTGCTGGAAGACGGCGCCGACACGGCCGAGAAGGAGAGCCTCAACCAGCTGGCTTCGCGCCAGATGAAGTTCATCCAGCAGCTCGAAAATGCGCTGGTGCGCATCAAGAACGGCACCTACGGCGTGTGCATCGGTACCGGCAAGCTGATTCCGAAAGAGCGGCTGCGCGCCGTACCGCACACCCAACACTCCATTGAAGCCAAAATGGCTCGTCGCGACTAGTTCCGGCGGCTTTAGTACCAGCGCCCGGGTTTTCGGCCGGCCTTCCCCTGTTGTGGAAGTCAGGCCGTGAGCCCGGGCACTGTTTTCTGGTTGGGTTCGTTAATATCGGGGCCCAACCGGCTATCTTACTGATACATCTGTTTTCACCTGTACCGTAGCGATACGGCACTCATCCTTGCAACCATGGGCAAGAAGCACAATTCCGGCAATGCAGCCGGCGGCCGCGGCCGCACCGACCGTCCTTCCAGCAGCGCTGGCGGCTCCGGCTTTTATCAGAAATTCTCCGCTCCGCGTGGCGCGGGCAGTGGCTCGGCCGGCGAAGGCCGCCCCCCCCGCTTTGGCGGCGACCGTGACCGTTCGGGTGGCCGCTCCGGCGACGCGCCCCGCGGCGACTTCTCTTCGCGTCCTTCCTTCGGGCGTGGCCCCGCTGACCGCACGGGCGGCAGCGGCTTCGGCGGCCCCAAGAAATTTGGCAATGGCGGCGGCAGCTTTGGCGGCCGCAGCGAAGGGGGCTTCGGTGGTAACTCCCGCCCCCGCGACAACGGCGGCGACAGCCGTTCGTTTAGCAGCCGCCCTTCGGGTGGCCGCGACTTCGACCGGGGCGGCTCGCGCCGGGAAGACAGCCGCAGCGGCGGCTTCGGTGGCCCGCGCCGTGACAACGACGACCGCCGCAGCGGTGGTTTCGGAGGTGGTGGCCGTCGCGACGACGACCGCCGTGGTGGCTTCAACTCGACCCCGCGCCGCGACAACGACGACCGCCCGGTGCGGCCGTTTGAACCACGCAAAACCTGGGACGGCCAGCCTTACCGCCAGGAAGGCCGCCCGGCGGTGCCCCGCGGGGCTGCTGGTGAGCGGAACCGCAAGTTTGTGAAAGCCGACCCCAACCAGCCAACTGCCCCCACGGGCTACACGCCGCGCCCGGCCAGCTTCGAGCCGACCCCACGCCTAGAGGATGCCAAAGACCAGGGCCCGGACCGCGCTATCCGGCCGGCCCGCCCGTTTGATTTCCGCAGCCGTCCCGAGGGCCTCGACGCCGAGCGCCCCGCCAGCCCCCGCCCCGAGCGTGGCGCCGATTTCGGGGACCGGCCGCGTGGTGCGTTCAACGACCGCCGCGAGTCGGGCTTCAAGCCCCGCAGCACCGGCGAGCGTCCGGCCTTCGGCAACCGCAGCTTCAACGAGCGCTCGGAAGGTGGCTTCGGCAACCGCAACAGTGCCGACCGCCGCGAGCCCAGCCGTGGCGCCTCGGATGCCGACCGCGACGCCCGCCCGTATGGCACGCGCCCGGAGCGTCCGGCCCCCAAGCGTTTCGGCCATGACGCCTCCACGCCCAACCGTGCCGACAAGCTGAAGCGCGGCGAGGTGGCCGGCCAGGCCCCCGACTATAAAAACCTCAAGCATTACGAGGACGACAAAAGCCGCGGCAACAAGCGCCGCCGCGAAGAGGAAGACGTGAAAGGCGACGAGCTGCGCCTGAATCGCTACATCGCCAACGCGGGCGTTTGCTCGCGCCGTGAAGCCGACTCACTGATTGCAGCCGGCGAAATCAAGGTGAACGGCGAAGTGGTGACGGAAATGGGCTACAAAGTGCAGCCTACCGACACCGTGCAGTACGGCAAAACCAACCTCAACCGCGAGAAGCTGGTGTACGTGCTGCTCAACAAGCCCAAAGACACCATCACGACCACCGAGGACCCCGAAGGCCGCCGCACGGTGATGGATCTGGTGAAGGAGTCATCGAAGGAGCGCATCTTCCCGGTGGGCCGCCTCGACCGCAACACCACGGGACTGCTGCTGTTCACCAACGACGGTGAGGTGGCGCAGAAACTTTCGCACCCTTCGCACCGCAACAAGAAGATCTACCAGGCTGAGTTGGACAAGCCGCTCACCGAGGAGCATCTGGGCATGATTGCGGCCGGCATTGAGCTGGAAGATGGCAAGGCTGAAGTGGACGACGTGGCCGTAGTGGCCGGAAACCCGCACTTTGTGGGCATCGAAATCCACATCGGACGGAACCGCATCGTGCGCCGCATCTTCGAGCACCTCGGCTACGACGTGGTGTCGCTGGATCGGGTGCAGTACGCGGGCCTCACCAAAAAGGACCTGCCACGCGGCAAGTGGCGCTTCCTCAACGAGAAGGAAGTGATTCGCCTGAAGTATTTCATGTAATACGCAACCGCCGACCGGCGGTGTGGCTCTTAGTGGCGGGATGATGCGCGAATGATAGGAGAGAAGGAGGCGGTTTTGCCGGCATTAGCTGCCCGGCCCGACAGCCCGCCTGGCTCCTGCGGTGCGCATCGTCCCGCCACTTTTTTTTTGTTCACCTTTCACGCTTACCTGACTTGCGCACGTTTGCCCTTGATATTGGGAATACGGCCGTGAAATACGGCTGCTTCGACGGGCCGGTGCTGCTGGAAACGGCCACCGGCCAGACGGCGGCGCAGGTAATGGCCGCCGTGGAGCGCCTGCAGCCGCAACATGCCATTGTGGCCTCGGTGGCGGAGCCTACCTCCGACTGGGCAGCTACGCTGCGCCGGCGCCTGCCGGGCACGGTGCTGGAGTTCAGTTCCGCCACCACGCCGCTGCCGCTGCGCAACGCCTACGCCACCCCGCACACGCTGGGCGCCGACCGGCTGGCGGCGGCCGTGGGTGCGGCCTGGCTGCGGCCCCACCAGCACATCCTGATTGTGGACGCCGGCACGGCCATCAAGTGCGACCTGGTGGAAGGTGGGCACACGTTTCGGGGGGGCAGCATTGCGCCGGGGCTGCACATGCGTTTTCGGGCCCTGCATACGTTTACGGGGCGCCTGCCGCTGGTGGAAATTCCCGCTGACGGTGCGGCCCCGCTGCCCCTCACCGGCGACGATACCACTTCGGCTATCCGAAGCGGGGTGCTCAATGGGGCCGTGGCCGAAGTGAACGGCTTCATTGCCAGCTACCAGGCGCAGTATCCGGGCCTCAGCGTGGTGCTGGCCGGCGGCGACGCTGCTTTTTTCCAACCCCGGCTGAAAGGCCCTATCTTTGGCATTCCGGAGCTCGTGCTGATTGGGCTCCACCGTATATTGGCATACAATGTTGAACTCTAAATACGCCGGGCTGCTGGGCCTAACGCTGCTGAGCCTCGGGGCTGCCACGCGCGGCCAGGGCCAGGGCCTGGGCAATTCTCCTTATTCCCGCCTCGGGCTGGGCGACACGTACTTCAACGCGGGCGGTATCCGGCAGATGGGGATGGGCGGTGTCGGTATTTCGGCCCCCAACGGCACCCAGGTAAACGAGCTGAACCCGGCGCTGCTTTACTACATGAACCGCACGACGTGGGAGTTTGCGGCCGTAGGGCAGTACAAAACCATCGAAAACAACCAGACGTCGCAGAAGACGGGCACCGGCAAGCTGAACTATCTGGCGCTGGCCGTTCCGCTTTCCAGCCGCTGGGGAGCAGCCATCGGCCTCAAGCCCTTCAGCTCCGTCGATTTCGAGTCGGTGGAGTCGCAGCGCGTCAACAACGACCCGACGCTGGCGCAGGTGGTGAAGCAGTACCGCGGCACCGGCGAGCTGTCGGAGGCCTACTTTGCGCAGGGTGTGCGGGTGGCCAAAGGCCTCTCGGTGGGCGTGGTAGCCTCCTATGTGTTTGGCAGCATTGACGTGAGCACCGGCACGCAGGTGGTGCCCGACGTGGTGAGCGAAAACGACGCGCTGGAAAAAACCGTCCTGCTCGACCACATTCACTACTCCGACTTCAAGTTCCGGGGCGGCGCCCAGTACCGCAGCAAGCTCAACAGCACCCTCAACTACAACCTGGGCGCAGTCTACAGCTTCCAGACCCAGCTCAACGGCGAGCGGAGCCTCACGCTGGACCGCCAGGCCTTTGCCGGCAACCAGGTGGAGAGCCTCGTGCTGGAAAGCGGCGAAGGCTCGGCCAACCTGCCGGCGCTGGCTCAGTTCGGCGTCAGCCTCGACAACAACAAAAACTGGTCGGCGAGCCTGGACGTGGCCAACCAGCAGTGGTCGAAGTTCCGGGCGTTCAATGAGCGCGGCGGCACGGTGGGCGTGCCCCTGAACAACACGTGGCGCGCGGGCCTGGGCGGCGAGTTTGCCCCCGACCCGACTTCCGTGGATAAATACTTCCGGCGCGTGACGTACCGGGCCGGCGTATCGGTGGCCGAAATGCCCTACCGTCCCGGCGGGCAGGTGCTCTACGACCGGGCCGTGAGCTGGGGCTTCTCGTTCCCGGTGTCGGCCTCGGCGCTTGATGCCACCACGCTCAACATGGGCTTCACCTATGGCCGCCGCGGCAACACCGACGTGCAGCAGCTGAGCAGCGGCGCTACCGAGCGCAACATCCAGGAAAGCTACATCCGCGCCCAGCTGGGCATTTCGCTCAACAACCGCTGGTTTATCAAGCGTCGCATTGAATAAGCTGCCCATGGCTGCCTGCTCGTTTCTGATTCCTGGCCGGCTGGGGCTGGTGGCGCTCTTGGCCGCCGGCCTGCTGGCGGCTGGCTGCCAGAAAAAGGACCCGGCCGCCAGCAAAAAGGAGGTGGAATACAAAGGCCCGCTGCTGGAAACCACCAACGTGCTGACGCTCTACAGCGACTCGGCCAAGCTGCAGATCAAATACACGGCCCCGCTGGAGCAGCAGTTCGAAAGCGGCGACAAGCTCTATCCCAAGGGCATCGACGTGACCTTCTACACTAAGGGCGGCGCCAAGGTGCTCAACACGCTGCGCGGCAACTATGGCCGCTACGACAAGGCCAAAAACCTGTACCTGATCCGCGGCGACGTGCGCGTGAGCAACGTGGAGAAGCAGCAGTCGATGAAAACGGAGGAGATGTACTTCGACCAGAACAAGCAGCTGATCTACAACGACACCACCCAGCTCGTGCGCATCCAGACGCCCACCGAGGTGCTGACCGGCTACGGCCTCACGGCCAACCAGGACTTCTCGCGCTACACCATTCTCAAGCCGGAGGGCGTGTTCACCATCGACCAGGCTGCCACGCAGCCGGCGAAATAACCTGTTTGCATGAAACGCTTCTGGAGTCCCGGCCTCGGGCGCACCATTCTGTTTTCGCTGGCCGTGGTGTCGTTTGTCATCGGCACTTACGAAACCGTCAGCCGCATCGACGACAAAAACGCCCTGCGCGACAATTACTGGCTGTTCATGGTGTCGTTTTCGTGCGTGATGCTCTACCGCTACCTCAAGCCGGAGCCCGAGCCGAAAGCGCCCGCCAAGCAGCCGCCCCAGGCGCCTGCCAAGCCCGTACCCCGCAACAAGCGGCGCAGCTAGCCCCAAATAGCCGCCGCCTGAAACAGCCTGCTGTCCTGCCCTTGCGCCGGATGGCAGGCTGTTTTGGCATGATAGCCTAGCCTTCACTGACTCACCGGATTACCCAATCGGCCCATTGCCTTTGATTCTCCCGCGGATTCTGGTTATTTTGCACCTCTTTCCGCTTTTTCAACCTGCGCTTTTTTACAAGTAAATGGCATTAATTAACACGATTCGAGAAAAATCAGGCTGGGCCGTGGGCACTGTCGCCATCGGCATGCTCTTCTTCATCGTGGGCAGCGACCTTGTCGGGGGTAAAAACCGGCTTTTCAACCGCAACGAAAACGTGGTGGGCGAAGTAGCCGGCGAAAAAGTGGAGCTGGCCGATTTCAACAACACCCTGGAGCAGGCCAAGCAGAGCTTCGTGCAGCAGCAGGGCCGCCAGCCCGACGAGCAGACGATGGGCTACCTGCGCGACCAGGCCTGGAACCAGACCATCTACCGCATTGCCTTCCAGAAGGAGTTCGACAAGCTCGGCCTGTCGGTGTCCGACGACGAGCTGACCGACATGGTGCAGGGCAAGAACATCCACCCCAGCATCCGCCAGGCCTTCACCGACCAGCAGACCGGCCAGTTCGACCGCGCCAAAATCATTCAGTACCTGCAGGGCCTCGACAAGCTGCCGCCCGATGCGCAGGCTGCCTGGCGCAACTTCGAAGCCAACCTCGGCCCGGAGCGCGTAGGCCAGAAATACAACAACCTGCTCAAGCTGAGCACCTACGTAACGTCGGCCGAAGCCAAGCGCTTCGATGAAGACCAGAACACCCGCGCTTCTATGCGCTACCTGTTCGTGCCTTACTTCTCCATCTCCGATTCGGCGGTGAAAGTAACTGACGACCAGCTGCAGGCCTACCTCGACAAGAACAAGGGCCGCTACAAAGTGGAAGACGGCCGCACCATCGAGTACGTGAGCATTCCGGTAACGGCTTCGGTGGAAGACAGCACCGCCGCCCGCCAGGCTGTCGATCAGCTGGCCACGCAGTTTGCCTCGGC
The DNA here is from genome assembly GCF_027625995.1 of Hymenobacter yonginensis. NCBI lineage: Bacteria > Pseudomonadati > Bacteroidota > Cytophagia > Cytophagales > Hymenobacteraceae > Hymenobacter > Hymenobacter yonginensis. Next base: position 4,038,673 of record NZ_CP115396.1, read on the forward strand.
TCCGAATGACTCGCTGTTCGTGAAGCTCAACTCCGACCAGCCGTACAGCGCTGCCTACGTGTCGCCGGCTGATATGCCGGAGAAGCTGCGCCAGCAGCTGCCGCTCACGGTGGGCAAGGTATACGGCCCGTTCTCGGAGAACGGTACCACCAGCCTCTTCAAAGTGACGGGTGCCAAAGCCGGTGCTCAGGCTGCCGCCCGCGCCAGCCACATCCTCATCAAGCCCGAAGGCACCACGCCGGAGGCTGATGCGGCGGCCAAAGTGAAAGCCACCGACATCCTCAACAAAATCAAAGGTGGCGCTGACTTCGCGGCTCTGGCCCGCCAGTTCGGCACCGACGGCACCACCGCCACCGGCGGCGACCTGGGCTGGTTCCAGCAGGGCCGCATGGTTCCGGAGTTCGAGAAAGCCGTATTCGGCGCCACCTCGGCTGGCCTGCTGCCCAGCCTCGTGAAAACGTCGTTCGGCTACCACATCGTAAAAATCACCGCACCTAAAACCAGCCAGACCTATCAGGTAGCTGCGGTGCAGAAGCGCATCACGCCTTCGGAAGCTACCAACGAAGCCGCCTACGCCAAGGCTCAGGCCCTAAAAGGTGAGATTACCGATCTGGAGTCGTTCCGCAAGGCGGTAGCCAAAGACAAAACCCTGCAGAAGCAGGAAGCCAAAGGCCTCGGCCGCGGCGAGCGGGCCGTAAACAACTTGCAGAACGCCCGCGAGATTGTGCGCTGGGCCTACGGCACGGCCGGTAAGGAAACCGCCATCGGCGATGTGTCCGAGGTGTTCGACATGGGCGACCAGTACGTTATTGCGGTCCTGACCGGCGAGCGGAGCAAAGGTACCGCCGACGTAGCCAGCCTGAAGCCTGAGCTGCAGGCCGCCGTGCGTAACGAAGAAAAGGCCAAGCAGATCATGGCCAAGCTGCAGGGTAAGACCGGCACGCTGGAGCAGATTGCCGCTACCTACGGCGCGCAGGCCCAGGTGAAAACGGCCGACAACGTGGTGCTGGGCACTGGCACCATTCCGGGCCTGGGCGGCGAGCCGCTGGCCGTGGGCAAGGTATTCGGCCTGAAAGCCGGGCAGAAGTCGGCCCCCATCCAGGGTGAGCAGGGCGTGCTGATTGTGGAGCCGGTGAGCGTGCAGAAGCCTGCCGCCGCCTCCGACGTAGCCGCCATCAAGAAGCAACTCATGGCCCAGCGCCAGAACCGCGCCGACGGCCTCATCTACGAAGCCGTGAAAGCCAACGCCAACATCAAAGACGAGCGCAACAAGTTCTTCTAGGCCTTGCCGCTCCGCAACAGGAAAGCCGCTTCTTCGGGAGCGGCTTTTTTTGTGCGGTGGCAGGGCGGCAGGGTGTGGTGCCACGAGGTGCCGAAGGCCTCGTGGTACCACTACTCGTTGGACGACCACCAGCTGCGCCGTGCAACGATAGTGGTGCCACAAGGCCTTCGGCAGCTCGTGGCACCACACGGCCACCCCACTATTTTCCTGCGTACCTTGAAATGAATCCGACCTGGTAGCCGTTGCTGCTGAATAGCCCTGTTTGTATGCGTCGTTTCCGTTTTGCTTTGTTTCTGATGCTGCTCTCGGCGCCGGCGGTGGCCCAGCAGGAGAGTGGCAATATCTCGCTGGCCAAAGAGTACACCCGTAAGGGCGAGCACGAAAAGGCGGCGTTCCTGTACGCCAAGCTGCCCACTAATGCTCAGCTGGCCTCCAACGTGCTGCCCGACTACCTGGAAACCCTGCAGCAGCTCAAGCGCTACAAAGACGCCGAAAAGCTGGTGAAACGGGCCCAAAAGGCGCACCCTGAGGAGCCCTACGGCGTGACGTTGGGCGCGGTATACGCCGCCGCCGGCGACCAGGCCGCCGCCACCAAGCAGTACGAGCGGGTACTGAGCCAGCTCACGGCCCAGCAGGTGCTGCCCGTCGCGGCCGAGTTTCAGCGCCGCCAGTTGCCCGACTGGGCTGAGAAAACCTATCTGCGCGGCCGGGCGCTGTCCAAAACCGACACCGAATACGGCCCGCAGCTCATCCAGCTCTACACTCAAAGCGGCAACTCCGAGCGCCTGATGGCCGAAACCCTGCGCCTCGTGCAGGACGACGAGCGGCAATTGCCGTTCGTGCGCAACATGCTGCAGAACTCGCTGCAGGATGAGAAGGGCTTTGAGGCGCTGGAACGGGAGCTGCTGAGCAGCGTGCAGAAATATCCCGAGCGCACCGTGTACAGCGAGCTGCTGCTGTGGCTACAGGTGCAGCGCCGCGACTTCACGGGGGCACTGGTGCAGGCCAAGGCCCTGGACCGCCGCGGCCGCACCGAGGGCAGCCGCGTGATGGAGTTGGCTGCCATTGCCCAGCAGAACAAAGACTACGAAAGCGCCATCGGCGGGTACGAATACGTGCTGCGCGAGTACCGCAGCGGCCCGTTCTACGCCATGGCCCGGCAGCGGCTGGTGCAGACCCGCGAAGCCCAGGTGCGTGACACGTACCCGATTGAAACCGCCAAAATCCGCAGCCTGATAGGGGAGTACCAGCAGGTGCTCACAGAGCTGGGCCGCACGCCCCAGACGGCCCCGGTGCTGCGTAGCATGGCCGTGCTGCACGCCTTCCAGCTAGACGAAAAGCCCGAAGGAATCAAGCTGCTGCAGGAGGTAATTGACATGCCCCGCGCCAGCCTCGACGTGGTGGATCAGGCTAAGATTGACCTGGCCGACATCTACCTGCTCCGCGCCGAGCCCTGGGAAGCCACGCTACTGTATTCGCAGGTGGAGAAGTCGCACAAAGACTCGCCGCTGGGCTACGAGGCCAAGCTCCGCAACGCCCGCCTGAGCTACTTCGCCGGCGACTTCAAGCTGGCCAAAAGCCACCTCGACATTCTGAAAGAAGCCACCACCCGCGAAATAGCCAACGACGCCATGCAGCTCTCGCTGCTCATCACCGACAACACCGCCCAGGACACCGCCGGCGTAGCCCTGCGCGACTACGCGGCCGTGGAGCAGCTGGTGTTCCAGAACAAGCTGCCCGAAGCTCTGCGCGGCCTCGATGCGCTGCTGCAGAAGTACCCCGGCCACGCCCTGCAGGACGAAGCTTGGCTGCTGAAAGCCCAGCTGCAGCGCCGCACCGGCGACTACAAAGGCGCCGTGGGCACGCTGGAGAAAATCACGGCCAACCCCAAGTATGACGTGCTCAGCGACGATGCTCTGTTCCTGCTGGCTACCATTCAGGAAGACAACCTGCAGGACAAGGAAGCCGCTAAAACCCTCTACAACCAGCTGCTGGTGAAATACCCCGGCAGCATCTACGTGGCCGAAGCCCGCAAGCACTTCCGCAAGCTCCGCGGCGACAGTTTGTAGTGCGCGCGAGTGGCAGCCCGTCATTCCGAGTGCAGCGAGGAATCTCGCTAGTGTGCTAATCTTATCATGCTTCGCTTTGCTCTGCGTGATGCGACCTTCCGACTACCTGAAAAACAAAAACATCAGCCCCAGGGCCACGATGAAAATCAGGTACATGAGCCCATCGGAGAGGACGTACTGGCCGTATTTTCGGAAGAACTCGCGGAAGCTGGGCATGGCTTAAAGGTACGACAACGGGGTGGCAGGGCGCGGTTTTCTTTGTACTTTTGAAGATAACGCCTACCCGAGCCGCCCTATTTGTTATGGAAAAACGATGGATTCGCAAGCCAGCCCCCGACGCTGAAAAAGTCCGGCACCTGGCCGACGCCCTGCGCGTTAAGGAAGCCATTGTAGCGCTGCTCTGCCAGCGCGAAATCAGCTCTTTCGAGGAAGCCCGCGCCTACTTCCGGCCCGACCTGAGCACCCTGCCCGACCCGCTGCTGATGCGCGACATGGACCGCGCCGTGGCTCGCCTGCGCGAAGCCCTGCACGCCGGCCAGAAGGTGCTCGTGTTCGGCGACTACGACGTGGACGGCACCACCTCCGTGGCGCTGGTGTACAGCTTCCTGCTGCCGTATTTCGGCCCGGAGCGCATCGACTACTACATTCCGGACCGCTACAAAGAAGGCTACGGCGTGTCGGAGGCCGGCATCGACTTCGCGGCCGCCAACGACTACGCGCTGATTATTGCGCTGGACTGCGGCGTGAAATCGGTGGATAAGGTGGCCTACGCCAACGACCGGGGCGTGGACTTCATCATCTGCGACCACCACTTGCCGGGCACCGAGCTACCAGCCGCCGTGGCCGTGCTCGACCCCAAGCGCGCCGACTGCCCTTACCCGTTCAAGGAGCTGAGCGGCTGCGGCGTAGGCTTCAAGCTGATGCAGGCCTTTGCCGAAGACCAGGGCCTCGACGAAGCCCCGCTCTATGACCTGCTCGACCTGGTAGCTGTGAGCATTGCCGCGGATATCGTGCCGATTGTGGGCGAAAACCGCACGCTGGCCTACCACGGCCTGCGCCTGCTCAACGACCCCCAGCGCCCTCAACGCGCCGGCCTCGACGCCCTGCGCGAGCTGGCCGGCCTGCAAACCGCGGAGCTGAACATCAGCAGCCTGGTATTTGGCTTCGCGCCCCGCATCAACGCTGCCGGCCGCATGGGCGACGCCAAACGCTCGGTGGCTATGCTGCTGGCCGGCAGCAAGCAGGAAGCCTTCGACAAGGCCGCCGTGGTGGATAAAACCAACCAGGAGCGCCGCGGCTTCGATACCAGCATCACGAAGGAGGCCTTGGATATGATCGAGGCCGATGCGCTGTTCCAGGACGCCCACACCACGGTGCTGTTCAAGCAGGACTGGCACAAGGGCGTGGTGGGCATCGTGGCCTCGCGCTGCCTCGACAAGTACTACCGGCCCACCATCATCCTCACCGAAAGCAACGGCAAAGCCACCGGCTCGGCGCGCTCTGTGGCGGGCTTTGACGTGCACCAGGCTATTGAGGAGTGCGCCGATTTGCTCGACCAGTACGGAGGCCACATGTACGCGGCCGGCCTCACGCTGCCCGTGGAAAACGTGCCTGCTTTCCGTGAGAAGTTCGAGCGGATAGTGGCGGGCCGCATCCGGCCGGAGCAGATGATTCCGCCCGTGGATATTGACGCCGAACTGCCGCTGCACGAGGTGACGCGCAATTTCCACAAGCTGCTGTGCCAGATGGAGCCTTTCGGGCCCGGCAACAGCAACCCCACCTTCATGGCCCGCAACGTGTACGCCGCCCCCGATTCGGCGCGCGTCGTGGGCAACTCGCACCTCAAGCTGGCCCTCACCCAGGACGGCCACCACGTCGTGGACGCCATCGGGTTTGGCCTGGCCGAGCACCTGCCCCAGATTCAGCAGGGCCAGCCGTTCAGTGTGTGCTACACGGTGGAAATCAACGAGTACCGCGGCGTAAAAACCCTGCAGCTCCGCGTGAAGGACATTCGCTGGGAGTAACGCGAAGCTCCGCTTCGCGACGAGCGTAGCGAGTAGCCGGCGTTACAGCAGGCAGCGCAGTACTGCATACTCGCTCGTCGCAAAACAGCTTTTCGCGTTACTTCCGCACCCACCACACCCAGGCCACCAGCACCGCCTGCAATGGCAGCCGAAGCCAAAGCGCCCACAGCGGCACCGCCAGGCCTGCGCCGTGGCTTTGCAGCATGTACACGTTGGCCGGAAACACGGCTATCAGCAGCAAAACCAGGCCCCAGGCGGCCCAGCGGCGGGTGGCGGGCAGCAGCAGCCCCAGGCCGCCGGCAATTTCGGCCACGCCGCTCAGGTACACCAGCAGCAGCGGCGCCGGCAGATACGGCGGCACGATGCGCATGAAAGCGGCCGGCGCTACGAAATGGGTAATGCCAGCCCCCACAAACAGAAAGGCCAGCAGAAAGCGGCTTAAGCGGCGAAAAACAGGCATGGCAGGCGAAAGAGTTGCTCACAAGATACGCGCCGAAGTAGGTGGCGGCCGAAAGGCCCGACAATACGCATTCGGCAACCCGTTTTTTGCGTTGTAGGGCCGGGCGGCGTCAGGCCGCGCCGCTTCGTTACCTTTGCCGCACGATGATTCTCAGAGCTGAACACCTGGTTAAGAAGTACAAGGCCCGCACGGTCGTCAACGACATGTCGCTGCACGTGGAGCAGGGCGAAATTGTGGGGCTGCTGGGCCCGAACGGTGCCGGCAAAACCACCTCGTTCTACATGACTGTGGGCATGGTGAAGCCTGACGGCGGACGCGTGTTTCTGGACGACCAGGAAATCACGAAGATGCCCATCTACCAGCGCGCCCGCCTCGGCATCGGCTACCTGGCCCAGGAGGCCAGCGTATTCCGCGACCTGAGCGTGGAGGAAAACATCCTGGCGGTGCTGCAGATGACCAAGATGCCCAAGCAGGAGCAGCTCGACAAAGTGGAGTCCCTACTCAACGAGTTCAGTTTGACCCACGTGCGCAAAAACCTGGGCAAGGTGCTGAGCGGCGGTGAGCGGCGGCGCACCGAAATAGCCCGCGCCCTGGCCGTCGACCCCAAATTCGTGCTGCTCGATGAGCCCTTTGCCGGCGTCGACCCGATTGCCACTGAGGAGATTCAAAGCATCGTGGCCCGGCTCAAGCACAAGAATATCGGCATCCTCATCACCGACCATGACGTCAACTCCACGCTCAGCATCGTGGACCGGGCTTATCTGCTTTTCGAGGGTAAGCTGCTGAAAGCCGGCACCGCCGAAGAGCTGGCCGCCGACGAAACCGTACGCCGCGTGTATCTGGGCAAGAATTTCGAGCTGAAACGCAAGCTGTAAGCGCCGCATAGAAGGAGCTTACATAGCTTGCCAGCGTATGGAGGCTGCTGATCTGCGCCGGAGAATTCAGGCCAAGCAGATTGGTAATAGCCCAAACCCACGCGGCGCCCGGCCCGCCAGGGCAACCTTGCCAGCTGTAGTGAAGTAAGGAAAGCCGCTCAACTTCCTGTTCTATCTGTTCTCCTGCCTGTGATTAACGGCATACTCTCCTGGGCCGTTCAGCGCCGCTTAGCCAGCATCTACCACTTCCGCGACAACCCGATGGAGGTGCAGCACACCGTGCTGAAAGAGCTGCTGCACACAGCGCGTACCACGGAGTGGGGCCGCCGCTACGGTTTCGCCGACCGGCCCACGGCCGGCGAGTTTGCCCGGCGGGTGCCCGTGAGCAGCTACGAGCAGCTGGTGCCCGACTTAGAGCGGGTGATGCGTGGCGAGGCCGACGTGCTGTGGCCCGGCCGGGTGCAGTGGTTTGCCAAAAGCAGCGGCACCACCAACGCCCGTAGCAAGTACATCCCGGTCACGCGGGAAGCCCTGCACCAGTGCCACTACCGCGCCGGCCGCGACATGGTGGCGCTTTCCACCCTGCACTACCCCGAGGCACAACTGCTGGGCGGCAAAACCCTCTCGCTGGGCGGCACGCACACCCCCAACCCGCTACGCCCCGAGGACCCCACGTCCCGCGCCGGCGACGTATCGGCTGTCATCATGCAGAACCTGCCTGCCTGGGCCGAGTATATTCGCACGCCGCCGCTGGAGCTGGCCTTGCTGGATGAATGGGAGGAGAAGATTGAGCGGATTGCGCGCCACGTGCAGCACCAGGACGTGCGCGCCCTAGCCGGCGTGCCCACCTGGATGATTGTGCTGCTGCGCCGCGTAACGGAGCTGGCCGGTGCCGCCAATATCACGGAAGTGTGGCCCAACCTGCGGCTGTTTCTGCACGGCGCCGTGGCGTTCGGGCCGTACCGGGAGCTGTTCCGGCAGCTGATTCCGGGCCCGCAGATGCAGTATCTGGAGGTTTACAACGCTTCCGAAGGCTACCTGGCCCTGCAGGACGAGCCCGACTCCGAGGACCTGCTGCTGCTGCTCAACCACGGCATCTACTACGAATTTCTGCCCGCCGACCAGTGGGACGCTGCCGAGCCACAGACCGTGCCGCTGGAGGTCGTGGAGCTGGGAAAAAGCTATGCTCTCATCATCAGCACGAATGCGGGGCTGTGGCGCTATAAAATCGGGGATACGGTGCGCTTCACGAGCCTGCGTCCCTATCGCATCCGCATCACGGGCCGCACCAAGCACTTCCTGAATGCCTTTGGCGAAGAAGTGGTGGTGGAAAACGCCGAAGCCGCCATGGCCGCCGCCTGCCAGGCCACGGCCGCCACCGTGCGCGACTTCACCGCGGCCCCCATCTATTTCGCCGGCGCCGCCGACGGCTCCCGTGGGGGGCACCAGTGGCTGGTAGAGTTCCTGGCGCCGCCCCACGATGCCGCCCACTTCGCCGCCGTCCTCGACCAGACCCTGCGCCAGCTCAACTCCGACTACGACGCCAAGCGCCACCGCGACTTAGCGCTGGTGGCCCCCACGCTCACGGTAGCCGCGCCGGGGCAGTTTGAGCGGTGGCTGGCCCGCCGGGGCAAGCTGGGCGGCCAGCACAAAATACCCCGCCTGAGCAACTCCCGCGACCTGCTGGAGGAGATTCTGCGGGAAAGCGAGTAGGCCGCCCGGTGCTGGTATTCCAGCTTCATGGCCAATATCTTAGCCGAAGTGACGTTGCTATCAACGTCAGGCTTATAGTATTGCTCTATGCGTTGTGTCCTAGCTATACTCACGATAACGGTAGCAATCAGCGGTTGCCGAATGCTGAAGGCTAAAGGCCCCGTCGGCTTCTGGTCAGACCACCGCTACGACCGTGACCTGCGGCCCCACGGTCCCTGGCGCACATATTATCCTGCGTCGGCGCGGCAGGTGTCTGGGCGGGAACGGTACCGGCACGGGCGCCTCGTGGGTACCTCCCGCTTCTATGGCGCCAATGGCGTGCTGGAGCGCAAGGAAGTGTATGTTCGCGCTGCTGAAGGTCTGATGCGCATCACGTACTACCATCCCAACGGCCGCATCTGGCGCACCGGGCAGGCGCGCATCGTAGCCGAGCCCGACGGTTCCCACTTCTACTGGTTCGGCGACTGGCCGGTGTACTCCGCTGCCGGCAAGGCCGAAAAGCTGGAGCACTACGAGGCCGGCAAGCTGGTAAGGGTGCTCCCCGCGGCCGCGCAGCCAGTGCTCCGCCCAAAGTAGCATCTGGCCCCACAAAGCCCCGCAACAAAAGTCACCACCCGGGCTGCCTTTCCAAATAAGCCAATACGATAGAGCACATTGCGCGCTACAGCATAAAGCATGGTCCTCTACTCAGAAAAATCTATATATTAGGGGATTCGTTATAGCTCACTGCTCCCACCGTGTCCGCTTCCGATTCCTCCCACCGCCCCTACGTTTCCCGCCGGAAACGCCGCCGTCTCTCCGAAGAAGTTCCGTTGCTCAGCAACCGCTCCATGTTAGGGCTGCTCGGCCTGCTGGTGCTGGGCCTGATTGTGAGTCTGGGCATCATTGCTGTACAGATGGCCGACCCCGAAATCGAGACGACGGGCCAGCAGTACAGCGCGGCCCCAGCCACCAAAGCGGTGAGCCAGTAGCCGGCTGATATACTACCGAATCCTGCTTATTGGTCGAAGGCGCCCATCAGGTTGCCTAGGATGCCGCCGCTTTCCTTCTGGGCGTTGCCGCCGGTAGGGGCCAGCGCCTGAATCAGCTTCTTCACGGGCATCGACTGTAGCCACACGCGGCCGGTGCCGCGCAGCGTGGCCAGCATCAGGCCTTCCCCGCCGAAAATCATGGACTTGAGGCCCCCAGCGCGGGCAATACTGAAGTCGATGCCGGGCTCGAAGGCGACCACGCAGCCAGTGTCTACCCGCAGCAGCTCGTTGTTGAGGCGCTTCTCGATGACGGTGCCGCCCGCATGGATGAAGGCCTTGCCGTCGCCGGTAAGCTTCTGCAGAATGAACCCTTCACCGCCAAACAGGCCCGCGCCCAGCTTCTGGTTGAAGTGGATGCTGATGCGCGTACCGCGCGCGGCGGCCAGGAAGCCATCTTTCTGCACGATTAGGCCCTGTGGCAGCGTGCCTAAGTCCAGCGGGATGATGGTGCCGGGGTAGGGGGCCGAGAAGGCTACTTTGCTCTTGCCGTAGCTGCCGCGGTGCGTGAAGTGCGTCATAAACAGCGACTCGCCCGTAATCAGGCGCGTGCCGGCCGAAAACAGCTTGCCCATCAAACCTTGGTCGGGCTCCGAGCCGTCGCCCATCTTGGTTTCAAACGCAATGGCTTCCTCCATGTACACCATGGCGCCCGCCTCGGCAATGACGGTTTCGTTGGGGTCCAGCTCCACTTCCAGCACCTGAATGTCGTTGCCCAGAATCTGGTAATCTACGTCGTGCGAGTTCATCGCCATGAGAGAATGAGTGAGGTGAAAAGGTGCCTCAAGTATAGCGAAAACGCAGGGCTTGTAGCATGGGCTTCAGCCGGTGCCGTGGGTTGCCCAGGTGGTAGCGCGTAAATAACCATCCTCACGAAAAAAGCCCTGCCGGCAGCAGGCTACGAACCTCCTGATGACAGGGCTTTTTGTAGGGGCTACTTGAGATGGTATCAGGCAGCTGACGGCACAGGCTGAAGCCTATGCTACATTTCATTCCTCGGGCAGCTCGGCGCGGGTGTCGGCGGCTTCGGCAGCGGCGTCGGGCTCGGCTTTCGCGCCTTTTTTGCGGCTCTCGCGGCTGGTGCGGCGCATAAAGTCCTCTTCCGACTCTTCCGGCTCGATGGCGGCGGCATCTTCCAGCGGAAACTCTTCGTCGTCTTCGGGCTTTTCGCCGAACTGGCCGTCGCGGTTCACCAGTTTCTTGTCGCGCACGTGGCGGTTGAGGAACTGGTTGATGTCTTCGATGGAATAGTTGGAGGTGATTTCGCCGAGCGGATTGACCTTGATTTCAAACCCCTCCAGCTCCTTATGCACGCGGGCTTTCTTCTCGGGGTCGTTCTTTTTCTTTTTCGGGCTGACGGGTTTCTTGGCCATGATAAGCAGACGTAAGGCGTAGAGCGGCAAGCCGGCCGCCCCTGACACACAGCGGGGCCGCTTCCTAGCATCACACTACGAAGCGGCCCCGCTGGCGGATACCAAACGTGCCCTAAACTTTATGGCCCGGCCTTGCTAAGCCGGCAGCGCCGCCACGGCGGCCTCAATACGCTCGGCGGTTTCCTGCGTGCCCAGAATGCTCATGATAGCCATCAGGTCGGGGCCGGCGGCGGCACCCGTGACGGCCACGCGCAGGGCCTGCAGCACCTGGCCAAGCTTCAGGCCCTGGCCTTCCACTACCTGCGTGAGCAGGGCTTTGATGCCGTCGGGCGTAGTGTCGGGGGCGGTGGGCAGCTGGCGGGCAAACTCGGCGAGGGCGCCGGATACCTGGGCGTTCCACTTCTTGCTGATCACCTGCTCGTCGTAAGCGGAAGGGCGCTGGAAGAATAGCTGGGCCTCCTTGGCCAGGTCGGCGGGGAAGGTGGCGCGCTCTTTCACCAGAGCCGCAATCTGCTCAGCCTTATCGGCGGAAACCTCTAGGCCCTGGGCCTGCAGGTCGTGGATGAGATACTGGGCCAGCTCGGCGTCGGGCTTGGCGCGCAGGTACTGCTCGTTGTACCAGCGCACTTTGTTCTGGTCGAAACGGGCCGGGGACTTGCTCACCCGCTCAATCGAGAAGTTCTCAATCAGCTCGTCCATCGTGAACAGCTCCTGCGTGGTGCCTGGGTTCCAGCCCAGGAAGGCCAGGAAGTTGATGAACGCCTCGGGCAGGTAGCCCGACTCGCGGTAGCCGCTGCTTACGGTTGGCTGGCCGTCGGCATCGGTGCCGTGGAATTCCAGCGGGAACACCGGGAAGCCGAGCTTGTCGCCGTCGCGCTTGCTGAGCTTGCCGGTGCCGTCGGGCTTCAGCAGCAGGGGCAGGTGGGCAAACTGCGGCATGGTGGCTTCCCAGCCCAGGTAGCGGTACAGCAACACGTGCAGCGGTGCCGAGGGCAGCCACTCTTCGCCCCGAATAACGTGCGTGATTTCCATCAGATGGTCGTCCACGATGTTGGCTAGGTGGTAGGTCGGCATGCCGTCCGATTTCATCAGCACCTTATCATCCACGGCCGAAGAATGCACCACCACCCAACCCCGGATGAGGTCGTTGAAGCGGATTTCTTCCTTGCGGGGCACTTTCAGGCGAATCACGTAGGGCGCACCGCTGTCCAGCAGCTGCTTCACCTCTTCGGCGGGCAGCGTGAGGGAGTTGCGCATCTGGGCGCGCGTGATGCTGTTGTACTGCGGGTTGGGCACCTTGGCGGCCGTCAGGCGGGCGCGCATGGCATCCAGGTCCTCGGCCGTATCAAACGCATAGTAGGCGTGGCCGCTGTCGATGAGCTGCTGGGCGTACTGGCGGTACATGGGCTTCCGCTCGCTCTGGCGGTAGGGCGCGTGGGGGCCGCCCTGCTCAATTCCTTCGTCGATTTCGATGCCGCACCAGCGCAACGAGTCCATAATGTACTGCTCGGCGCCAGGCACAAAGCGGTTTTGGTCGGTATCCTCAATGCGGAGCAGCATCTTGCCGCCCAGCTTGCGGGCCAGCAGGTAGTTATACAGCGCAGTGCGCACGCCGCCGATGTGCAGCGGCCCCGTGGGGCTGGGCGCAAAACGCACCCGTACTTCTCTTTCCATAAGTCAGTCAGTTCGCGGCGTCTTCGGGATAGAAAAACGCGCCGCAAAGATACGAGAGAGTAGCTGAGTAGTGGAGTAGCTGCGTAATTGTGCTGGCTGGCAGAACCACTTACTCACTGCTGTTACGCGGGGCGTCGGTTTCAGTGACGTTGGGGCAGTAGCGCGAACTTTGTAGTTCGCGTCTCCGCGCCGTTCAGATGATTTGAACGGCGCGGAGACGCGAACCACAAAGTTAGCGCTACTCCCGCTTCCTAACAGCAGTTAATCAGCTACTCGATTACCAGGGCATACTTGGTGAGCAGGCCCGGCAGGCTGTGGCGCGAAAAGCGGGCCTGCCGCACCTCGTTTTGCTCGGGGTCTAGCTCCACGCCGTGGGCGGTCCGGAAATCGGTGCCCACCAGAATGCTCTGGCGGAAAATGGCGCGGGTGAGCTGGCAGTCGTCGAACACGGCTGCCGTCAGGTTGGCCTGCGAGAAATCCGCTTCCTGCAGCGAGCAACCCACGAAGCGAGTAGCCGGCAGGGCGCGGCCCAGAAACGACGCATAGTCCAGCTGGCACCTATCAAAATGCACCCCAAACAGCATATCACGGCAGGCGTGGAAGGGCAGGCCCAGCAGCTTGCAGCCCTCAAAGGCCACGTTTTGCAAAGCCGTTTGGCTGATGTTAGCGCCGGCCAGGTTGCAGTTCTCAAACAGACAGTCGCTGAACCGGATGCCGGCCAGATTGGCTTCGCTGAAGTCGATGTTGCGGAACCGGTATTCCTCGAACTCGCGCTGCCCGGCCAGGGCCGGCGGCAATGCCCGTTCCAGCACGTTTTCGGGCGGGAAGTAGGTGGGCCGGGCCAGTGGCTTCGGGGGCTTGGCAGAAGCAGGACGGCGCATCAGTCGCGGTTGCGGAAGCTCAGCCACAACAGCAGCCCCACCAGCGTGATGCCGCCCCGGATCAACAGCGAGGTGGAGGCGCCCCATTGCTCAATCCAGGTCAGAAACATGAATTTCATGCCCAGAAAAGGCAGCACCAACGACACCAGGCCTACCAAAAACAGGCCAAGTCCAAGTTCTTTCATAACCAGCTGACAGAAAACGGAGAATAGCTACCGAAACTCAGAATACTAGCCGGCCACGGCCACGCACGAAATTTCCACCTGCACGTCTTTGGGCAGGCGGCTTACTTCCACGGTTTCGCGGGCCGGGGCGTAGTCGGGGGTGAAGTAGCTGCCGTAGATTTCGTTGATCAGGCCGAAGTTGCCGAGGTCCTTCACAAAGATGCTGCACTTCACCACGTCGCGCAGCGTGAGGCCGGCCGCCTGCAGTACGGCTTGCAGGTTACGCATCACCTGGTTGGTTTCCTGGGCTACGTCGCCGCCGCCTACCACCTGGCCGGTTACGGAGTCGAGGGCAATCTGGCCGGAAACGTACACGGTAGCACCGGCCTGAATGGCTTGGCTGTAGGGCCCGATGGGAGCAGGGGCCTGGTTGGAATACACAACGGTATGGGGCATAGCGGAAGAAGAAAAGGGTGGGTTTGGAGGAGCTCTAAAGTAAGCGGAAAATATTGGCCGCCCGAGCCGCCACAGGCCGTAGACGGCAGAAAAACCAGCCAGAAAACAAAAAAGTCCACCGGCCGGAGCCGATGGACTTTTGCAAATAGCAGGCTGAAAAAGCGCCTTATTCCACCGTCACCGATTTTGCCAGGTTACGGGGCTGATCCACGTTGCAGCCGCGCAGCACGGCAATGTGGTAGCTCAGCAGCTGCAGCGGCACCACCGATACCAGCGGCACCAGCACCTCCGACGTATGGGGCACCTCAATCACGAACTCGGCCATGGCCGGAATAACCGTGTCGCCTTCCGTCACTACGGCAATGATGCGGCCTTTGCGGGCCTTCACCTCCTGGATGTTGCTCACCACTTTCTCGTACGAGCTGTCCTTGGTGGCAATTACTACCACGGGCATATTCTCGTCGATGAGGGCAATCGGGCCGTGCTTCATTTCAGCAGCCGGGTAGCCTTCAGCGTGGATGTAGCTGATTTCCTTTAGCTTGAGCGCGCCTTCCAGCGCCACCGGGAAGTTGTAGCCGCGGCCCAGGTACAGGAAGTTCGGCACATCCTTGAACGTCTCAGCAATTTCCTTGATTTCGTCGTTGAGCAGCAGCGCCTTCTCGACTTTCGCCGGAATGTTGTTCAGCTCCACCATCAGCTCGCGCAGGCGGGTATCAGACAGGGCACCGCGCTTGTGGCCCACAATCATGGCCAGCAGCGTGAGCACCGTTACCTGCGCCGTGAAGGCCTTGGTCGAAGCCACCCCGATTTCCGGGCCGGCGTGCGTGTAGGCACCGGCGTCGGTAGCGCGGGCAATGCTGCTGCCTACCACGTTGCAGATCCCGAAGATGGTAGCGCCTTTGCTCTTGGCCAGCTCAATGGCGGCCAGCGTGTCGGCCGTTTCACCGCTCTGCGAAATAGCAATAACGATGTCGCGCTCCGTGATGATGGGGTTGCGGTAGCGGAACTCCGACGCGTACTCCACTTCCACCGGAATGCGGGCCAGATCTTCGAGCAGATACTCGGCTACCAAACCAGCGTGCCACGAGGTGCCGCAGGCTACGATGATGATGCGGTCGGCGTTCATGAACTTGCGCTCGTAGGCCCGGATGCCGCCCATGTTCAGGTGGCCGGCTTCCAGCTCCAGACGGCCGCGCATCGAGTCGAGGATGGAGCGGGGCTGCTCGAAAATCTCCTTCAGCATGAAGTGCTCGTAGCCGCCTTTCTCAATGCTGTCGAGCGCCATTTCCAGCTTCTGGATGTAGGGCGTCTGTTGCACATCTTCCTTGGAACGGATGTCGAGCTTGCCGTCTTTGATAACCGCAATTTCGTAGTCGTTCACATAAATCACCTCGTTGGTGTACTCGATGATGGGCGTGGCGTCCGAAGCCAAGAAGTACTCATTCTTGCCGACCCCAATTACCAGCGGCGAGCCTTTACGGGCGGCAATCAGCTGGTTGGGCTCGTCGCGGCTCAGCACCACAATGGCGTAGGCCCCTACTACTTCGTGCAGCGCCAGGCGAACGGCTTCCTCCAGCGTACAGTGCTGCTGCTTCTGAATTTCCTCAATTAGGTTCACGAAAACCTCCGTGTCGGTATCCGAGTGGAACACGTGGCCCTGCTGCTGCAAATGCTCTTTCAGCGCGGCATAGTTCTCAATGATGCCATTGTGAATGATGGCAATGCGCTCCGACGTGGAGTAGTGCGGGTGGGCGTTGGAGTCGTTAGGCTCACCGTGGGTAGCCCAGCGCGTGTGGCCCATGCCAATCTGCGCCTGTGTGTCTTTGCCTTGCAGGAAGGCTTCCAGCTCAGCTACCTTCCCTTTTTTCTTGTAGACATTAAGCGAACCGTTCAGCAGCGCTACGCCGGCCGAGTCATAGCCCCGGTATTCGAGGCGGTGCAGGCCTTTAAGAATGATCGGGCAGGCTTCGCGGTGACCGATATAAGCAACAATTCCGCACATAAGTAGGGAAGCAAAAGAGAGTTTCGTGAAAAAATGGCAGTGAGCCGCGGCATAGCAAATGCTATGCCGCGGCTCAGCAGACATAAAAGCAAAGCAAAGTTAGCGCAGCTGCGAGTAGTATACGCGGAGCTTAATGTTGTTAGCATCCAGTACGGCCCGGTCCAGGCTGAGGCCATAGGAATTGCGCAGCGACGGCGACAGAATAAACGCCGCTGGTGAAACGCCGCCCAGCTTATCATACACGTACGCCTGCACGTAACCAGTCATGATCATGCTGAAGTTCTGGTTGGCATCCGACAGCGTGTAAAGGCGACCGTTGGCAGCATTCTGGTAATACCCTAGCTTATTCGTCGCATCGTCTACAATAGACGACAAACCCGCACCTGTTTGTGGAACACCATCGCGTAGGACAATGCGCTCCACCCGGGTATTGAGCAGAGGGCGGTAAAGCGACTGGTTATTGGCGTTAACTTCGTACAAGAAGCTACTATCCGGCAGCGAAAACAGCAGGTTAGCATAGGGCCGTACCGGAATCAATAGCTCGGCGCGGTTAATGGCAATAGCCGGGTTGCCATTGGCCTGCGGGGCTGCCAGGCCGCGCAGTATCTCGAGGCCCGGAATTTCAAGCTTGGCCCCGAAACCGTTGCCACCCTGCATGTATACCAAGCCATTCGTTTCAGATGCCGCCACCGACTGCGTAGCGCCAGCTGGGCCGCCCAACCGGCTCAGAGGAGAGCCGGTTGGCAACTCGTTGGTCACCTGCGTGAAGTACCGCGGGGCGTCGTTAATCGTCAGCCGGGTCCAGCTGCCTTTGCTGAACGGAATGCTGTAGCGGCCGCTGAGCTGGCCGGTGTTTTTCTTGTTCGTGTAACGGTAGTAGAATACAGCCCGCGTCGTTACAGCGGCCCGCAGCCCTACTACGGCCGTATTGAAGTCGGCCGCCGGCTGCAGCGCAATACCTTTCCAGAGGCCATCCAGCGCAGCCTGGTTGAAGCCGGTCGCTTTAAGGCGCTCGAAAACGGTGGTGGCCAGCGTCGACGTCTGCCCGCCGCCATGCAGCTTCAGGCGCACCGTGCGGTCGGGCACCGTCACCTGAGTTCGATTAGGCTTCGTGCCGACCGAGTCTTTGCGGGTGCCGTTGAGACGAGCGGAAAGCCCACGGGCTATTTCCGGGCCTAAGGCTACCGAGGAGGACGAGTTGTAAGTGGTCCGGTCGTCCAGGGGCTGCGCCAACTGATACACATTCACCCGCAGCGGCGTAGCAGAAGAACCCGACACCTCATCAAACGGCATCTCCAGCACCAGCGAGTCCAGGATGGCGTTGGGGGCCACGACCGTTTCGGCCCGTTTCACCTCGGTTGGGAGCGAGTCTACCGCCAGCGGCCGCAGCTTCAAGTTCAGAAACGCCGTAGCGGCGGTGGAGCCTAGCACGTTTTCGCGCACCCGGCCTACCAGAAACCGGTCGGCTTTCTGCGTTTCGGTGGAGTCGCGCAGGACGGTAGAGGCCGTTACAGGGAAGTCGCGGTATTGGGTATCGGCATTTGCGGTGCCAGGTAATTCCACGCCCAGATCGTTGGCGTCTTCGCAACCGGCCGCCGTAAACAGCAGCGTTGCGGAAAGAAGGGAAACCGACGCGAGCCGGCAGGCACTAATTGGCCAATTCATTATAGAGTGCGTAGTAAGAGGTTAGTAGGTTTTCGTCGGCTCCTACCTGCCCGATCTGTTTGTTCTTCTTGTTCTGCGAGTACTCGGTGAAGATGGCGTTCAGGTTGTCGCTAAAGTCTTCGTCCGATTTCACGATGGTATCAGCGTATTCCATGCCGATTTTGATGAAGCCACCAAAGTCAGCCGTCTTCAGGCCAGCCAGCATGTCGTCATCAATATCCAGCATTTTAGCTTTTTCGATGATATCGCCGCCAAATTTGTGGTCGAATTCGTTGTTGTAAATCGTGAATACCGACTTGGCATCCTTGAAAATCGGGTCCTTCTTGTAGGTCGTTTTCAGGTACATCGGAATCAGGCCCGTCATCCAGTCGTTGCAGTGCACGATGTCAGGAGCCCAGCCTAGCTTCTTCACGGTTTCCAACACCCCTTTGCAGAAGAAGATAGCCCGCTCGTCGTTGTCGGCGTGGAACTTGTCGTTCTTATCAACAAGTACCGACTTGCGGTGGAAATAGTCTTCATTATCAATGAAGTACACCTGCAGCTTTGCGTTCGGGATGGAAGCCACCTTGATGATGAGCGGCTTCTCATCTTCGCCTACGGCAATGTTGATGCCGGAGAGGCGTACTACTTCATGGAGCCGGTTTTTCCGCTCGTTGATGATGCCGAAGCGGGGAACGAAAATGCGGATTTCCATCCCCATTTCCTGCATGCCCTGAGGCAGGCGCCGCAAAAATTCCGCTACTTTGGTGGTCTGCAAAAACGGATCAATCTCCGTAGCCGCGTAGAGGATTCTCAACTTGGACATATCAGTCAGAAAAGGGTAGTTGGGGAAAGGCAACACGTTGGGGAGCACAAAATTAAACAAATTTGGGCGAAAATTCAACTAAACCCCTCTGGGGCCTGTCCAACAAGGCTACTACATCGATGGAGATACTGCACACGGCTGCCGCGTTGCATGCATACACAGAAAATTGCCGGCGCGCCGGTCAGCGCCTGGGCCTGGTGCCTACCATGGGCGCGCTTCATGCCGGCCACCTGCAGCTGGTGCAGGCCGCCGCTGCCGCCTGCGACGTGGTGGTGGTCAGCATTTTTGTGAACCCCACCCAGTTCAACAACCCCGACGACTTCCGGCTCTACCCGCGGCTGCCCGAGGCCGACGCCGCCCTGCTGGGCCCGGCCGGCTGCACCGTGCTGTTTCTGCCGTCGGTGGAGGAGATGTATCCGCAGCCCTCGGTGTTGCACTTTGACTTCGGGCCGCTGGAGCGGGTGATGGAGGGCGCGCACCGGCCCGGGCATTTCAACGGCGTCGCTACGGTGGTCAGCAAACTGTTTCATATGTGCCGGCCGCATCAGGCCTACTTCGGCCAGAAAGACTGGCAGCAGGTGGCCATTGTGCGGCAGCTGGTGCAGGACCTGTCGTTTGATCTGGAGCTGGTGTCGTTCCCGACCGTGCGCGAGCCGGATGGGCTGGCTATGTCTTCGCGTAACCGGCGACTGTCGACGGAGGCGCGGGCGGTGGCGCCGCGCCTCTACGAGGCCCTGGAGCAGGCCGCGGCCGGTGTGCGCAGCGGCGTAGCGCCAACCCAAGTGCAGCAGCAGGCCGCGGCCTACATCATGGCAGAGCCGGCCTTCACGCTGGAATACTTTGAGGTGGCTGATGCCCAGACCCTGCAGCCAGTGGAAGCCTGGGAACCGGGCCGCTCGGTGGTGCTGTGCCTAGCCGCGCATCTGGGCGGCGTGCGCCTGATCGACAACGTAGTGGTAGAGTAACCCTGCTGGCAACCGGCGGGCTTCCCCATCTGCGGGTTTGTATCTTTGCCGCCCTATTCGTCATTTGCTTTTTTTCATGCACATCGAGGTCCTCAAATCGAAGATTCACCGCGTTAAGGTCACGCAGGCCGAGCTGCACTATGTAGGCAGCATCACCATCGACGAAGACCTGCTGGACGCGGCCAACATGGTGGAAAACGAGAAGGTCACCATTGTCAATATCAACAATGGCGAGCGGTTCGAGACGTATACCATCAAGGGCGAACGGGGCTCGGGCATGATCTGCCTGAACGGCCCGGCTGCCCGCCGCGTAGCCGTGGGTGACATCGTCATCATCATTTCCTACGCCCTCATCGACTTTTCCGAAGCCCGGGCGCATCAGCCCACCATCATCTTCCCGGACCAGCACAACCGACTGGTTTAATGGCTAAAAGGCTGCATTGTTAAATGGTTGGCTGTTGCGGGGTTTTTCGTAACAGCCAACCATTTAGCTATTACCTATTTCAACAGTTTCGTTAGTGAAGCAACTTCTAAACATTCTCAAATACGCCCTGCTGCTATCCGTTTCGGGGCTGCTGATGTGGTATGCCGTGCGCGGCCAGGACTTGAGCCGCATCGTGGACACGGTGCAGGGAGCCAACTACTGGTGGCTGATGCTCACGATGGTGCTGTCGGTGCTGGGCTACCTGAGCCGGGCCTACCGCTGGAAGATGCAGCTCGACCCCACCGTAACCGGCTCGAAACCGGCTTTCTGGGACGTGTACCACGCCATGATGGTCGGCAACCTGGCCAACATGGTGCTGCCCGGGCGGGTAGGCGAGGTGGTCCGCTGCTCGCTACTGCAGCGTACTAGCAAGGTGCCGGTGCAGGTGTCCTTGGGCACCGTGATTACCGAGCGCATCATCGACGTGCTGGTGCTGCTGGGTTTGCTGAGCACGGTGCTGCTGCTCGATTTCAAGACGTTCTGGGGCTTCGCCGATACCTACCTGCTGCAGGGCAAGGCCGATGCACTGGCCCGCAACCGCAATGCCCTGGTGGCAGCGGCCGTGGTGGCCCTGCTTGCGCTGCTGATTTCCGGCTACCTGCTGTGGCGCAACCTGGAGCGGCTGCGCCAGAACACCGTGTTCAACAAGATGCTGAGCTTCGTGAAAGGTTTGCTGGCGGGCGTATTCAGCATCGTGCGCATGCCCAATAAAGGCGCTTTCCTGCTGCACACGTTCTTCACGTGGCTGGTCTACTACCTCATGGATTACCTGGTGTTTTTCGCCTTCCCCGAAACCTACGACTTGGGCATGCGGGCAGCGTTGGCAGTTCTCACCTTTGGGGCCTTCGGGATGGCCGCGCCGGTGCAGGGCGGCATTGGGGTGTTCCACCTGCTAGTGCAGAGCACTTTGCTCGTATACGGCATCAGCAAGGAAGGCGGCATTGCCTACGCCCTGGTGGTGCACGGCGCCCAGACGCTGCTGGTGGTGCTGATGGGCGGCATCAGTTTCCTGCTGAGCATGATGAAATCGGGGCAGCTGGCGCGCCGTGGCGCTGTGCTGCCTCTCGAAACTACTGAGCTACCTGCCGATGTGGAGCAAAGATAAAATCCTGACCCGTGCCCAGCTGCTGCCGGTAGTGGCGGCCTGGAAAGCCGAAGGCCAGCGCGTCGTATTCACCAACGGCTGCTTTGATCTGCTGCACCTGGGCCACGTTGACTACCTGGAGAAGGCGCGCCACCTCGGCGACAAGCTGGTGCTGGGCCTCAACACCGACGCCTCCGTTAGCCGCCTCAAGCCCGGCCGGCCCCTGCAGGACGAAATGGCACGTGCCCGCATTCTGGCGTCGCTTTTGTTTGTGGATGCCGTAGTGCTCTTCGATGAGCAAACCCCGCTGGCCCTGATTGAAGCCGTGCTGCCCGACATCCTGGTGAAAGGCGACGACTACCCGATCAGTGGAATTGTAGGCCACGAAGTGGTGTTGCAAAATGGCGGGCAGGTGCTGACCGTGCCGCTGGTGGCCGGCTACAGCACCTCGCGCATCGTCGAGCGAATCCTGACGGGCGCGTAGCTGCCGGTTCTGGTGGGTTGTGGGGGAGGCGTAAGTCTTCCAACCGTCAGAATGGCAGCCGGCTACCGTTCTTCACCCTCTTCCATCCCTCTCACCAATGTACAGTATGAATCCGGCCTATATCATCGTTCTGCTCACCATGCTGGCCAGCTGGCTGATCCAGCGCCGCCTGCAAAGCAAGTTTGAGCAGTACTCGCGGGTGGGCCTGCAAAACGGCCTCTCCGGCCGGCAGATTGCCGAGTTGATGCTGGCCGACCACGGCATTACCGACGTGCGCGTCATCAGCACCGAAGGCCGCCTGACCGATCACTACAACCCCGCCGACAAAACCGTGAACCTGAGCGAAGCCGTGTTTGCCGAGCGCAGTGCCGCTGCCGCCGCCGTAGCGGCTCACGAGTGCGGCCACGCCGTGCAGCACGCCACCGCCTACAGCGCTTTGCAGTTCCGCTCGGCCATGGTGCCGGCCCTGAGCGCCGTGTCCAAGTTCATGCCCATTCTGCTGTTTCTGGGCGTGATTATGCTGCGTACCACGCCGCTGCCGCTGGGCATTGGTGTAGCCTTCTTCGCCCTTACCACGCTGTTTAGCTTCGTGACGCTGCCTGTGGAGTTTGACGCCTCCAAGCGGGCCCTGGCCTGGATGGACAAGCGCAACATCGTAACGCCGCAAGAACACGTGATGGCCAAAGACGCTCTGAAATGGGCGGCCATGACCTACGTGGTAGCGGCGCTGGGCTCCCTGGCAACGCTGTTCTACTACGCCACCCTGCTCATGGGCCGCCGCCGCGACTAACCGTTCGGGCTGGATTTCCGGCCGCTTGCCTGTTGCCGGCCCGCTGGCAAACAAAATAGCGGGTCTGCAGCTTTTCAGGCCGGATTCCGGTAAAAAATCCGGGCGGCGCGCCCAATCTGCCGAATCTGCGCTTTAATTTTGAGGACAGTTTGGCTGCGGTGCAGCCAATATGCTCTGACGTTTTCCCCATCCCACCTCCCCTTACCGCATGGATTTCCAGCTCACCGAAGAACAACTCGCCGTGCAGGCGGCCGCCCGCGACTTTGCCCAGAACGAACTCTGGGACGGCGTGATTGAGCGCGACGAACACCAGAAGTTTCCTGCCGAACAGATCAAGAAAATGGGCGAGCTGGGCTTCATGGGCATGATGGTAAGCCCCGAGTACGGCGGCGGCGGCATGGACACCGTGAGCTACGTGCTGGCCATGGAGGAAATCAGCAAAGTGGATGCTTCGTGCTCGGTTATCATGAGCGTGAACAACTCGCTGGTGTGCTGGGGCCTAGAGAAATACGGCACCGAGGAGCAGAAGCGCAGGTACCTGCCTGGCCTCACGTCCGGCGAAATCATCGGTGCCTTTGCTCTGAGCGAGCCCGAAGCCGGCTCCGACGCTACTAGCCAGCGCACCACCGCCGAAGACAAAGGTGACTACTACCTGCTCAACGGCACCAAAAACTGGATTACCAACGGCACCACGGCCTCGGTGTACCTCGTAGTGGCCCAGACCAACCCCGAGCTGAAGCACCGCGGCATCAACGTGCTGATTGTGGAGAAGGGCATGGAAGGCTTCCAGACCGCTCCCAAGGAAAACAAGCTCGGCATTCGCGGCTCTGATACCTGCTCGCTGCTGTTCACCGACGTGAAAGTGCCCAAGGCCAACCGCATCGGTGAGGACGGCTTCGGCTTCAAGTTTGCCATGCAGGTGTTAGCCGGTGGCCGCATCGGTATTGCGGCGCAGGCGCTGGGCATTGCGTCTGGCTCGTATGAGCTGGCCCTGAAGTACTCCAAGGAGCGTAAGGCCTTTGGCGTGCCGATTTCGCAGCACCAGGCCATCCAGTTCAAGCTGGCTGATATGGCTACCAACATCGACGCGGCCCGTCTGCTGTGCCTGCAGGCTGCTCACGACAAGGATTCCGGCCAGGATTTCGCCAAGTCGGGTGCCATGGCCAAGCTGTTTGCCTCGAAAGTAGCCATGGATACCTCCGTGGAGGCCGTACAGGTGCACGGCGGCTACGGCTTCGTGAAGGAATACCACGTAGAGCGCATGATGCGCGACGCCAAAATCACCCAGATTTACGAAGGCACTTCGGAGATTCAGAAAATTGTAATCTCTCGGGAAATTCTGAAGTAGCAGGCGAATTGCCTAAAA
Source organism: Hymenobacter yonginensis (assembly GCF_027625995.1). Lineage (NCBI taxonomy): Bacteria > Pseudomonadati > Bacteroidota > Cytophagia > Cytophagales > Hymenobacteraceae > Hymenobacter > Hymenobacter yonginensis. Next base: position 4,062,317 of record NZ_CP115396.1, read on the forward strand.
GTCAGAAGTATTGCATTAAACCCAGTCGAATTTCGGCTGGGTTTTTCGTTTTTGTGAATTTTTATATCTTAATTTGCATTACATAAGTCCGGCCACCCCCAATACCGGGTTTACCTCAGTACCCAACCTGCCCTACGAAGATGGAAGATTACAATAAAGTGATAGAGTCGCTTGGCGTACGCTACATAAAAGCGAAGAATTTGGTGCTGCAGCAGCCGTTCACGGTGCGCAACTCCTACGATGTCGGCAACAACCTGATTCTGCTGCACAAAGGCCGTATTACGTTCGGTGAGGAAGAGCAGGTGGTAGAAGAAGGCGAAATGCTCTTCATCCCCGGTGGCCGTGCTACCAAGGTGAACTATGGTGATTCGGCCGGCAAGGTTATCACCAACGACGACCTGATCAGCAACAAAGACAAGTTCTTCCACTCCAACTCCGACCTCGACCTGATCGGGGATGCTGAAGAGAGCCACTCGTTCGTGAGCTTTGAGGCCAAGGTGTTCGATTCGGTGAACTTCTTTGCCTCGCTGGACGTGCCGGCGTTCCTGATTTCCAACAACTCCAAGCTGGGCAACCTCATCATCAAGGTGGTGGAGGAGAGCCTGCAGGAGCTGCCCGGCCGCGAGCGGCTGATTACGATTTACACCGAGAACATCGTGGTGGAAATCGTGCGCTACATCCTCAAAAACAAGATGTTTGTAGAGCAGCTGGCTACCAACAGCACCTACTTCAAGGACCCGCGCCTGATCGACCTGTTCAACTACATCAAGGAGAACATCGGCGGCGACCTGTCCAACAAAGTGCTCAGCAACGTGGCCAACGTGAGCGAGGACTATGTGGGGCAGTATTTCAAGATGCTCACCGGCATCAACCCCCAGGATTACATAGAGTACCAGCGTATGGAGCGCGCCGTATTCCTGCTGCGCACCACTAAGAAGAGCATCCGCGACATCGGCAAAGAAGTCGGCTATAAGGACACGGCGTACTTCTGCCGTCGCTTTAAAATGATGTTCGGGATTCCGGCCGGCAAGATGCGCCGCCGCGAATCGGCCATGAATATCTAAGCTTCAGCAGCGCCATTATTGGCGGTTTTTGCAACAAAAAGCCCCTTGCTACTGAAGTAGCAAGGGGCTTTTTGTTGCTATGGGCGGCCGGAGCCGGGTGGTACTCTGCGGGTGCGGCGCTGGGCTACGCTACGTCGGCCACGGTGTTGAACGATTGCACTACACGGGATACTTCGCCCAGAAACTCCGGGTTCTTCTCTACCTGGTTGCCGACTACAATGACATCGGCTCCGGCGGCAAGGGCGGCCTGGGCTTTATCGGCAGTATTGATGCCGCCCCCCACGATGATGGGTACGTCGACGGCCTGGCGTACGGCCCGGATGGTGGCTGCCGACACCGGGTACATGGCGCCGCTGCCTCCGTCGAGATACATCAGGCGCAGGCCAAGCTGCTCGCCGGCCATGGCCGTGCAGGCGGCAATGGTGGGTTTGTCGTAGGGGAGGGGCGTGGTGCCGCTCATGTAGCTGGCCGTGGTCTGGCGGCCGGTATCTACGAGCAGGTAGCCGGTGGGCAGAATCTGCAGGTTGCTTTGGCGCAGCAGCGGCGCTGCAATGACGTGTTGCCCGATCAGAAACTCTGGGTTGCGCCCTGAAATTAGGCTCAGCAGCAGAATCCCGTCGGCCTGCGGATCGAGGTGCAGGCTATGACTGGGAAAAAGCAGCACCGGCACCGCCGAATGCTGCTTAATCTGCTGGATGAGGGCAGTCTGGTGCGAGTTCATCACCAGACTGCCGCCCACAAAGAAATAATCTACCGGGTGCGTTTCGCTTAGCGCCAGCACCTTGCGGCAGCCTGCTTCAGTCAGATTATCAGGGTCGAGCAGGATAGCCAGGGATTTGCGGCCGTGGGAGCGGCGCTTGCTGAGGCCATCATAGAGGCTGGTGAGGCGCATTCGCGTCGTCGTGGTGATAAGTAAAGTCGATGTCCCGGGTTTCCGGCTCCGCTGGAGAGGTTGCAAGGTCGGGATTTTTGAGCATCGGCAAATACTCATGCACTTTTTTGGCTACTATCCCCATCAACAGGGCCGAAGCCTGGGCTACCAGCATCTTGCCGGTGTCGGACTGCATGAAGGCGCGGAACGTATCGGCCACGATAGAAGAAGCCGCGGCCGGTGCTGGCTCATGCGGGGCATACGCTGCCTGCCGGGCCGGCGCATACGACGACGGTGCAGTGGCGCTGACAGGCTGGAACGGGTCATGCGAAGCATCGTCGTCGGAGGAGGCCAGGGGCATGGCGTGGTATACGTCGGGGGCTAGCTGGGCTCGCTCGTGGTGGGTTGGCTGCTGGCCGCGGTCGGCGTGGTGGCCGGTGCTGAAGCCCAGGTCGTCGGCAGCGAAGCCGGACAGGGCCTGGCGGTTTTTGCGCAGCGAACGGCTGGAGGCTTTGCCGGGCAGGCCCTGCGGAGCCGGGCCGCCACGCAGCACCTTGTCCTTCTTGCCGCCAAACGCCTTCGACAGCAGCCACGCACCGGCCAGAATGCCGGCCCCGATGGCCACGTACTTGCTGGCTTGCTGGGTTTTCTCCTTTATCTCCTCCACGTCGCCCATCAGGGCGCGCTCGTATTCCAGCTTCTGGCGCTCCAGAAACTCTTTTTCGTCTTCAAACAAAGGGTTGGTCAGTTCGGCCATGTCGGATTAGGCTTGACGTTTGTCGGATTTGTAGATGGTGTTGTCGAGCAGCTTATCGGCCACGCCCTGAAATACTTTCTTATCAACGCCTACTAGAAACACAATCAGCAGCACCAGATAGAAGCCGGCCACGATGCCAAAGCCCCAGTAGGAGCTGTCCAGCTGCTCGTTGAGCAGCAGGGCAATAAACAGGTTCAGGAACAGGAAGAACACCAGCCCGATGCCTGCCATAGCCGCGCCGTGCATGGTGCCCACCATGGCCACTTTCACTTTCTGCTGTACTTCCAGCCGCGCCAGGTCGATGCGGGTATCCAGATACCCCTTTAGGTTGCCGATGATATTGTCGGTGCGGGGCGTTTTAGTAGCGTCGTCGTCGTCGGAGAAAAGGCCCATGAGCGGGAGATAATTTGCGGAAAACCATGTTTGGAAAAAAGGCCCTGAACTCCGGGCCCCTGGCCTGGTTTTCAGATAGCCCCTTCATACGGGAAAACCGTGCGCGTGTCTGAAACCCGGCGTATTTTTACCCGCAAGCAGCTGCATCTTGAGCCAGAATCATTACCACGTATTAGGCATAGCCGCCACCGCCACCGCCACCGACGTGAAGCGCGCCTACAAGCGGCTGGCCGTGGAGCTGCACCCCGACAAGCACGGCGGCAGCGCCTTGTACGAGGAGCGGTTTAAGGCCGTGGCCGTGGCCTACGGGGTGCTGGGCGACCCCCAGCGCCGCGCCGCCTACGACCAGCAGCTGCGCCAAGCCGCCCAACGCGCCGCCGAGCAGCAGCGGCAGCAGCAGTACCGCGCCCCCACGCAGCACGTGTACGGGGTGCCCATGCCGCCGCCGGCGCCCCTGCGCACCCGGCGGCCGGCCGGCTCCGGCGAGCGACACTACCGCACCATTCCCAAGCAGCGCCGCTTTACGCGCCGCGACTATTTGCTCACGTTTGGGCTGCTGGCCGCCATTCTGGCGTTTGTGCTGGGGGGCAAGCTGATCATGGACCACGTAACGGCCGTCAGCAACTACGAGGATGGCCTACGGGCATACCGCCGGGCGCGGTGGTCGGCGGCGCACGCCTACTTCACGCAGGCGCTGCACTTCAAGCCCGAGTTCGGGGCCGCGCTGCGGCGCCGGGGCGAGATTGAGCAGCTCATCAACCGCGACTATGCCGCCGCCCGCGCCGACTACGAAGCCGCCCTGACCGATGCCGAGCCGGTTGCCGAGCGGGCCCATCTGCTGTTTCGGGTGGGGCAGTGCCTGGCGGGCCTTGGCGAGGCGGAGGCTGCCGAGCAGAGCTTCACCGTGTCGCTGGCGCTGGATTCCACGCAGAGCACGGCCTGGCTGGCCCGGGGGGAGGTGCGCCTGTTTGAGCAGCAGACCTTCGAGAAGGCTGCCGAAGACCTGAGTACCGGCCTGCGCCTGCGTACCCGCGCCGGGCGCCCGCTGCCCCTCAAATACCTGACGTACCGGGGCCTGGCCTACTACAAAATGCAAGACCTGACCCAGGCCCGCGCCGACTATCGCCAAGTGTTGGAAGCCAATCCAAAAAATGGGCAGGTGCATTTTCTGCTGGGCCGGCTGGCGCAGCAGGAAGGCAACGCCCCGGCCGCCTGCGAGTTTTTCGAGCGGGCCGTGCGCCTCGGCTACACCTACGCCGACGAGGCCCGCCGTCAGAATTGCCCCTGAGTTTAGTTTTTCGTTGTCAGTACAGTTCTGACAACGAAAAACAGACAACGAGCAACTGACAACTACTATCAACCAAAAAAAGCGCCTTCCCAGCCGGGAAGGCGCTTTTTTGCTGGTGTCGAAACACCGGTTGGATTAGGGCATCAGAACTTTGTCGATTACGTGAATCACGCCGTTGCTCTGAGTCACATCGTAGGTGGAGATGGTCGAGACGTTGCCTTTCTCGTCAACCAGCACTACGTTTTTGGGGCCGTTCATCATGGCTTTCAGAGTGCCGCCGCTTACGGTTTTGAGGCTGGCGGTGCCTTTGCCGGCTTTGATGGCGGCCATAATCTTGTCGGCGGTCATGTTGCCGGCTACCACGTGGTAGGTCAGGATTTTGGTGAGGGTCGCCTTGTTCTCGGGTTTCACCAGCGTTTCAACGGTGCCGGCTGGTAGGGCGCTGAAGGCGGCGTTGGTAGGAGCGAATACCGTGAAAGGACCTTTGCCCTGCAGGGTTTCCACGAGGCCGGCGGCTTTCACAGCAGCTACCAGTGTGGTGTGGTCGGCCGAGTTGACGGCGTTTTCCACAATGTTCTTATTCGGGTACATGGCCTGGCCGCCCACCGATACGGTGCCGGGCGTCATCTTGGCCTGAGCCTGAGCCGAAGAAACCGAAGCAGCGCCCATAAAGGCCATTACAGCGAAAGAAAGAAGGGTCTTTTTCATAATCAGGGAAGAAAGAAGAAGGGGGGTGGTTGATTTGAAAGCACTTACGCCCCTGCCTGGATAATTGGATTTATCGGACGTGAAAAATATTTTGACGTAGCGCTAAAAGCAGCCCGTAAGTGCGTGGGCTGCTGCATAAACTGGGGAGGTGCTCCACCAGCGCGCTGCCCACTCAGCCTGCCACCGGCAGCGTGAAGCGGAAGGTGCTGCCGGTGCCCAGCTCGCTTTCCACCCACAGCTGCCCGCCCTGGCTGCCGATGAACTCGCGGGCAATGCTCAGGCCCAGGCCCGAGCCGCCGCGGTAGCCGGTTTTGTCGGGAATCTGCACGAAGCGCTGGAAGATTTTTTCCTGGTACTGGGGCGCAATGCCGGGGCCGTGGTCCTGCACCAGCACCTCCACCTGCTGCCCGCCCGGGGCCAGCGCCGCCCGAATGTGCAGCTGCCCCTGCTCGGGCGAATAGCGGATGCCGTTGGCCAGCAGGTTCAGTAGCACCCAGGTGGTTTTCTCGATGTCGGCGCGCACGGGGGGCAGCTCGGCTGGCACCTGGATGTCGAGGGTGAGCTGCTTGGGCTGGAGCTGGAGCTGAATGGTATCGGCGGCGAACTGCACGATGTCGCGCACCTGGGTGGGCTGGAAGTTGAGCTGGATGTTGCCCGATTCCAGCCGCGACACGTCAATCAGCTCGCCCACCAGCTTCAGCAGCCGCTGGTTTTCCTGCTTGATGGTGGCCAGAATGCGCTGCTGCTCCTCGTTTACGGAGCCCACTTTGCCGTTCTGCAGCAGCTTCAGGCTGAAGTTGATGCTGGACAGCGGCGTTTTCAACTCATGCGACACCGTGGCCAGGAAGTTCGACTTGGCCTGGTCCAGCTTCTTGAACTCCGACACGTTGTGCAGGGTGAGGATAGAGCCCACGAATTCCATCTTATCCAGCGCCTCGTTGAAGCTGATGACGTCGTTCACGGCCACGCGGTAGTACACTTCCTCGTCGTTGCGGGCCAGGGTGAGCACCGGGGCGGCCTCCTGGGGGCGCTGGGCGGCGGGCGTATCGAGGTGGCGCAGCAGCTCCCGGAACAGGTCGTTGTGGCGGGCTACTTCGTCGGCCGGCTGGCCCAGCAACCCGGCAGCCGGTTGGCCCAATAGCTCGGCCGCAACGGGGTTCACCAGCAGCACCCGGCGGTGCTCGTCCACCAGCAGCAGGCCCTCATCGAGGTTGTTCACGATGCTGGCGGCGCGGTTGCGCTCGGCCATCAACTGGGCCAGCGTGGAGGTACGGTAGTCCTGCAGCTGCACCAACATGCGGTTGAAGGCCCGCGCCACGGTGCCAAACTCGTCGTGGCTTTCCACCGGAATGGAGGACGAGTAATCCTGGTTGGTGGCGTTTTCGATGCTGGCCGTGAGCTTGCGCAGGCCCCCCACGGCCGCCTCGGGCACGCTCAGCACAAACAGCAACGAGGTCAGCAGGGCGAAGGTGAGCAACGCCAGCACGTAGCGTTGCTGCTGAGTGGCGGTGCGGTTGGCGGCTTCGTTTTTACGGGTGAGGGCCTGGGTGTTCAGGTCAATCATGCGGTAGGTGAGCGTGCGGAGCTGGGCGGCGTTAGCGGCCTGGGGCAGCCGCTCGTAGCGGGCCAGCGTGGCCGTGAGGCTATCCACCACCGCCTGCTCACCCACTTCCGTTACGTTGCCGGCCTCGCGGGTGAGGGCCTCCCGGAAGCTGGCCAACGCCACCGGCGGCGCGGTCTGCACGCTGTCCAGGGCGCGCAGCATGCGCTGGCCCAGCTCTACGGAGTAGAAGTTGTCCTGCAGCACGTTGCGCGCCGTGCGGTCGAGGCGGTTGAGCGAGAAAAGGGTAAACGCACTCACCCCCAGCAGCAGCAGCAGCATGGTGACGAAGGCCAGGGTGATTTTGGTTTTGAGGTTCATGGGCAGTAGCGCGAAGCTCTGCTTCGCGTATGGTTGAGCAAGGGGCAGCGGGCTGGCGGGGTAGTAGCGCGAACTTTGCGGTTCGCGCCCCCGCGCCGTTCGGATATATATCGTTCTGGGGCGCGAACTACAAAGTTCGCGCTACTGTCCGGGCGCAAAAGCAGATCAGTAACTCACCAGAAACACGTCCACATCCAGCGGGGAGCGGGCTACGGAGCGGATGAGGCGGCGCGTGACGCCGGGGCGCAGCAGGCGCTGCCACCAGCTTTTCTCGCTGGTGACGCCGCAAATCAGCAGCGTGACGCCTTTTTCCTGGGCTACGCGCAGGATTTCGGGCACCGCGTCGGTGGCTTTCACGCGCAAAATCTGGCCGCCCAGCTCGGTGGTGAGCTGCAGGTTGTTGAGCAGGTGGCGCTGGGTGGCTAGGTTGATGCGGTCGGCCGATTCGCGGGGCGTCTGTACGTAGAGTACGGCCCAGGAGGCGGCCGAGAGGCGGTCGGCGAGGCGGCTGGTTTTGCGGATGATTTCCTTGGCTGCCGGGGCGTTGGCGTTGATGCAGGCCAGCAGGCGGTCCTGGTTGCGGCGCTCGGGCGCTACGGGCGCGGCCCCGCCGCCGTCGGTTTCAATCTGGCGGCTGATGAGGTTGGCGGTTTCGCGCACGGCCAGCTGGCGCAGCTGCAGCAGGTTTTCGGCCTGAAAGAAGTTCTGCAAAGCCGTGGGCACCTTGGCCGCATCGTAGATTTTGCCTTCTTCCAAGCGGGCGCGCAGCTCGCCCACGGTCAGGTCCACGTTCACTACTTCGTCGGCCTGCTTCAGTACCTGGTCGGGCACGCGCTCCGTCACGTCGGTGCCGGTGATGCGCAGTACCTGGTCGTGCAGGCTTTCGAGGTGCTGAATGTTGACGGCCGTGAGCACCGAAATACCGGCCCGCACCAGCTGCTCCACGTCCTGCCAGCGTTTCTCGTTTTCGGAGCCGGGCACGTTGGTGTGGGCCAGCTCATCCACCACCACCACCGAGGGCCGGCGCTGCAGAATGCCCTGCACATCCAGTTCCTCCAGCATGCGGCCCTTGTAGAAGATGTGCTTGCGCGGCACGGTGGGCAGGTCGCGCAGCTGGGCCACGGTGCCGGGGCGGCCGTGGGTTTCCACGTAGCCCAGCACCACATCCACGCCGTGGGCGCGCAGCTCGTGGGCCTCCTGCAGCAGGCGGTAGGTTTTGCCCACGCCGGCGGCCAGCCCCAGGTACACCTTCAGCCGCCCGCGCCGCCGCTGCTGCACTAGCCGCAGAAACCGCTCAGCCGATTGGTCGCGCTGTTGGTCGTCGTTCATCGGTGAAATGGTGAGGTGGTGAAATGGTGAGTTTGATGTTCGATTGGCGCGAGTTGGACCGGTCGGCCGGCTACGTTATTTATTCTGGTTTTTCTGGAGGCAGCAGCATGATGCGCCTGATCGAGCCTCAGGCGCGACAGACTCACCATTTCACCACCTCACCATTTCACAGCTAGTCCCGCTGCAACTGCAGCTCGGGGCGGGCGGGCATGTGCAGGGGCACGTTTTCAATGACGAAGGAGCTGTTGTCGAGGCCGAAGCTTTCGGTTTCGGAGGCACCGAGGCGCTTCAGCCAGCCGTGCAGGCGCAGGGCCAGCCGCTGCCAGCCGCGCAGCAGGTACTCATAGGGCAAGGTTTTGTTGAGAATCACGAACTGGAAGTCGCCGGTAACGTCCTGGCCGCGCAGGCTTTCGTAGCGGCTGGTGATGTCCACTTCCCCGTTGCGCACCAGCTCCGACACCACCTGCCGGAACATGTAGTTGAGGGCGTGGTCGATGCGGAAACCCAAGTAGAAATCAATGCGCACCAACTCATTGGGCAGCACGTGCGTGACGTGGTAGCGGCGGGTGTACGGGTCGTCGGTGGTGTGCACGTGGATGAGGTAGTACACATCGGCCCGCTTGGGGCGCTTCTTGAAGATGCTGTGGATGATGCCGTTTTCCACCTGCCGCGCGTCGTCCGACTTGGTGAGGTACACCAGGTGGGTGGCGTACTTGGGCACTGAGGCGTCGTTGCTGAGCTCCTGCAGCAGCGGCAGGTAATCGGCCAGCGGGGTGAATTCGGTGAGGTCGTTGCGCACGCGCTGGCCCACAATCCAGCTCAGCATCACCAGCAGAATCACCGCCCCCAGCAGCACCGAAAGCCAGCCGCCGTGGGTGAACTTGGCCAGGTTGGCCACCAGGTACGAGCCCTCGATGAGCACGTAGGTGCCAATCAGCAGCGCAATCCAGACCGGATTGACGCGGCGCATACGCAGGTAAAACGCCAGCAGGGCCGTGGTCATGAGCATGGTCACCGTCACGGCCAGCCCAAAGGCCGCCTCCATGTTGCCCGACTCGCGGAAGTACAGCACCACGCCCACGCAGCCGGCGCACAGCAGCCAGTTCAGGCTCGGCACGTAGGCCTGCCCGCGCAGCTCGGTAGGGTAATCGACCTTCACCTTGGGCCAGAAATGCAGGCGCAGCGCCTCAATCACCAGCGTAAACGAACCCGAAATGAGGGCCTGCGAGGCAATGATGGTCGCCAGCGTGCACAGCCCAATAGCCGGCAGTAGCGCCCACTGCGGAATTAGGAGAAAAAACAGGTTCTGCTCGCCCAGCGGCGGGCCCAGGTGTTGCAGCAGCCACGCCCCTTGCCCCAGGTAGTTGAGCAGCAGGCAGGTTTTCACGAACGTCCACGACAGGTAGATGTTGGGCCGGCCCACGTGGCCCATGTCGGCGTACAGGGCCTCGGCGCCGGTGCTGCACAGGAAAATGGAGCCCAGCAGCCAGAACGCGCCCGGCACCTGCGTGACCATGTGCAGGGCGTAGTAGGGATTGAAGGCGCGCAGAATGCTCAGGTCCTGCCCCAGATGGTACACGCCCAGCACAGCCAGCATCGAGAAAAACACCGTCATGACGGGCCCGAACAGCTTGCCGATGATCTGGGTGCCGAACTGCTGAAACGCAAACAGCGCCACCAGAATCCCGATGACGATGGGCACCGTGTTGAGGCCGGGCCGGAGGATGCGCAGCCCCTCAATGGCCGAGGCCACCGAAATGGGCGGGGTAATGATGCCGTCGGCCAGCAGGGCGGCGGCCCCTACAATGGCTACCAGGTAGAGGCGGCGCACCGGTAGCCGCCGCAGCCGGGCGTACAGGGCCAGAATGCCACCCTCGCCGTGGTTGTCGGCGCGCAGGGCAATGAGCACGTACTTCACCGTGGTGAGCAGCGTGAGCGTCCAGATAACACAGGAAATGGTGCCCAGCACCACGTCCTCCGTCACGGGCCGGCTGGCAAACACCCCGCGCACCGTGTACAGCGGCGAGGTGCCAATGTCCCCGTACACAATGCCCAGGGCCACCAGCACCCCGGCCGGGGTGGCGCGCCGCAGCGCTGCCGAGGAAGAAGATGAAGTTGTCATGCCCGCAAACTACACGTGAAAGGCCGGCAACTCAACCGGCCTGCCCGTTGGCCAGCTCATCGGCGGTGCGCTGGAGCTGCCGGGCCTGCCGCTGCAGCTGGGTGGCCAGGTGGCGGCGGCGGGTCAGGTCGTCGGCTGCATCGGGCGCGGAGCCGGGGCGCAGGTGGCTGGTTACTAAGTCGAGGGGGCCGCTGGAGTCGATGCGGGGCGTGCCGTCGGCGGTTTCGTAGCCTTCGAGGCGGCGGGCCATGTCGTTGAAGGCCTGGGCCACGGGCGCAAACTCGTCGTGGGCGCGCACGGGCAGGCGCTGGTCGTAGTGGCCCTCGGCTACCCGCCGGATGCCGGCCGTCAGCTCCTCTACCGGCCGGGTGAGGTAATCAGGGAAGCTGAAGATAAAGGAAACCGTAGCCAGAATGCCCAGCGTAGCCAGCAGCCCCAGCGTGCCGATGGTGCGGTTGGCAATGCGGCGGGTGCGCAGGCTTTGCTGCTCAATGGCCCGCAGATTCAGGGTAGCCACCCGGCCCACCTGCCCGCGCACCTGTTGGTAGAGGCCGGCCGGCGCGGCGGCCTGGGCGGCGTACTGCCCAAACGAGGCCGCCAGCGAATCGGCCAGCTCCTGCTCGCCGGGCTCGGTGATGTTGCCCTGTTCGGCCCGCAGGCTGCGCCGGAAGGTGGCCTCGGCCCGGACTACTTCAGCAGCTGGCCCCGCCCGCCGCGCCTCCCGCACATCCGACAACGCATCGGACATGGCCCGGGCGTAGGCCACCGAGCGGTAGTTGTCCTGCAACGTAGCGGCCGAGCTGCGCGAGAGTTGGTAGAGGAAGTACGCCCCCACCCCGCTCAGCAGCAGAATAATCACGAACAGAAAGCTCAGGCCCAGCGTGAGGCGGGCTTTGATGGTACGGGCCATGATGCGTGGTAAGCTAAAGGGTGAAACCATTGCCCAGCCGCCGAACGGCTGGTAGTGAGTACTGGGTAGTTAGTATTGAGTGTTTGGCATTTGTATCTTTAATAAAGCGCTGTCTTACAAATAATTAACATTACTACTCTTTGAAGCTATTCAGGAAGTCGTAAGTAATCAACAGCACGTCATGCTGAGCTTGTCGAAGCATCTCTACCGCTTCGCCAGATAGTATGCAACGAAGCGGTAGAGATGCTTCGACAAGCTCAGCATGACGTGCTTTTCAAGTTCCCAAACACGCTCTAAAACGACAGCGCGATGCTGCTGGTGAGGTTGCCGTAGTTGCGGGTGGGGTTGCCGTTGCGGTCCGTCAGGAAGGGCTGGCGGCCGTGGAAGGTGCGGCCCTCTACCCGAAACGTCACGTTGCTGGTGGGCGCGTAGTCGAGGTTGAGCGAGGCGGCCTGCACCTTGAAATCGGTGGCGGCGGCTACCGGCGAAATGGAGCTGATGATGACGCCCCGGTCGGCGTTGTAGTACTCGGCGCGGGCGGCGGCGGTCCACTTATCGGCCAGCTTGTAGCGCACGAAGGCCGCGCCGGTGTGCCAGGTATCGGCCTTGCCGCCGCGTTGCTCGCTTTCCTGCTTGCCCACGTCGAACACCAGGGCCAGGCTGAGGCGGTCGGTGGCGGCGTAGCTCACGTAGAAATCGTGGAAGTAGCGGCGGCGGCGCACCGAGTCCTGGGGCTGCTCGTTGCCGTAGAAGGTGCTGCTGTTGATGAGCAGCTTATCGGTGGGCTTCCACTGAATCTGGGTGCCCACAGCTTTAGCCTGGTTGTTTTCGCGGATGTTCTGCCAGCCGTTGAGTACCAGCCCGGTCAGCGTCAGCTTGGGGCTCACCTCGTAGGTCAGCCGCGCCCCGGCCTCGTAGTACGGCGAGTTTTCAGCCATCAGGGAGCGGGTCAGCGTCCAGTTGTCCTTGCTGATAGCCGACTCAAACCCGATGTGCGAGCCGAAAATGCCCACGTCGAGCCAGGCTTTTTTGAAGGGGCGGAAACCCGCGTAGGCCTCGTAGAGGTGTTTGAGCACTTGGTCTTCAGCCGCGTAGTTGGCCGATACGTAGGTGCCCGCGTGCAGGCCCAGGGCCCCGCGCACCTGCCCATTGTCGTAGCGCAGACCGATAACGGCGTTGTTCACCGTAAACTCGTTCTGGCGGTTGTGCGAGTACAGGAAGCCGGGCCGCTGGTTGGTGGCCGCGTGCTTGAAATCATAGCCATAGTAGCCATCCACAAACCCGTAGGTAGTAAGCGGATTGGCCGGAGCCGCCGCAGCTGCCGTGGAATCGGGCGCGGTTTGGGCCATAGCAGCCGAAGCCGTGAGCAGTGCAGTAGCGGTAAAAAGAACCAGTGGTTTCATTGGGAGAGAAAGAATGCGGAGGACCTCACCCCCCGGCTCCCGGTTCGCTTGATGCGCGAAGCTTCGGGGAGAGGGGGAACCTGACGTTTTTTGATCAGGCGGGTGGCGGGGAAGTAATACGGAATTGAGGATGTAAAGCAACGAAAACGAGCCGGGAGGCAGTAGCGCGAACTGTGTAGTTCGCGCCCCAGAACGACAATCGTTGCAACGGCGCGGGGGCGCGAACTACAAAGTTCGCGCTACTGGCTATTGCCTCAGGCTACCAGTTGCAGCAGCAGCCACAGCAGCGCCAGGGCCAGCAGGGTGTAGCCGGGGCGGAAGCGGCGGCCACGGTGCCGGTGGGCCCGCAGCCGCCAGTGGGCGCGGGCCCGGTGCGCGGAGGCAGCCACCGGCTAGCGGTTCTGCAGGGCGTCGAGGGCCACGTTCAGGCGCAGCACGTTCACCCGGTCGGGGCCGAAGGCGCTGTGCTGGGTGTGCTCCGTTACCAGGGCCTGCACCTTGGCGGCAGCGAGGTTGCGGGCTTTGGCCACGCGGGCTACCTGCACGGCGGCGGCGGCCGGCGAGAGGTGCGGGTCGAGGCCCGAGCCGGAGGCGGTGAGCAGCTCGGCCGGTACCTGGGCCTTGGTTACGCCGGGGTTCTGTACCAGAAACGTATCGAGGCGGGCCTGCACGGTGGCCAGGTAGTCGGGGTTGCTGGGGCCTTTGTTGGAGCCGGCCGAGCCGGCGGCGTTGTAATCCACGGCCGAAGGGCGGCCCTGGAAGTATTCGGGCCGGGTGAAGTTCTGGCCCACGTTATCGTAGCCTACCACGCGGCCCTTGTGGCTGATGGTTTCGCCCTGCCCGCCGGCCGGGGCCAGCTGGGCACCGGCCCACACCATCACGGGGTAAATTAGGCAGCAGATAACCAGCAGCACAAGGGTCAGGCGGAATGCGGGAAGCAGGTTCTGTTTCATGTTGATTTTATGTTGTTTGTCATGCTGAGCTTGCCGAAGCATCTCTACCGCTTCGTTGAGTTGGTATTGAATACTACTGCGGTAGAGATGCTTCGACTTCGCCTCCGGCTCCGCTCAGCATGACGTTCTTTTTTATCTGTTCAAACGTCAGCTTGCTACAAAAACAGCCCCACCACCAGGTCAATGACCTTGATGCCAATGAAGGGGACGATGACACCGCCCAGGCCGTACACCAGCAGGTTGCGGCGCAGCAGGGCCGAGGCCCCGATGGGCTTGTAGGACACCCCGCGCAGCGCCAGCGGCACCAGCAGCGGAATAATCACGGCGTTGAAAATCACGGCCGAGAGAATGGCCGACTGCGGCGACTTCAGGCCCATGATGTTGAGCGCGCCCAGGGCCGGAATGGCCACCATGAACAGCGCGGGCACAATGGCGAAGTACTTGGCTACGTCGTTGGCAATGCTGAAGGTGGTGAGCGTGCCGCGCGTCATCAGCAGCTGCTTCCCAATTTCCACCACCTCAATGAGCTTGGTGGGGTCGTTGTCGAGGTCCACCATGTTGCCGGCCTCTTTGGCGGCCTGAGTGCCCGAGTTCATGGCCACTCCCACGTCGGCCTGGGCCAGGGCGGGGGCGTCGTTGGTGCCGTCGCCCATCATGGCCACCAGCTTGCCTTGCTGCTGCTCGCGGCGGATGTAGGTCATCTTATCCTCGGGCTTGGCCTCAGCAATGAAGTCATCCACGCCGGCTTTTTCGGCAATAAACTTGGCCGTGAGCGGGTTGTCGCCGGTTACCATCACGGTTTTGATGCCCATTTTGCGCAGGCGCTCAAACCGCTCCTGAATGCCGGGCTTGATGATGTCCTGCAGCTCCACCACGCCCAGCACCTGGTCGTTCTGGCTGACCACCAGCGGGGTGCCGCCGTTGCTGGCAATGGCCTCCACGCGCTGGGTGGTTTCCTGGGGGAAGGGCTGGTTGGCGCGGGCGGCCAGCTGCCGGATGGCGTCGGAAGCGCCCTTGCGCAGGCGGGTGCCGTCGGGCAGCGTCACGCCCGAGCTGCGGGTTTCGGCCGTGAACTTGATCAGCTCAGCGCCCTGCAGGCGGGTGCGCAGACCGGCCACGTCGGAGCGGCGGGTTTCGCCGGCCAGCTCCACAATGCTCTTGCCCTCGGGCGTTTCGTCGGTGAGCGAGGCCAGGGTGGCGGCCTCTACCATCTGAGCCTCCGTGATGCCGGGCGCGGGCCAGAAGTGGGTGGCTTTGCGGTTGCCGATGGTGATGGTGCCGGTTTTATCGAGCAGCAGCACGTCGATGTCGCCGGCCGTTTCCACGGCTTTGCCGCTTTTGGTGATGACGTTGGCCCGCAGGGCGCGGTCCATGCCCGCAATGCCGATGGCCGAGAGCAGCCCGCCGATGGTGGTCGGAATCAGGCACACAAACAGGGCAATGAAGGCCGAAATGGCAATGGGCGTGTTGGAGTACTCGGCAAACGGGGCCAGCGTCACGCACACCAGCACAAACACCAGCGTAAACCCGGCCAGCAGAATGGTAAGGGCAATTTCGTTGGGCGTTTTCTGCCGCGAAGCGCCTTCCACCAAGGCAATCATCTTGTCCAGAAACGACTCGCCAGGGGCCGTCGTCACCACCACCTTAATGCGGTCCGACAGCACCTTGGTCCCGCCCGTCACGCTGGACTTATCCCCGCCGGCCTCCCGAATCACCGGGGCCGACTCGCCCGTAATGGCCGACTCGTCAATGGTAGCCAGGCCCTCGATAATCTCCCCGTCGGTGGGGATGATTTCGCCGGCTTCCACCAGGAAAATCTGGCCTTTCTGGAGCTGGGAGGAGGAAACCGACGACTCCTGACCGTTGGCATCAAGCACGCGGGCGGGCGTTTCCTCGCGGGTTTTGCGCAGGCTTTCGGCCTGGGCCTTGCCGCGGGCTTCGGCAATGGCCTCGGCGAAATTGGCGAACAGCAACGTCAGGAACAGCACCACAAACACGGTGAAGTTGTAGCCGAACGAGCCCTGGGCGGCATCGGGCTTCACCAGCAGCCCCAGCGTCACGAGCAGCATCACCACCGTCCCGATTTCCACGGTGAACATCACCGGGTTGCGGAACATGATGCGCGGGTCTAGCTTCACGAACGCCTGTTTCACGGCCTCCGACACCAGCGCGGGTTGAAAGAGAGATTGAGATTTAGTTGACATTGGGAGTTGAGAAGAAAGAGATTAGAATGAGTTGCAGATATGCCTGAACTCGTCTCATTGCCAGAATACTAGTTGCTATTAATTGCTGCCTCTGGGCACTTACTTTGTGTATCTGAAAATAGCTTTGTATAGACTCGTAGTTATGTGCGAATTATCTATTAATGTCAGCTCACTAAAAGGAGAATTTGAAGGCCACACCGAAATTGATATTTCGGGTACCACTGCTGATTTTCTGAGCTTCTCCTACTGCCTGACTGAATTCCCAACGAAAGAATTTTCACTCAGACAAAGACCTACTATTTACTATCCTATATCATTACACCACCTGTCATTAGAGTTGGTTGACCAGTCAAATCAGCTGATTACAATGCAGATAGAGGGTGTAGGTTTCAAGATTACAGGTGACCTAGAAGCATTCCAGAAACTGAGGAGCTTTTTAGAAAGTCTATCTAACCTGAGACCCGGTGAGCATTTCCATCTTGATTGGTTTGCAGACGAAGATTTACTGGCACCAGCAACTACTATTTCGTCTTTCATCTTTTCAGTTCTGGCAGAAGACCAGAGCAGGATCTGACCCACTACTCAATACTCCCTACTCGATACTAGTAGAGCGAGAAATGCTCGGCCAGCGGCCCCAACGCCAGGGCCGGGAAGAAGGCCAGGGCGGCAATGATGACGATTACGGCCAGTACCATCACCCCGAAGGTGGCCGTGTCGGCGGGCAGGGTGCCGGCGCTTTCGGGCACGTACTTCTTGCGGGCCAGCAGGCCGGCAATGGCGACCGGGCCCACGATGGGCAGGAAGCGGGCCAGCAGCAGCACTACGCCGGTGCTGATGTTCCACCAGGGCGTGTTGTCGCCGAGGCCCTCGAAGCCGGAGCCGTTGTTGGCCGAGGCGGAGGTGAACTCATACAGCATCTCGGAGAAGCCGTGGTAGCCGGGGTTGGCCAGCCAGCCGCTGTACTCGGTGGGGTTGCCGGCGTAGAGGTGGGCCGTGAGGGCCGTGCCGGCCAGAATCAGCAGCGGGTGCAGCAGCGTCACGATGACGGCAATTTTCATCTCGCGGGCCTCAATTTTCTTGCCCAGCAGCTCGGGCGTGCGGCCCACCATCAGGCCGGCAATGAACACGGCAATAATCAGGTAGGCGAAGAAGTTGAGCAAACCCACCCCGCAGCCGCCGTAGAAGGCGTTGGTCATCATGCCCAGCATCTGGCTCATGCCCGAAATCGGCATAAACGAGTCATGCATGGAGTTCACCGAGCCGCAGCTGATGATGGTGTTGGTGATGCTCCAGTAAGCCGAAGCCGCCGCCCCGAGGCGGATTTCCTTGCCCTCCATAGCCCCCAGCGCCTGGTCGACGCCGAGCTTGGCAATGGCGGGGTTGCCGTGCATCTCGTAGTACACCGTGGGGGCCAGCAGGGCCACAAAGCCCACCGTCATCACCCCGAAAATCATGTAGGCCAGCTTGCGGCGCTTCAGGTAGAAGCCCAGCGCAAACACCATGGCAATAGGGATAATCACCAGGGCAATGTTCTCGACGGCGTTGGTGATAAAGTTGGGGTTTTCGAGGGGGTGGGCCGAGTTGGCCCCGTAGAAACCGCCCCCGTTGGTGCCCAGCTCCTTGATAGCCACCATGGCGGCCACCGGCCCGCGGCTCACCGCCACCGAGTCGCCCTGCAAGGAAATCAGCTCCTGCTTGCCCTGCAGTGTCATGGGCGTGCCGTTGAAGGCCAGGATGAGGGCAATCAGCAGCGAACCGGGCAGCAGCAGGCGGGTGAGGCTCTTCACGAAGTAGTCGTAGAAGTTGCCCAGCTTCTCGGTGGTGCGCGTCTGGAGGGCGTTGAACACCACCACGGCCGCCGCAATACCAGTCGCGGCACTCACGAACTGCAGGAAGGTAATCACCACAATCTGGGAGAGATACGACAGGCCCGACTCGCCGGAATAGTGCTGCAGGTTGCAGTTCACCAGAAAGGAAATGGCCGTGTTGAAAGCCAGATCAGGCGACATCGAGGGGTTGCCGTCGGGGTTGAGCGGCAGGCTGCCCTGGGTGCACAGCACCAGCATGGCCAGCAGGAACCACACCAGGTTGATGGTGAGCAGCGCCACCATGTGCTGCTGCCACGTCATCTCGCGGCGGGCATCAATGCCCGAGAGCCGGTAGATGCCATTCTCGACGGGCCGCATGAAGTCGAGCAGGTTCTTTTCGCCCCGGAACACCCGGGCCAGATACGCGCCCAGCGGCAGGGCCAGCACCAGCGTGATGAGGTATATTCCGCCGATGCTGAGTAGTTCGTTGTTCATCTTGGTTGAGTTGCCGGTTGCCGGTTGCCAGTTACCAGTTGTCAATCGTCGAACGACCTGACAACGGGCAACGGGTAACGGGCAACAGAATTAGAATTTCTCCGGGCGCAGCAGCACGTAGCAGAGGTAGCCGAACGTGGCGAGGGAGAGGAAAAACAGGGTGACCATCATGGCGCGACAGGGTTAGATCTGGTCGAAGAAATCGACGGACTTGTAGAAGAGCCAGAAACCGGCCAGGCCGGCGGCCGTGAGCACGGGAATCATCAGGAGCGGAGCCATTGGCAAAGCGGAAAAGCAGCGGCCCTAGGGCAGCATGGTGGTGTGCGGATAGTGGTAAGTCTGGTAGAGGCGGCTGGGCATAAGCTGACGGGCTAGCTGGTTGCCGTAAGTGCTGCCATCGAGGTGCAGGCAGTGCAGGTACACGTTTTCGATGGCGCGGGCCAGGTAGGCGTCGCCCTGGCGCAGCAGGCGGTCGGCCACCTCGAAGCAGCGTTTGAGCAGGGCCAGCTGGCCGGCCTCGGCGGCTTCGCGGGTGAAGGTGGCAAAGCAGCTCAGCTGCCGGTACAGGCTCTGGCGCGTGGCCGGCACCTGCAGTTCCGCCCCCAGTTCGGGGAAGCTTTCCAGCAATAGGGTGGCGGTTTCGGAAGAAGAAGTCATCTGACGAGATGAAAAGAAGTGGAACGGGTCCGTGAGTGAGCCGTGCGTCGGCGGGGCATGGCGCTGGGCTGGTTGTCAGGCACCCCAGCGCCGGCCCCGGTTCGGTCCGTTTGCCGAATCGACGAATGGCTCGGGCGGCTTCTTGCCAATCCAGGCCCACATCCGGCCAGTACCCACTATTTTCATCACATCGACCTGATTATCAGGTCGAAATATTTTCACCTCTTGCCTGCCTCACACATCGGGCACAAAAAAACCGGGTCATTCTGACCCGGTGTGGCGGTCAGAATAACCCGGTTTGGTAGAGTGCTTGTGTCCCAGGGCTTCAGCCCTGGGACGCGCAGGCAGCGTCGTTCAACGACGAGACGCAAGATGTTGCGTCTCTACAGCCCATACTCCTGAATCTTGCGGTAGAGCGTTTTGGTACCGATGCCGAGCTGGCGGGCGGCTTCCATCTTGTTGCCACCGGTATCGTGGAGCACCTGGCGGATCTGGCGCTTTTCCAGGGTGCGCAGGCTGTTGTCGGAGGCTTCGTCGGTGGTGGGGGCGGCGGGCAGGTAGTGGAACTCGGCGGGCAGGTCGTCGGTGGTGAGCGTGTCGCCATCGGCGAGGATGGCGGCGCGTTCCAGCACATTTTTCAGCTCCCGCACATTGCCACGCCAGTCGTGGCGGCGCAGCTGCTCCAGCACCTCGGGCTCCAGGCCGCGCAGGCGGCGGCGCAGCTTGCCTGCAAAGAATTGGAGGAAGTACTCAGCCAGCAGCGGCACGTCCTCGCGCCGCTCGTTCAGGCCCGGCACCGGCACCGTAAACACGGCTAAGCGGTAGTACAAATCGGGCCGGAAGTGGCCGGCTTCGGCTTCCTGGCGCAGGTTGCGGTTAGTGGCGGCCACGATGCGCACGTTCACGCTGGTAGGGCGGGTGTCGCCGAGCTTGGTGAACTGCTGGGTTTCCAGCACCCGGAGGAACTTGGCCTGCACGTTCAGCTCCAGCTCCCCGATTTCGTCCAGAAACAAGGTGCCGCCGTTGGCTTCTTCCAGCAGACCCTTCTTATCCGTCAAAGCCCCCGTAAACGCGCCCTTCTTGTAACCAAACAGCTCCGATTCCAGCAAATCCTTGGGAAAAGCCGAGCAGTTGACGGCCACAAACGGCTTGCTGCGGCGCGGACTGGCCTGGTGAATGGCCTGGGCAAACAGCTCTTTGCCCGCGCCGGTGGGGCCTTCCAGCAGCACAGTGCTGTCGGTGGGGGCGGCGCGCTCGGCCAGCTTGCGGGCCTGCAGCAGCGCCCCGGAGCGGCCAATCAT